>CAYRAK010000110.1:0-5744 GCA_964422215.1 uncultured Clostridia bacterium | reverse complement strand
TCAATTTCATCTGGCGGTGTACCTGACACATCGTCTTTGCCAAGTAAACTATACTCTCTTACCTTATTTCCTATCTCAACATCAGCCACATCACCTGTTTCAGGTTTGGTAAACTCACCCATCTCTATATGACCATTTTCTTTTCCGCCCACAAATTCAACAGGTATTTCCCAGGTGCCAGCTCCTAAATGCACCTGAACAGGACAGTTTGCCATAAACTGGAGAATAAAGGCTTTGGCCATATAATCTCCGGGTCGGAATATATCCCAGGTCAGATGAGTCTCGGTAATCTCTGCATCAATCCATGGGAAAACATGTGCATGATTGATGATGTCAAACTGTACTGGTGCATGAGGTTCAGGTTCCTGATAAGGTGAAGTGCCGGGATTAGCACCTTCAGCTGACTGCCACTGATAGGTGTCTCCATCTGATGTTTGAGAATACATCTCAGCCTCTACATGCGAAGCAGGCCTCCATGCGCCTGTCTCTTCATCCCACGCATAAACCTGATGGTACGTTGCGCTTGCCAAAGGTGTTATGACCAACCCTGCAAGAAAAACCATCATCGTCAAAATCACTATCTTTTTCATTGTTTTTCACCTCCTTTCATTTTAGTGTATTTGTTGTATTTTTTCCATATTTTTTATAAACCGGGAGCAATACAGATGCTAAACTCTTCTACGTATTCTCCCTCAGAATCAGACCTTTCCACCTTAATATTTTCAAAGAATGTAAGATACCTACCCTCCTCATACCCATCCCGGATAAAAAGTACCTGACCATTCATATCTGAAGCTCGTTTCCACTGGTCAGGAGCTACCCCAACATTATCCTGCGACGGAACAGATTCTTTAGCCTTGTCCCACTCAACAGGGTCAGGCTTTTCACTACTTTCATACCACCAATAATTTATATTGATGGTATCGGGGGGTGTACCCCGGTTATTCTTATCAGCAAGCAAACTTTTAATTCTTTTCTTATCCTCCACCATATTCTCTGGAGTAGATGGTTGCTGCCAGGGTTCCCACCCAGCAATATTACCAGTTGCAGGATCAAAGTATGGAATCTGAATTATTCCTGATCCTAAAAGTAACTGTACCGATCCATTGGATTCAATTCCTATAATAAAAACTTTTCCCATATAGGAGCCAGGTCTAAAGACATCCCAGAAAAGTTCAGTTTCACTGATCCAGGCTTTTATCCAGAGACCACCTGCTGTTGGATTATTTCTTGGATTATTTGGTGGGTCTGGATCATTGAAGTTGGAATCCGAGTTATTCGGATTATTTGAATTACCGTAATAATTCACCACATTTCTTATTGAAAATTGACTTGGATTATCTGCTTTGGGATTAAAATACCTAGAAGTTCCAGCAAGGCGGGAAGAAGAAAACCTGTATCGCTTAAAGTCAGGATTTTCAGAGCGAAGTTTAGCTTTAAGAAACTGAACCTGATATTCATTGTACATAGCCCATCCATTTCTCCCAAAATCAGTTCCTTCTTTCCATGCTGTTTCACTCTGACCTGTTTCAGCATTTATAACTACTGCATGAGCTAAAATATAAAGCCAATCTCCAGGTGCTACATTCAAATCAGATAAAGGAATAGTGTATGTGTATTGATCAAAACCACCCAAATTTTCATACTTATAGGGAAATTTTCCAGGAGCCGCTGAGGAAGGAAGCTCTTTTCCCACATAAAGATGAGTTCCCGTCATATACCAGGGACTATAAGTTTGATATTTAACATATAAGTTTTCATCAGCATTCCAAATAGTAACATCTCCAACTTGAATATTTTGTCCGCCAATTAAAGAACTTACTTCAGGAACACCAGCACCTGTTACTAATATCCAGTTTCCTTCTTTCCACTCATACACATCGTGATAGGTAGATAAGCCATTTATAGTAAAACACAGAACAATAAATAATCCGCTACAGAAAAATAGAGAGAAGCTCTTTATCGTTCCTTTTCTCCTCTTTTGCCTTTGAATTTTTTGCATTTTTTTCTCTTTTCTTCTATTTTTCGATTCACTCATCTAGTGGTGCAATTTTTGTGCCATAAAGCAGAAAAAACACAAAATAAATCTAAGAGTGTATCTACCATACATATCAAATGAAGACATAAAAACACCTAATTTGCTTTGCATAACTATGGTGCTTATTTGATGTATTATTTTTGTGCAACTTTTTGCTCTTACTGTTTTTTATCTTTAACATCTGTTTAAAAACTTATTCAGGTAAGTGTAATAAGGATAAGAAAAGTTTGGTACAATGATTGCTTTATAAATTTTTGAGTAAGAGGAAAAACTGTCCTAATCTCAGCTATACTAAGTTGACATTTTTGAAATGTATGGCATAGTAAGCAAGCTTTAAACAAAGCAAAAAGAAAGCAAGAGGAGTTTAATTATGTGTAAATTAAGTATGTTTAGAAAAGGTAAGGTTATTTTAACCGTTACTTTTAGTCTTGTAATATTTTTGACTTCAATAGGATATACTGTTAATCTTACACAAGGAAAAAATCTTGTTTTTGGTATAGACTCCCAAATTACTACCTTAGATCCTCATCTGGCTGTAGACAGGCAATCTCAACAGGTATGCAAGGCGATTTATCAAACCCTGGTACAATACCTGCCTGAACGCAAAGAGATTGAACCTTGCCTGGCAACTTCCTGGGAAACTAAAAAGCAAAATAAAGAATGGATATTTCACCTTAGAAAAGGAATAAAGTTTCATGATGGAACTTCTTTTAACGCAGAATCTGTAGCTTTTTCCTTTGAACGACAGCTAAATCCTGATAATCCCTTTTATGAAGAAAATTGCTACTATGGAAGATATATTTTTGGATCAGTAATTGACAAAATCCAGATTGTGGACGAGTATACGATAAAGTTTACTTTGAAAACTTCATACTCCCCCTTCATTTATTCTTTAACAACTCCTGCAGCAATGATAGTTAGTTCAGAGGCTGTGAAAAAATATGGAGACAATTTCTACTGGCATCCATCAGGAACAGGACCCTTTAAACTGTTAACCTGGGGAGAAAATAATGAGGTTGTATTGGAAGTAAATAAGAATTACTGGAAAGATATGCCTTCTTTGAGTCTTCTTGTATTTCGTCCCATTTTTGATGAATTACAGAGAATACAAGTTCTTTTAGATGGAGAGATACAAATTACTCAATTAAAAGACCTCTCTACAATCCCCCAAGTAGCCTTATTAACTGATAGAGTAAAATTCATTAAAAGTCTCTCTCTTGATATTACATATCTTGCCTTGAATATGAGAAAAAGCCCTTTAAGTAGATTAAAAGTACGTGAAGCGGTGTGTAGAGCTATTAATAGAGAAAAACTTAAGGAGAAATTATATCCGGAAAAGGTGGTAGCTTATAACTTGATTCCCCCAAATCTTTGGGGATATAATCCGGATGTTCAAAAATACAAGCACAGCCGCGAAAAAGCTCAGGAACTCTTAGAAAAAACAAAACCAAAAGTTTCCACCCTTAATCTTTGGATACCTGACACTTCAACTTCTTATCTTTCAGAACCAGATAAAATAGCAGAGCAAATAAAAGATGATCTAGCTAAAATAGGTATAGATGTACAGATAGTGATAAAAGATTGGCGAAGTTACCTAGAAGGGTGCGAAAGAGGTGAACATGATATGGCTCTTACAGGATGGGAAGCAGATTTTCCTGACCCAGACAATTTCCTTTATCCTCTCCTTGGCTCGCAAACTCTTGATCAACCCGGGAATGCTAATTGGAGTTTTTACCAGAGCAGATTTTTTCAAGAAATTCTGGAGAGAGCAAGACAAGTTTCTGACAATGTAGAACGAACAAGACTGTATCAGGTTGCTCAAAAGATTGTTCAACAGGACATCCCTTGTATTCCTCTTTTTCATACTCAAAAAATAACCGTTTTTTCTCCCAGGATAGAGAAAGTCAGTATAGATTATGCGGGAATGGTAGAATTTGAAAAAATAGAAATATCTGAATAAACCTTATCTGGAGACTAAAAATGTTTAATAAGCTTTTTTTATTTTTAGAAATGGCAACAATATTAATCCTTTCTGTATCGTCTTTTGCAGATACTTTGTTTATGAAAAATGGTGACAGGATTGCCGGTGAAATTACAAAAGTCGAAGTAGAAACGGACTATTCATTGGTGGCAGTCAGTGCAGAGAGAATCAGTGCCGTTATATTTTCAAATGAAGATGAAAATCAAGATACCCTTATAATGAAAAACGAAGATAAAATCTCAGGCTTCATCTATAAATTTTACATTGAAACAGATTACGGAATGGTTGAAATTCCAAAGGAAAGTATCAAAATGGTATCTTTCTCTGTTGAGCCACCATTTATTACAGGATGGGAATTTTCCACAAAAGGTCCTATAGTCTCTTCACCTGTTATGGAAATAGAAAAAAATAGACTATATATAGGTTCTCAGGATTATCTTTATGTATTAGATAGTTTAAATGGAGAACTTATATGGAAATTTCAAACAAAAGGTAAAATTTATTCTACGCCTGCATTATATAAAGATTTTGTATATGTGACTACAAAAGGCGGGTATGTCTATGTTATAAATACAAAAAACGAAAGGATAAACTGGAGCTACTTTTTAGAAGATAGTGTATACTCATCTCCGGTTGTACATAAGGGACAGGTGTATGTGGGGTGTTCAGATGGAAAAATCTATGCTTTTGATGCTCAAATTGGCAAACTCAAGTGGTCTTACAAAACTGGAGGGTGGGTAGATGCTGCTCCTGGTGTTCTGGACAATACTCTGGTAGTAGGAGCAGGAAATTATCAAATTTATGCTCTGAATGCTCAAAATGGTACATTAAAGTGGAAATATGCAACCAAAGGAAATATATCCTCATCTCCCTTGGTAACAGATAATGTTGTGTATATAGGCTCCTGGGACCACTTTCTTTATGCTCTTGATGTAAGAAATGGCAAATTAAAGTGGCAATTCCGGGCTGGAGGACCTTTTTCATCTTCTCCAGCAAGATCAGGAGAAACTCTTTATATAGGCTCCTGGGACCACTTTCTTTATGCTCTTGATGTAAAAACCGGGGAGGTTAAATGGCGATTTGATACCGGAGCCCCAGTTGACACTACTCCTCTCATTACAGGAAATATAATTTATGTGTGCTCCTCAGATGGTAAAGTATATGCTTTAGAAAAAAATACAGGCGATGAAAGATGGAACAATAGTTTTGAAAAAAGAATAAAATGTACTCCTGCTGAGGGAAGAGGATTTTTATATATCACCTGTTATGATGGTTCTGTATACGCTCTTGAGAGCATAACTAGCGTCAAGGTAAAATAGGATTTTCTTCTAAAAAAGCAAAATTAAAATTCAATATCGTATTTTTCCAGTTTACGGCGTAAGGTGTTACGATGAATTCCAAGAATTTTTGCGGCTTTACTTTGATTTCCTCCAGTAGCTTTAAGGGCATCAAGGATTAGTTTCTTTTCCATCTCTTCAATAGAGGAAAGAGACAATTTCCTTTGGGGTGTAGCTGAGCGAAAACGAAGAGGAAGATCCTCTGAAAAAATAACTTCTTTATCTGAAAGAATAACTGCTCTTTCTATTATATTTTCCAGTTCCCTTACATTGCCTGGCCAGTTATAGTCACAAAGTTCATCCATCACCTCATGAGAGATACCCTTTATCCTCTTTCCATGAATGCTGGTGTATTTTTTGAGAAAATGCTGAGCCAGAAGTGGGATAT
>CAYRAK010000109.1:0-5765 GCA_964422215.1 uncultured Clostridia bacterium | reverse complement strand
GAAAGTTTTCCTCCTTCAATAAATATAACCTCCGAAGAACCTACAAGAGATGCTTTTATATGAGCAGGGGAGTTTCCTTCCATATGCTCATAATCACCACTTGAGGGAATAATTTTATCCAACTGAGCTATTATATCTCGGCGAACACTAGGATCAGCACCTTCATTTATGGTAACTGCTGCCGTTGTATGAGGTATAAATACAATACATATACCATTTTTAACCCCAGATTCTTCCACTACCTTTTCAACCTGAGAAGTTATATCTAAAAATTCAACTCTACAATGAGTTGAAATTGTAAGAATCTTTACCACTTTTAACTCCTATATGCACATAGTAAACTTATGTAAAATTCAAATCAAATTATACTTTTTAAGAAGTTCCTCCAGTTTTTCCTCATTTTCTTTCTCCATCTCCCCTAGAGGAAGTCTCCATTCTCTGGGGATCATTTTCATCTTGGCCATAGCTGTTTTTATAGGAAGGGGATTTGTCTCCATAAACATCCCCTTAAACAAGGGAAAAAGTTTGTAATGAAGTTCCTTTGCTCTATTATAATCTCCTCCAAGCCAAGCTCTCACAAGTTCAGTCATCTCCGCAGGTAAAATATTAGCAATCACTGAAATAACTCCCACTCCTCCCAAAGATAAAATGGGAAGGGTATGAGAGTCGTTTCCAGATAAAACAACAAAGTCAGAAGAGGAGGATGCAATAATACTTGATATTTGGTCCATATCTCCTGATGCTTCTTTTATGCCCACTATATTTTTAAGCTGGCTTAATTTACTCACCGTAGATGCTGATATGTTAACTCCGGTACGAGAGGGCACATTGTAAATTATTATAGGAAGTCCTATCTTCTCTAATTTCCTGTAATGCTCCTCCAAACCCTTTTGAGTAGGTTTGTTATAATAGGGAGTTATAACAAGTGCTGCATCAGCACCCACCTCCTTTGCATAAACAGTGAGCTCCTCAGCTTCCTTGGTACAATTAGATCCAGTCCCAGCAATCACAGGTACTCTTCCCTTCACTTCCTCTACCGTTATTCTGATTATCCTTTTGTGCTCCTCGTAGGATAAAGTGGGAGATTCTCCTGTAGTTCCGCAGGGAACTATTCCGTCTATGCCTTTTTCCAATTGAAATTGAATAAGTCCTCTGAAGTTTTCCTCATCAATTTCCCCTTTTCTAAAAGGGGTAACTATAGCTACAAAACACCCTTTAAACATAATCTCCTCCCTTTAAGTTTAAATGCCCTTTATATACAATATTTGCTTCTCCCTCAAGAAAAATATTTTTAAAACCTTCCCCCTCTTTTTCAAACCAAATCCTAACCTCTCCACCTTTCATTTTTACAATTACAGGGGAAGAAAATTCATAGAGGATAGAGCTTACAAGTGCTGAGGCAACAGCCCCGGTTCCACAACCTAAGGTCTCATCTTCCACTCCTCTTTCATAAGTTCTTGAGAAAACCTTTTCATCTTTAATCTCTGCAAAATCTACATTGGTTCCTTCCGATTGGAAAAATTTATGAAATCTTATCTTATATCCAAGTTCCTTTACAGAAACTTTATCAATATCTTTGCAAAATAGAACAAAATGGGGCACACCTGTATTTATATAATGCCCTTTATACTCCTTATTGTCAATGTTTAACTTCACATCCTTCATAAACTCCGAAGGATTGCTCATTTTAACTTTCACCTTATTTCCATTCACCTCAGCTTCAATTTTTCCAGCAAGAGTTTTAAAAGTGCACTTTTTTCCGGAAATTCCCTTTAAAAAGGAAAATCGAGCAGCACATCTTGCTCCATTTCCACACATCTCTGCCTCTGAGCCATCAGGATTAAAAATGCGCATTGTAAAATCAGCATCTTCTGACTCTTCGATAAGAATGAGACCATCTGCTCCTATTCCTTTTTTTCTCTGACAAATTTTGCGAGCAAACTTTCCTCTCTCTTTTATATTCTCCCCTCGGTTATCTATAAGCACAAAATCATTTCCGCTTCCCTCCATTTTCCAGAAATCCACCCTTAAAAGGCCTCTTTTTAGAAAAGAAACATTTTTGTAAAGGTAAGAGCTTACAGGAATTCTTTGCCCCCAGAGAAAGTTATCAAAACTTTCTCTCTCTCTTATAAGCCACCATCTATCATCTTTTACCAAAACCTCTGCTACTTTACATCTTCCATTGTAATTGGAGCTCATAGAAAATCCGTAAGCTCCTGTATCTAAAATAGCTAGAAGATCACCTTCTTTGATGGAGGGAAGAATTTTCTCCTCAGCAAAAAAGTCTGCAGACTCACACACAGGACCCACTACATCAGCTTCTACTAAAGAGGCAGTTGATTCTTTTACTGGAATAATCTCATGGTACGCCTGATAAAGAGGAACCCTTATAAGGTCATTCATGCCAGCATCTACAATAAAAAATTTTTTTCTATCCCCTACTTTTTTGTAAATAAGCCTTGTTATAAGAGCACCAGCAGGTCCTACGATGTATCTCCCTGGCTCCAAGATGAGTTTTATCCCCCTAGGAATTAAAGGTAAGATACTACGGGAAAGACTCTCAATAGATAATTCTTTTTCCTCTTTCCTATAGCTTATTCCAAATCCTCCTCCCATATTAAGATAGCTAAGATTTATTCCATACTCTTTTAACTTGTCTATAAATTGAACCAGCTTTTTTACAGCTTCAAGATAGGGTCTTATATTCGTAATTTGAGATCCAATATGTGTATGAATACCCTTCACCTCAATACTTTTCATATTTAGCATCTTCCTATACAACTTTTCAGCTTGAGAAAGGAAAATACCAAACTTATTTTCTTTTTTTCCAGTGGTTATATAGTGATGGGTTTTAGGATCAATATCAAGATTAACCCTCAAGGAAACTTTTGCTTTTTTTCCGACACTTGAGGCTATTTCAGCAATACTTTTTAGTTCATTTTCTGATTCAACATTGAAAAGAAGAATATTTTCCTTAAGAGCGTATTCAATTTCCTGAGAAGTTTTTCCTACTCCGGCATACACTATCTTCTCAGGAGGAAAACCTGCCTGAAGAGCCTGGTAAAGCTCCCCTCCAGATACTATATCCGCCCCTGCTCCATAGCTTGCAAGAATTTTGCACAAAGTAAGGTTAGAGTTAGCCTTAAGAGAATAGCATATCAAGGGATGAGAAGGTGCAAAGGCTTTTTTTATACGGTCAAAATTATCAACAATGCTTCTGTAGCTATAAAGATAAAAAGGGGTTCCCACTTCTTTTGCAATCTCCTTAACAGCCAATTTCTCACAGAAAAGCTCGCCTTCTTTATAATAAAAATGTCTCATTTATCATTCTCCAGCTTTCTTTTAGCATTCTTTATTTGCTCTCTTAGACTATTTTTACCTGTCCCTCCTAAAGATTCCTTATTTTCTACACAGTATCTTAAATCGATATTTTCCTTTACATCTTCGTCAAAGAGGGGAGAAAATCTTTTATACTCCTCCAAACTAAGACTTTTAAAATTTTTACCCCTCTCCAGGCAGTATCTTACCATCTTTCCAATTTTTTCATGGGCGCTACGGAAGGGAACACCTTTTCTTACAAGATACTCTACAAGATCAGTTGCAGCAAAAAATCCCTCTTCTGCTTTTTTTCGCATCATATCAGAGTTTACTTTTATATTTTCCACCATAGTTTTTAGGATTTTAAGAATCAGTTTAATCTCATCTATTGTTTGAAATAAAGGTGCCTTATCTTCCTGCATATCCCTGTTGTAGGACAAAGGAAGAGCTTTCATTGTTGTAAGAAGAGATAAAAGAGCTCCATAAACTTTTCCTGTTTTACCTCTTATAAGTTCTGCCACATCCGGGTTTTTCTTTTGAGGCATAAGACTGGAACCAGTTGTAAAGGAATCTGAAATCTCAACAAAAGAAAAAAAGGGAGAGGACCAAAGAACAAGATCTTCACAGAGGCGAGATATATGCATCATCATAATGCTGGAACAGCTTAAAAATTCAATTATATAATCTCTATCACTTACCGTATCTACACTATTTTCAGTAATTTTTGGAAAATCTAAAAGTTTTGCAACATATTCTCTATCAATAGGAAGAGAAGTTCCTGCTATTGCTCCTACTCCTAGAGGACAAATATTTACCCTTTTCAGACAATCAAGAAAACGTTCCTTATCTCGTTGAAGCATCCAGAAATAGGCTAAAATGTGTTGGGCAAAAGATATCGGTTGAGCATATTGAAGGTGAGTAAAACCGGGAATAATCACCTTGGTTGTGTTTTCAGCAATTTTTAAAAGAGTTATCTGAAAATTTTTAATTAACTTGCAAATTTCTCCAATCTCGTCCCTCAAGTAAAGTCTTTCATCAAGAGCTATCTGATCATTTCTAGAACGCGCAGTGTGAAGCTTCTCCCCTACTTCCCTTTCTCTTTTTATAAGTTCTTCCTCAACCGCCATATGAACATCTTCTTTCTGAGAGAGATCAATCCTTCCTTCCTTAATATCCTTTTCAATTTCCCTTAAAGATTTTATGATCCTGTTTGCTTCTTCTTCAGAAATAATTCCACACTTTGCCAGCATCCGAGTGTGAGCTATACTTCCCTGGATGTCATAGCTTAAAAGCCTTTTCTCTAGACTAGCAGAGTAGGTAAACTTTTTTGCTAAAAAATGTATTTTTTCTTTGAACCTCCCTGCCCACAAACTCATTTATATTACCCTGCTTTTCCTCAAATTCATCTATTGCAACTACTACAACTTGAGGAGGTACAAGTTGAACAACCTCCTGTTCCTGCTACCACTCCCTCGCTTGTTCTCCCAACAAAGGAGCGGGGAAGAAGCTTTTTCACGTTAAGGCTTCCACATTTTTTACATTTTGTCTCGTTTTCTTTCCCTAAAGTGGTTAAGGCAGTAAATTCTTCTCCGCAATCTTTGCATTCGTATCTATAAAGAGGCATTTCCTTTCCCCTTTTTCTAAAAATTATTATTAATATGTTATGTCGATGTAACTTTATTATAATTACTATCTGCTAAAAATCAAACAAGCTCTTTTCAAACCCTTTTTCTTTTTTATTCCAACATCTGCCTTTTTCTTATCCACTCCATAAGGGCAATCATTATTAAAAGTGTATCTATCCAAAACCAGCTCACAAACCAACCTACTACCAAATTGTATGGATAACCAGGAGTCTTTGAAGGTGGAGAGATATCTCCTATTTGAGCCTGAACAAGTCCCATATTTATAAGCAAAAATATAAAACACACACAACTTATTATACTTACTCTAACCCAATGTCTTTTTAAAATAAGACCTACTTTTACCAAAGAAGAAGATATAAGCCAGCTAAAGGAAAGAATGTAAATTGTAAACTCCGCACTGGGGGAGATAGTAACCTGAGGTTGTGAACCTGGAAGGGGAGTGGTGCTTAAAATGAAAAAAACCAATATACCCCATGCCAAACTAACTATTCCTAATATTCTCCAGAACATACCTTCTCCTTATTATAAGCCTCTTTTATGCAATCTTAAGTATTAACTTAAAAATATCTATGTCAAGAGTTCGCACTCATTCGAATTATTAAAAATATTAAAAAATAGACGATGATTTTGTGTTTCATAAAATTTGATATTCTCCTTACTATTTTTTAGAAAAAATATACCGGTTTTAACTGCCTTGTTACTCACAAAGAACTGTTCGTTGAAAGCTAAAAAATAAAAAAATTTATTTGACAAATTTTTTCGGTTTATTCAGAAAAATAAAGAGAATTTGTTAAAAAAATG
>CAYRAK010000108.1:0-5843 GCA_964422215.1 uncultured Clostridia bacterium | reverse complement strand
GGGCAAGGAAAGCCTTATATGTCATAAATGTAGACTCATCTACCCGGTAAAAGATAATATTCCAGTGATGCTTATAGATGAAGCTGAGAGGTTTTAGGGTCAATTTTTATTTTTCTGCTCCGTGAGCAACAACTCCCAAGAAAAAAACTGCAATAAGGATGGGGATTATTGTCCATCTGAAAGAAGTTACAAGCCCCCATTTGTCAGCAATAAAGCCAAAAAGAAGTGGAGAGAGGATTTGAGCAAGACCTACCAAGCTTATCATTCCTCCAAAAATTTTTCCTCTTATTTTCTCAGAAGTAACCTTTCCCAGCCACATGTTTTGGACAGGCCAAAGTCCAATATGAGAAAAACCTATTAATATAAGAAAGATTACAGTGACAAAAAGGGGGAAAGGTAGGGTGATGATAAAAATTGCAGGTATAACAGCTATAATAAGGACTAAAATTATCTTTAAAGGTGAAAAATAGTCAGAAAGTACACCAGATATAAATCCTCCACTTACAGCTCCCATCCAGATAAAAGTAGGAAAAAAAGATGCCTTTTCAGGAACAAGACCTCTTATATCTACACCAAAAAGAGGAATGAAAGAAATGACAGCTGTAGTTCCAAGTATTTGGAGTCCTCGACCAACGAAAAAAAGAATAAGGAGCTTTGATTTTATTATATTTTTCAGGCTTTGAGAGCAGTTGTTATTAAAGTTTGCAGGAAGTTGTGTCTCTGTATTTTTATATCTTAAACTTTTTTTAGATAAAAGAAAAATAAGACCGAGTAGAAGATTGGGGAAGGCAAGAACGAGGGCGGTGAGTCTCCATCCTAGGGAATATACAAGAGGAGTGAAGATAAAAGTCATTACTAAGATTCCTGTGCATCCTGTTGCTTCAAAAAGACCAAAGGAGATTCCTTTTCTCCAAGTTTTGCTTAAAGTAGCTATTCCCACTGGGTGGAAAACACTGACTCCAATTCCCATGAGGGTAAAAATTACTATTATCTGGAGGTAAGTTTTTGTAAAAAAGAGAAAAGAAACTGTTACCACGGTAAAGAGGAAACCAAAGGATAAAATTTTTCTTTCCTCGTATAAATCTGCAAGATGCCCGCTTATTATAGAAAAAATCAAGATAAAGATAGAAAAGAAGGTAAGAATAAGACCTGCATCTGTGTAAGAGAATTGGAGCTCTTCTCTGATAAGAGGCAAAAGAAGAGGAACTAGAAACCAGCATATATCGTTGACACTATGACCCAGGGAAAGAAGAATTAAAGTATTTTTTTTCGATTTTTGTTCTTTCATATTTTCCCCGTAAACAATGTTAAATCTTTTATCATAACTGATATACTTAGTCAAGTTTGCAGCTTTACAATTTTCTTTTTTATCTTATTCTAAATAAAGAGAACTTAAAAAACCAATAAAGAAGGAAGATCAAAATAATGGCTGAAAAACAGCTTCTTGAGAAGTTAAAAAAATATTTTAGAGAAAAAGAAAATGTAATTTTAGCCTTTATTTTTGGATCATACGCTAAAGGAACTTCCGGGGAGGATTCGGATATAGATATTGGAGTATATTTGAAAGATGAAAAAAAAGAAGACGAAATCTGGCAAGAATTAAGCAGGATTACCGGATGCGAAGTTGACCTTGTTGTTCTCAACAGTGCTCCTGCAAGCTTAATTTCAAATGTATTTAAAACAGGTCTTCCTCTTGTAATTAAGGATAGAAATTTATTTTGGGATATCTATCTTGCAAAAACCGTTGAAGCTGAAGATTTTTATGAGTTTGCAAAAAGTTATCAGAATATTTACCGAAGAAGCAGGTCTTTAATTCCGGAGGATAAAACAAGATTAATTGAGAGAATTCAGTTTCTGGAAAACGAATTTAAGGAGATTGATGATTTTGAAAATTTAACCTTTAAGGAATATCAAGAAGATAAAGTGAAAAGAAGGAATATAGAAAGATGGGCTGAAAATATTATAAATGCTACCATTGATATTTCTAAGGTAATTTTAGCTTCTGAGAAAAAAGAAATGCCCCGGACGTATCAGGAATCTCTTTTAAAGTTCGCTCTTTTTATAGGGCTGAAAGAGGAGCAGGCAGAAAAATTTTCAACTTTTGCAAGACTGAGGAATATTTTAGCTCATGAGTACTTAGATATTCTTTATAAAACAATCAAAGAATTCATCAAAGACTCAAGACCTATCTATGAGAAGATTTTTAGATTTCTTTCAGGATACATCTAACCTATATCTGTATCTGCGACTAGATTTTTATAATAAAAACTAAAAAATTAAATGTAGCAGGAGAAATTAGCTTAAAGTCAAATAATTAAGGAGAGGAGATAGGTGTTGGGTATCACTTACATTGAGGGAAAGGTGAGAGGACCTACTGGAAAAGAAAGAGAAGTAAATTTTCTTATCGACAGTGGGGCAACTTACTCCTTGCTCCCACAAAAAATATGGCAATCAATAGAACTTTCTCCAAAGCGAGAACATACTTTTACCTTAGCTGATGGAAGTACAGTTACACGCAAGGTGTCAGAATGCTACATAATTCTTCCCCAGGGAGAGGCACATACACCTGTAATTATGGGTGAAAGTGAAGATGTAGCTTTGCTGGGAGTGGTGCCTTGGGGATTCTAGGACTGGTATTTGATCCATTTAAACGGACGCTGAAACCTATGCGGATGCTGCTTGTTTGAAATAAATATGCTGGAGTTTTTGGGAATCAATTTGGTGAAAAATTCTATCTTCTCTGTAGGAGGAGTATATTTCATTAAAACTATCAGGCCGTTTAATAGAGGCAAAGATGTTGAGACCAGGAAGATGCCCAAATTGTATATTAGTGATTCAGGAATTGCCAACCATTTTGCCAGGCTGGATCAGAAGTTCTCTTTGAGAACAAAATTAAAAAATGAACAAATGCTAAAATTTAATAAACAATGAGAAAAATGAGTCCAGAGGAGCTTTCTATATTATACGAGCAGGTAAAGCTAATAGCAAGAGTTAAACGGAAATCTAAAAGAAAAAAAATTTCTCGTTATTCTATAGAAAAAATTCAAGAGATGACCTCTTCTTCAAAAGATAGTTGGGCAAAAGCAGTTATATCAGCAAGAGAGGATAGAGCATGAGGTATTTTTTGGACACCTCGGCTTTAGTGAAGATATATCATAAGGAAGCAGGAACAGAAAAAGTTTTAAATATTTATAAAAGTCAAAACAGTATCGCTACCTCAGAGCTTTCAGAGATAGAGTTCATCTCTACAGTCTATCGGAAGTTTAGGGATAAAGAAATAAATAAAGATAGTATTCAACTTGCCTTCTTCGAAGTCTATTGCGACAGTGAAGATATCTTTGTCTGTTCAGACAAAAAACTTGCTGAAATTGTAGAACTTGAAAAATACAAGATATTACTTTCTTTGTAAATCAGGATTGGAAAAACAAGAATAGTTGTGCAACCGAAAGATCCGCAAGTTCTTGCAAAAGCTATAAACACCCTCCTTGATAAACCTGCCTTAAGGGAAAAATACAGAAAATATGCAAAAGAGGGGGTAGAAACTTCAATCAGATTCTTTTTTTTCTCAGGGAATCCAGAAAATTAAGGATATATTGGCAGTAGTCGGCATATTGTTTTATAGCCTCATTAATAGTACTGAAGATAATTTCTTTGTCAATTTTGTTGTAATCATGAACGATTGCATTTCGGAAACTAGCACTCCTGGAAATCTCCTGAGCAAACTCCTCTGGCAAAACTTTGAGCTCTGCTAATTTTAAAAAGGTTTCTTTGTAAGTCCTGGGAGATGTTGTTTCTGGCTTTGCCATTTCAGCTATTATGTGTTCGTTTATGTCAATGCCACGACCAATAATCTTCATCAGGATATGTTCCAAAGCATTCCACTTTAGCCAATCTTTTGATAATTCATCAAAAGTGACATCCTTAAAGTTTTCTAATTTGATAAGGTCTTCTCTAATCAGGTTAATTTTTCGTTGAATAAATTCTACATCAAGCATGTGATTCTCTCAAATAGGAAATAGTTTTTTGAGACATTATTTGTTCCAGACGCAATAAGTCCCTGGAATCCATATAGGCTCGGAAAGCATAAGCTTTGAAGTTATGATATTCAAGAGGCTCTCCATAGATAAGAATGCTGTCTCGCATTACCTGGTAGCGAAAAAACGGGTCAACCCGGTGAAGTGACTTTATGTCAATCTCCTTGCCCCTGAAAACATCGCTAAATTCAGAATAAAGTTCCAAAATAGTTTTAAAATCCAATTCCCTCTCACCTAAAACTGCAATGTCAAGATCGCTTGTTTGACGATTTTTACCTTTGGCAAAGGATCCATAAATAACAGCCAATTTTAAATTATATTTTTTGCCGATTTTATTTATTTTTTCTTGTTGTTTTTTTGTGATTTTCATCGATAGAGATTCCTTATAATACTATGTTAATGCAGAGAAAAATTCCTAAAAGAACAATATCTCCTCTAGGGTTGCTAACTTGTTATCGCTTTTTGCGGTGAAAGGAGTATAAGGTTCCTCAATGAGGATTAAAATTTCTTCTAATCAAGTATTAGTTTATTGCCAATGAGTGTTTTGTCAATGAGGAAGTTTTAATGGAAAAAGGATAAAAGGAGCTCTTCCTGAACACTTGACATTTTTGCTAGGTTTGAAATACAGCTTTTTTATTGTTGCTGATGAGGAGCGGTAAATGAGATAAAAAGAAAAGTTGCCTTCTTTTTATTTTATGTTTTTTTCAAGACTAAAAGAGCAAAATCCCTATTGGGAAATTCAAGGAGCAAGCAGAGAAAAAAGAAACGTAGTCTTTATTGATGAGATACATTATCTTTCGGAGCCAGCTAAATTCATCAAACTTATGGTAGACCATTACTCTTCTCAGGTTAAATTAATCGTAAGTGGGTCATCGAGCCTTGAGATAAAAAAGAAATTTAAAGAGAGCATGGTAGGGAGAAAATTCATCTTTCATCTTTATCCGTTAAATTTCTATGAATTTTTAATTTTTAAAAAGAGGGAGGATTTAGCAAAACTTCTTCCTCAAAACTCTTTTTTTGTATTTTTCAGGAGAAGATAAAACTTGTTTTTTCTGGAGGAGTACAAAAGGTATTTTCTTGAGTTTATTATTTTTGGAGGCTATCCCCGTGTGGCTATTTCTAAGGATTTAGAGCTGAAGAAAAAAGTTTTAAGAGGAAATAGTAGTCTCCTATATATTAAAATATTAAAAGATATCCGTAGCCTTTTCCAGATAGAAGATGTGGCAAAATTTAACAGATTAATTAAATTATTAGCCATTAATTCGGCAAACCTGCTTAATATTAATTCTTTATCTTCTGCTGCAAGAAGCAAGGCTCTGGTATTGCTTGGCAACATTCTACTAGCTTATTTTGGCTAAACGTGAGATTGACATAAACAGTTTTCTAAATTATTCTATTATCTGCACTAAAATCATCAAAAATATGGGGGGATAAGATTAATGCCAGATAATAAAAAGAAAAAAGAAGGCTCTGGAAAAATATCTATGAGCAGCACCAAAAAAGAAATACTTGCAGCCTATAATGAACTTCTGGAAAAGCTTCGGGAGAAAGAAGAAGCTGAATTGAAGCCAGAAGAAAAAATAGCGGAAAGAAAGAGCAGAGAAGTTCTCAAAGTGGCCGAATCATTATCCTCTGATGGTGTAATGAGAAGGATAAGTGACCTCAAGCTGGAAATTGGGAAGATGCTTACCGAGCTCTCGGAAACACTGCAAGAACAGGTTACTGAATATCAAAAAATTAAAGAAGCTATTGAAGTTAAAAAAGCAGAACTTAAAGAGATATACGAAATAGAAAAAGCTGCTCATACTT
>CAYRAK010000107.1:0-5848 GCA_964422215.1 uncultured Clostridia bacterium | reverse complement strand
AATTAAAAAGAAATTAACCGCATATTCCATAATTACAATACCCATTACTATCTTTAAAAGATTCTTTTTTGTTACAACACAATAAAGACCTATAAGAAAAACAACAAAAGATAGAAAAAATAACATCTTTTACCTCTTACTTTTTAGTAGTTACAATTCTAAACATTATCAAGGTTAAAAATACAGCAAATACTCCACCTGTCACTTTTAAACCAATTCCTATATTACAAAAAGGTATAAATCCTGCTGAGATAATCTTAAGAGGATGTCCTTTAGGTAAAAAGTTGACAAAAAACCATCCTCCAACTATTATGCCTCCGATGGCGAGAAAAAGAAAGATAAGTGCACCAACGCTTTCCATGACCGATGCAGTTGAAGTTTTAAGTTTTTGTAAAGTTACCTCTCTACCAAAGCTAAGGACAAGGAGAATAAAGGCAGATGCTATAATAACTCCCCCTGGAAAACCTCCTCCTGGTGTTAAATGTCCGTGTAGTAGAAGATATATACCAAAAAGGGTTACAGGAGGTACAACAAACTTAGCTATAGTCTTTACTATATTTGTCATGCCTTGTTTTGTTTTTCTGTAAGGACTCATTTTTCTTTCCTTCCAATTTCTCTCAAAACTACTAAAGCTCCAATAATGGCAGTAAATAAAACTGTAGCTTCTCCTAGTGTATCATAAGCTCGAAAATCAAGAAGTACCGCTGTTACAAGATTTGCTGAACCTGTTTGTTCTAATCCTTTACTTATATATTCTTTGGCTACTTTCATCACCGGATAACCAAACTGAGGAAGCTGAGAGAGAGCAACAAAAGCAAAAGCGGCAAAGATAATGATAAATAATATTATAGTAACAAGGGCAAAAACTTCTCTTTTTCCTCTAATTTCAAGAAGATCTCTTTCTACACCTGTTGCTCTTATCAAGATGATTAAAGCTATAACTTCAACAACTATTTGGGTAATAGCACAATCAGGAGCTTGGAGATACAAAAAAGCAACACAAAGAGCAAGTCCTACTACTGCAAGAGAGATTACTGCCGAGAGAAGATATCTTGTATGAACGGCTACTATAGAACCTGCAATCATAAGAAAAGCTAGAGCATAAAGCTGCCACATACCTTAACCTCCCACTCCAAGTAAAAATATGAGAAGTAAAATAATAAGTCCTAAAAGGTACCAGGCAAGATAAGTATGAAGAACTCCAGTATGAGCTAGGGAACACCCTTTCCCTAAAATTAAAACTACCCAGGAAAGACCTCGCCAAAGAAGATCTGCTAATCTGTCTAGAGCCCACAGAAAATGGGCAACCCCTCGAGCAAAAGAAAGCATACCTTGGTATATATCCAAAGCTCCTTTTTCAGCTGCTCTATATAGTCTTCTTAAGCCTATAAAATCTTTAATAGTATCGTAAAAATCGACACCAGATACCCGCATCTCAGTAGATACAGCTTCTCCTCCCACATAAGTTTCCGATACTCTTCCCACTTTTACTCTCCCAGCAAGATAGATAATAAAGCCCACTATTATCCCTATTATAATAAGTAAAGTGGCAAGTCCTGGCTGCCACCAACCAATCCAGGTCTCAGGTGAAAGAAGCTGAGGCACAGAAGGTAAAATGAAAAGTTTTAGAGGAACCTGATAGGCAAATACACCAAATACAAAACAAAGTGCGGCAAGGATTACAAGAGGGAAAAGCATTGATATACCTGCTTCTTTTATTTTCCCCTCCCTTGCCTTCTTTTGAATTTCCTCACTTTCAGATGATAAAAATGTTCCGTGGATAAGTTTTACAAAACTTGCAAGGGTGAGGGCAGAGCCAAACATTGCTGCTATGAGCCAGATAATCCATCCTCCTCCCCCTTCAAACTTTGCTGTCTCAACAACACCCTGGTAAACCATCCATTTAGAGAAAAATCCGTTAAAAGGAGGAATTCCAGAGATAGAAAGAGCAGCAATTAAAACCGTGATAAAGGTAAAAGGCATATATTTTGCAAGCCCCCCAAGTTTTTCAATATCGCAGCTTTCTGTTTTTTTCTCCACTGCTCCTGCTCCCAGGAAAAGACAGGATTTGTAAATGGCATTATTTACCATGTGAAATATACCACCTGCTATACCAACAGGTATTCCTGTGCCAATCCCCAGCACCATATATCCCACCTGAGATATGGCATGATAGGATAAAAGCTTTCTTATATCATGTTGAACAAGAGCCATCATGACCGCCACAAGAATGGTTAAAGAACCTATGAACATGAGAAGAAGGGAAAGGGAGGTGTTGGGAATAATTTTGAAGAAGTCAAAACATATCCTTGCCAAAAAATAAATCCCAAGAAGTTTATCAAGAGAAGCAGGAAGGTAAGCCATAACCGGGATAGGAACTTTATCTGCTGCATCAGGAATCCAGGAATGGAAAGGTATTGTTCCTGCTTTAGCAATGGCTCCCATCATTAGAAGCACAAAGGAAGCAACTGCAAGCCCTGAATTTATAGGTAAAGGTTGGGATTGAGGCATATCAAGACTTCCTTTTAAGAAGTAGAAGAAAAGTGCCCCCAAAATAAGAGCAAAATCTGCTGTTCCTACTATAAAAAGACCTTTAGTAGAAAGTTTGTAGGAGCCGAGAGATAAAAGAGCATAAAGAAGAATTCCCAAAATTCCCCAAAAGAGCAAAAATACAACCAGGTTTGCAGCAAGAGCAGCTCCAGTTGCTGCAGACAGTGTTAGAAGAAAGTAAGAATAATACTCTCCTAATCGAGGTTTATTGGACATAAATTTTATTGAGTAAAGAGAGATTAGAAAAGAAAAGAGAGTGATGAAAAGCAAGATAAATGAGGAGAACCTGTAGCTTTGAAGCTCAAAGTTTATTCCTAAAAAAGTTAACCAGGGATAGGAAAGAGAAATTTTGTCAAAGGAAAATATTAGGAAAGCAAAAATAAAGCCCACTAGACTAAAACCTACAGCTATTCCTTCCTTTATCCTTCCTAGGGGGATTAAAAAACACAAAACCCCACCTATAAGAGGTAGGAGTATTGGATAAAGAAGTATAGAAGAGTTCATTTTCTCTCCTCTACTTAAATATTTCTGCTACCGCTGATGCGGGAAATCCTAAAACTTGACCTATAAAAAGTCCTATAGCAAGGGAAATTATTCCAAGAAAAACAACACAACCTATCATTAGTTTATTAGGAGAAGTTCCTTTACCTTCTACCTCCTTTCCCATGAAAATTCCGTTAAATAAGCGAAAAAGATAAAGCATGGTTAATATTGCTGCCGCTATAGCTAATGTAGCAACCCAAAATTTTCCTTCCTTAACTGTACTCATTATTACCATAAGTTTTGCATAAAATCCTCCAAAAGGAGGAAATCCTGCTATGGAAAATGCGGAGAATAAAAAACCAATACCAAAAATAGGAGAAGTTCTCATAAATCCTCCAAGCCTTGTTATGTCTCTTGTTTCATATCTTTTTTCCACTACACCTGCTCCAAGAAAAAGGGATGCTTTTGCAATAGCATGAACAATAAAGTATAAAAGTCCTGCTACAACACCCATCTTATCTAAAAGGGCAAATCCTAAAAGAATATATCCTACCTGAGATACAGTGGAATAGGCAATGATACGTTTTATATCCTTCTCCAAAAGAGCTGCCCCTGCACCAATTAGAGAAGATATAACAGCTAGGGTTAAAATCCAGCTCCAGGATACTCCCACCATCCATACGAAAATACGTAAAAATCCCAACAGACCTACCTCTACTTCTACTCCCGAGAGTATAGCACTCATGGGCGATGGAGCTACAGGATGAGCATCAGAGAGCCAAGTGTGGAGAGGCAGTATTGCCGATTTAGCAATAATTCCAAGAAATATTAGAAAAAGAGCAATGTTGAGATTAGAAATAGATGAGCTCCTGAGTGCGGGTAAATTCAAACTTCCAGTTTGTACATAAAGAAGAGTAAATCCCATAAGCATAAAAGACGATCCGAGAAAAGTCATGAGAAAAGTTTTATCAGCAATCCAAACAATTTTTTCTTCCCTGTAAAATCCTACCAATCTCCAAACAGTAATGGCTGCAATTTCCCAGAATACATAAAAGAGAATAAGATTTTTAGAGAAGGAAACTCCTATAAGTGATGCTATCATGAGAGAGGTCATAAAATAGTATTCTTTTTGATTTTCATACTCTCTCATATAAGGAATAGAATAGATAAGGGCAACAAGCCCGATAAAGGAGAATATCAGGGCAAAGATTAAACTTATTCCATCAGCAAAGAATGAAAAGTTAAAATAATTACCTGCAAAGGAAAGTATATCTGCCTGAATAGGTTTTCTCTGGATGATGGCAGGTATTAGAAATAAAGTAAAAACAAAGGATACAGTAACTATCCCTAAAGCCCATCCTTCTCTAAACTTTCTTGGGAAAAGGAGACAAAAGATAGATCCTACCAAAGGGACAAAAATTGCACCCAACAGAAAAAAAGTTAACATTTACTTCTCCTTGTTTCTAAAAAATTTATAATCCTAGTTCCTTTCGAAGCTTTCTCGTTTTTTCCTGAGAGAATCTAACAAGGTCATTCCCATCAAGCTCTATTTTTCCAGTTCTTTTGTCAATCACTCTCATCATTCTTTCAGTACAACAATAACAAGGATCTATAGAGGCAAGAATTATAGCAGCATCTGCTATACTCTCTCCAGGAACAGTTACCTTGCATGTTGGAAGATTAACATAAGTTGGAGCTCTTACCTTTACCCTGATAGGGTTGTTTGATCCATCCGAGCGAACATAGTGGAAAGTTTCACCTCTTGGAGCCTCATGATGCCCTTTTCCTTCTCCCGGAGGCATCTTTTTTATTTTAACAAATATGTCGCCTTTTACTTTTTTAAGCTTCTCAAGACACTGGCGGATTATTTTTATGGATTCAAGGCATTCAAGGAGTCTCACCACTGTTTTGGCAAAAACATCCCCTTCCTCTTGGGTGATAACGTTCCATTCAACAAGATCATAGGCAGCATAAGGATCATCTCTCCTTACATCAATTGCCACTCCTGATGCTCTTGCTGTTGGCCCAACAGCACAGTATTTAATGGCATCTTCTTTGGTAAGAACTCCCACACCTTTAAGACGGACGGCAAGAACAGGGTCATCAAGGGCAGCTTTTGTGACCATTTCTATCTTTTTTTCTGCCTCATCCAGAACTTTCGTAAGATAGGGAATATCTTCTTCTTTTATATCCCTTCTCACTCCACCAGGTCTCATCATGGCATAATGGTTTCTGTTTCCTGTAATATGCTCAAAGAGTTCAAGGATTGGCTCTCTATACTTCCATACCCACATCCACAGCGTATTATAACCTAAAAAATGACCTGCCAGTCCTAACCAGAGAAGGTGTGAATGTATTCTCTCAAGTTCTCCCACAATACTTCTTATATATTTTGCTCTCTCAGGTATCTCGACTCCTGCAAGGTCCTCCTGGGCGTTACAGTTAGCAATAGGATGAGAAGTGGAACATATACCACAGATTCTTTCCACCAGAAAGATAAGCTGGTCCCAGCTCATTCTCTGACCAATTTGTTCAATAGCTCTGTGATTATAACCTATGTGGATATCTATATCAACAACTTTTTCTCCTTCCACATATAACTCAAAATATTCGGGCTCCTCTTGAAGAGGATGATAAGGACCTATGGGGATAACGGTTTTTCTCTGGTTGCTCATTTATTTTCCTCTTTTTCGTTTGTAAAATCTGTATCCCTGTAGTCTGTTCTTAAGGGGAATTTATCCCTTGGCCAATCCTCTGAAGTTAAAAGAGGTCTTGGATCAGGATGATTTAAAAATTTAACTCCCAGAAGCTCTTG
>CAYRAK010000106.1:0-5906 GCA_964422215.1 uncultured Clostridia bacterium | reverse complement strand
AAATAAAAGGTTCTCCTCCAGAAATGGTGATAAACTTTATTCCAAGCTTTTTAGCGTCAGAAACTATCCTGTTTAAAAGTCTGTAGCCAAGATAAACCTGCCCTCTATCAGCGTTAGCGTAACATCCAGGACAGGAGAGGTCGCAGTATTTTAAAGGAGAAATAACAAAAAACCAGGGAGGCTCAAAACCTTTCTCTTCAAGCATTCTTCTAAGTTTTATCTTATCTGTCATTATCCAGGGAACAAAGAAAGTATCTACCAATCTCCTCCTGGGAATCTCTGAAAGTCTTCTTTGTACAAGTAGTCTTGCAAGTTCAACGTAAGGATGACCATTTTTTCCGGCTTTTCTCACAACTCTTACCGCATTTTTATTCTGATCCACAGAATGCTCTTCAAGGCTTGTCAGAATCCTATCAAAAGTGTTGTAAAAATCTTCTTTATCTACCGTATTGGCAAGTTTTGTAACATATCTTTGAATTAAAAAGAGAGTAGCCTCTTTTTTAAAAATCTGTTTTAACATTCTTTCTCCCCTCCTTTGTTTTATTCTTTTTTTAACCCTGCTCCCTCCCAAAAAACCTCCCAGGCAAGATCACTGTCTTTCACAAGGGGGTAACTTTCTCCCTGAGTAATCCAGTTTATAGTTAAACTGTGTACTACGCCCACAAGCATTACAGAGAGCTTGTGTGCATCAAGAGGTTTTATTTGTCCTTCTTTTATTCCCTCCTGAATTAAATTCCGAATAATCCCAAGATAGGCCGTATTTTTCTTTATAACTCTTTCAGTTAGCTCCTTCTCCATTTCTCTTTTATATTCTCCTGAGAGGCTCTGGAGGATTCTGAAAAAGTTCTTGTTCTGTTCAAGAAAACTAAGATGTACCTTTATTGCTTTTTTTATTTTTTCAACAGATGTTTTTTCCTTTCTAATTTCCTCTCTTATTTTCTTAAGAAGAACATCGAGTTTTCTTTCTATAATTGATATAAAAAGGTCAACCTTGTTAAGGAAATGAAGATAGATAGTGCCCTTGGCAAGATTAGCACTTTTTGCAATCTCCTCAAGAGTAGTAAGGTGAAAACCTTTTTTTGCAAAAAGTTTTTCACCTGCCTGCAGAATTTTATCCCTTTGGTTTAAGCGTCTTAACTGCCTTTTATTTTTTCTTTTCTCTAACTCTTGACTTTTCAACATTAACCTCCTTTTTGACTGACCGTTCAGTCATTTATAATAATCAAATAATTTTTTTGTCAAGATAGAAAGACTTGAGACCGGGACGGTTTTATTTGTATTACGGTATCCCACCGAAGGCAACCTCACAAAGCCTTTATCTCACATCTTAGTGCAACTGGTCCTGTGCTTTTTAGCTATGCTATTGTTTATCCTAATCTTTCAGCTTCCTACACGCCAAGAAGATGTTTAGGGATACCCAAAACCTAATAAAAAGAGATAAAAAAGTGTTCCAATCTCAGATAAAGGTTGGACATATTAGCAGGAGGAAAAATCAAATTTGAGATAAAAGAGAGAAATTAATGTTGCCACAAAGGATAAAGCAAGAAGGAGAGAAAATCCTTGAATAAACCCGAACTTATCAATTAAATGACCTGTAACTGGCAAAAAAACAGAGGGAAATACAAGTCCTCCACCCATGACAGCTCCCACAGATGTACCTATTTTTCCTCCTTGGCTAAGCTCTGCTGAGAGAGCAAGTCCTACTGGAAAAGTAACAAATATACAAAATCCCATGGTAAAAAGAAAAAAAGTCAAAAATCCAAAGCCTAAAGTATATCCTTTTGCAATCTGAATCATCAAAAGATAAAAAATGAAAAATAAAATGCTTAAACCAAGAAGACTTAAAAAAATAATTTTACCTTTGGAAACTTTATCTCCAAGAATTCCACCCAGAAGTTGAGCAAGAAGACCTGAAGCAAGCATTATTCCTGTTAATATTCCTGTTATATTCATTGAAGAGCCTGTAGTTATAAAAAAAGAGGGTAAAAACGAAATAATTCCCTGAAACACTGTACCCCTTATGCCAAGAATTAGGATTAAAAGAAAAATGGGAAAACTTATCGCTTCAGCAATTCCTTTTTCTCCCTTTTTCTCTGGTTCTCTTAAAGTGCATAAAGAGAGAAAAATGGCTACTATTGCTGGAAAAGAAAGGATCATAGCAGACTTTCTCCACTCAAGTCTTGAAACGAGAAAACCAATTAAAATAGGAGAAAAGAATCTGCCAAGCTGTCCTCCCACTCCGTGAACTCCCAGTGCATGACCTTTTCTGGTAAACTCTGTTGTTATCAAGGTGGTTCCTTGAGGATGATAAGTTGTCGTGGCAAAACCTATAAAGATGGAAGATAAAAAAAGAAGAAGGAAATTTGTGCTTAGTCCAAGAAATATGGCTCCCAGTGCGTAAAAAAGAAAACCTAGAGCTATAAAGCTAACCCTTTTCCTGTATAGATCAGCCCAGTAACCAACTGGAGACTGAAGAAGAGCACCTATAACTGTAACTGTGGCAACAAGAAGACTTGCTTCAAAGTAGTTTATTCCAAGATGAGCTACAAGGACGGGGATAAAAATAGGAATAAAAAGAGAATAGAAATCATTAACAAAGTGATCAAAAAACAAAACTGCTAAGGTATTCACCTTCATACAAGAAAATTATTTAAATTTCTTTTTTATTTTTTATTTTTTGATAAAATTTTATCTCTCTATAGGTTTATTGAGGTTAACTTATCGGCACTCCAGAGATGTAAACCTGCTCTTGAACAATAAAATACAGCACTAACAAGTGACCATACAAATATTGAAACCAATGACCAAAAAGAAGCATTTAGTAAAACACCTATTACATCCTTAATTAAACCTTCGGGTCTACTACCATTTTTCCCAATAGCAATTATTAAAGCTTTTCATAATTTATATCTCAAAAGAAAGGTCAGGTCTCTACATTTGATACTCAGTAGTAGATTTGTTGGTAGTAGTATTTTTTGTTTTAAAAAAATATCTAATGTAGAGACCTGACCCCCTTATCATCTATCATCCTTTTTGGCGGAGAGGGTGGGATTCGAACCCACGGAGCGCCTAAGGCGCTCAGTTGATTTCGAATCAACCGCTTTCGTCCACTCAGCCACCTCTCCGTAATAACATTTTATTCAGAAAAGAACCTTCCCCACGGAGAAATTAACCCAATATTTCCAATCTATAATATAATTTTAGGAAATTAACTGAATCTCCTCTATCTTAAGACGAGTAAATGGCTGTCTGTGACCATATTTTCGATGATAATTTTTACGTCGTTTGAACTTAAATACAACTACCTTTCTCTCTTTTCCCTGATCAACCACCTTTGCTTTCACTTTGACTTTATCCAAAGTGGGACTACCAATCTCAATCTCTCCATTCTCTTTCTCAACCATAAGAACCTTATCCAGCACAACTTCTTCTCCCACCTTGGCAGGTATTTTCTCTATTTTTATATTCTCACCAGGTGACACTGTATACTGTTTTCCTCCTACTTCAACAACTGCCATCATTGTTAAACTCCTCTTAATTATTTATGTACCTATCTCCCAGGAGGAGAGGTACCTTTTTTGCTCCTCTGTAAGTTCGTCGATTTTTATTCCCATACTTTTTAATTTTAACTTTGCTACATTTTCGTCAATCTCTTCTGGTACCTTATAAACCTTTTTTTCTAACTTTTTTCCCTCCTTTACAAGATACTCACAACAAAGAGCCTGATTTGAAAAACTCATATCCATAACCATAGAGGGGTGTCCCTCCGCAGCTGCCAGATTAACAAGCCTTCCCTGAGCAAGAAGGTTTATTTGTTTTCCATTCTTTAATTTAAACTCCTCTACATTAGGACGAACCTTCCTTTTACTCACAGAAACTTCCTCTAAATCACTCAAATTAATCTCTACATTAAAATGACCTGCATTTGCCACTATAGCTCCGTCTTTCATCAAAAGAAAATGCTCCTTTCTAATAACATCCTTATCTCCTGTAGTCGTGACAAACACATCTCCCATAGCACAGGCATCTTTTAAAGGCATGACCAAAAACCCGTCCATTGTTGCCTCTAAAGCTTTTAGAGGATCTACTTCACATACAATAACCTTTGCTCCCATTCCTCGAGCTCTCATGGCAACACCTCTCCCACACCATCCATATCCACATACAACAAAGACAGAGCCAGCTAAAAGAAAATTTGTTGCCCTCAGTATTCCATCAATAGTAGACTGACCAGTCCCATACCTATTATCAAAAAGATATTTTGTCTTCGCGTCGTTTACCGCTATAATTGGATACTTTAATCTACCTTCTTTGGCAAGACTTTTAAGTCTTATAACTCCGGTAGTCGTCTCCTCTGTCCCTCCCAGAATGTTGGAGATAAAGTTAAAATTTTGGGAATGTAAAGTAGATACAAGGTCTGCTCCGTCATCCATGGTTATTTGAGGCTCAAATTCAAGAGCCTGGTGTATATGCCTGTAGTATGTATCTCTATCTTCTCCCCGAATTGCAAAAACTTCAATTTCATAATCTCTCACCAAAGAAGCTGCTACATCATCTTGGGTAGAAAGTGGGTTAGAGGCACACAACCTTATCTTTGCCCCACCACATTTTAATGTATAAACAAGATTTGCCGTCTCTGAGGTCACATGCAGACAAGCGGATATCTTTATACCCTCTAGAGGTTTTTCCTGTAAAAACCTTTTCCTTATAATATCCAAAACTTTCATCTTGGAAAAAGCCCACTCAATTTTCTTTTTTCCTTCAAAGGCAAGACTAATATCCTTTATTTCATAATCCACATATCCCCTCCTAAGTTCTAATTAGGTTGATTATACCAAAGTAAAAGCTCCTGACAAGGCTTAGATTTTTTAAGCATGATGTCTGTTTAGTATTGACATGTATAAAAAAATTATTAACTTTTATCTATGAAGAAAAATAGTTTATATGTCCTGGTAGCTCAACAGGATAGAGCAGCAGCCTTCTAAGCTGCGGGTTGGGGGTTCGAGTCCCCCCCAGGACTCCATTCCTACCATATCTAACATACCTAATAAAAATGGGTTACATACCCTGGAGGTTGGTAAAAAGCTGGAGATGTCTTGCTTGTGGTAGCTGTTGTAAAAGATATATGGTAAATCTTACCCGGGAGGAATACAACAAAATTGGCAAGTTATGGCCAGATAAAGTAATAATAAGAAAGAAAAGACCTTACCTTAGAAGAGATGTTAATGGAAAATGTGAGTTTTTATCCGGCAAGCTATGTTCCCTTCAGCTACTCGGTATGAAACCCTTCGCATGTAAAGTTTGGCCTTTTAAAGTTTCATTAAAACCAGATAAATTAGATAAAGAGTTTGATGGACTTTATATAATGGATGAGAAGGAATACTTTGTTTACCTTAATCCAAAATGTACAGGAATAAATAAGGGAGACCCTTTTCTTTTTAGAAAGAGTATAGAGGAAGTAATTGCTCTATGGAATGGTTCAAAAAAAGAACAGTACTACTCAACAAATACTGACTACCTAACCTCCCTTTCATTCCTCACACAAAATTTTATCTCCCCTCCCCTAACAGAAAAATTAAGGCGATTTTAAAAGACTTTGCAAATTCCAGGGAAAAATTGCCTTACATCTTGCCCTTTGACAACTGCACGGTGGAAACTGCCTGCATCTAACCCTCGGCCTATTAGTACCAGTAGGCTGAACACGTTACCGTGCTTACACCACTGGCCTATCAACCTGGTAATCTGCCAGGGGCCTTACCTCCCTTTTTGGGAGCAGGAGACCTTATCTTGGGGTGGGCTTCCCGCTTAGATGCCTTCAGCGGTTATCCCATCCGGACATGGCTACCCAGCTGTGCCGCTGACGCGACAACTGGTACACCAGAGGTCCGTCCATCCCGGTCCTCTCG
>CAYRAK010000105.1:0-5929 GCA_964422215.1 uncultured Clostridia bacterium | reverse complement strand
TAAGAACAATTGAAAGAAAAAAGCCAAGCAAAATACCTGTTTTGTATAAATGGATTGCTCATGAAACGTGGGATAAATATGGGGATAAACTTCGAGCTATCACTGACAAATATACTGATGATTTTGTGATTGTCTCCTATGAAGCGTATTTGAAAGGGGAAATTAGTTTTTTGGAGCTTAAATTTGAACATGCAGCAGTAGGTGAGAGGGTACTAGAACATCCTTTGAATGATTGGGAAAAACTTCCAGAATTTTTGTCTAAATTGTCTAAAATAGATGTTAAAAGTAAATTTTATGAGTTCTCACCAGTGTGGGTTCATGGTCAACTTTTTGAGGAACATCCTTTTGAAAGATTAAATCTTAGGAAAATAGTAAAAGAATATCAAAAAAAGGATAAATACATTATAGGTCTCCAGTTTCCTGTAATTAATGAACTATTTATGCAACTTATGGAGCCAGAGAAATATTGGACAGACCTTTATTTAAATAGAAATAAAATTATGCAGTTAGGAGATAAGCTTATTGATTATTATTGTCAGATTATTACTAACTATGCTGAATTAGGTCTTAACGCAGTATGGTTCAGTGATGATTGGGGGATGCAGGATAGAATGTTTATTTCTCCTAAGCTGTGGCGTGAGGTATTTAAACCTTGGTACAAAATTTTGTTTGATCAGGTCCATAGGTATAATATGCATGCATTTTTTCATTGTTGCGGTAAAATTGATGATATAATTCCAGATTTTGTTGAAATAGGACTAGATGTGTTACATCTTGGGCAACCTTACATAATGGATATAGAGAAGATTGTGAGAAATTTCAGAAAAGATATCTGCTTTTTCGGAGGGTGCGATGTCCAAAGATTAGGAGAAGAGAGTCCCGAGGAGATAGAAAAACATGTCAAGATAGCGGTTAATTTATTTGGATCAAAGGAAGGTGGATTTATCTTAGCACCGACAAATAGTATCACACCAGATGTGAGTCTAGAGAATATAGGGGCTTTGTTTAAAGCTATGAAAAAATATTCGTTTTATTTCCAAGGATAAAAAGAGGAGGGTAAAGTGGAGAGAGAAAAATTTGATGAGGTATCTGTTGAACAAAAGGTTGAGGATCTTCTTAAAAAAATGACATTAGAGGAAAAAATTGCTCAGTTAAAAGCAAGAAGTGTGCGTTTTTGGAAGTTTTTTTCTGAGTTTTTTGAAGAATTACCTGAAGAAAAGAAAAGAAAACTAGAAGAATCCTTTTGGAGTATAGTGTTTGGGGAAAGAGACATTTCAGATTCTCTATCTGTTAGATATTGGGAAAAACACTGGAAAGAAGTGGTTTTAGAGGATGGAAAATACCCTGTAGGACAATTAAGTTGCACCTTGCGAGGATTTACTCCTAGAGAGGGTGCACAGTTTGCCAATAAAATACAGAAATTCCTTACAGAAAATACTCGTCTTAAGATACCGGTGATGATTCATGATGAGGCAATACATGGATGTATGGCAAGAGGTTCTACAATTTTTCCTCAATCAATAGCCCTAGCAAGTACCTGGGATCCTGATCTTATGAGAAAAGTAGCTGTGACAATAGGAAAAGAAATAAAAGCCCGGGGTATTCATCAGTGTCTTTCTCCAACCATTAATATTGCTAGAGATCCAAGGTGTGGAAGGACGGAAGAAACCTATGGAGAGGACCCTTATCTTGCTTCCGTTATGGGTACTTGTTTTGTGGAGGGTGTTCAAAGCCAGGGCGTAGTGACGACTCCCAAACATTTTGTTGCTAATTTTGTTGGTGAGGGGGGACGAGATAGCGGCGCAATCCATTTTTCTGAAAGAATTCTAAGAGAGATATACTTTCCTGCCTTTAAGGCTTGTATTCAAAAAGCAAATGCTTTATCTTTAATGGCAGCATATAACTCTCTTGATGGTATACCTTGCTCCTGCAATAGGAAACTTTTAACGGATATTCTAAGAAAAGAATGGGGATTTAAAGGGTTTGTAGTTTCAGACTACTTTTCCGTTTTACATATTAATACAAAACACAAAATTGCTGCAACAAAAGCCGAAGCTGCAAAAAGAGCTTTAGAGGCAGGGTTAGACATGGAACTCCCCGAAAGTGATTGTTTTGAGGAACTTTTGCATTTGGTAAAAGAAGGAAAGCTCTCTAAAGAGGTTATAAACGAGGCTGTTAGAAGAGTTTTAAAGATCAAATTTTGGCTTGGTCTTTTTGATAATCCTTACGTTGATCCTGATTATGCCGAAAAAGTCTGTGATTGCGAAGAACATAGAAAGTTGGCTTTAGAGGCAGCAAAAAAAGCTATAGTCTTGTTAAAAAATGAGGATAAAACCTTACCATTATCCAAAGATCTGAAATCTGTTGCTGTTATAGGTCCCAATGCAGCGAAGTTACCTCTTGGAGGATACAGTGGTACTGGGGTAAAGATTGTTACACCCCTTGAGGGAATTAAAAATAAGGTATCTGAAAATACAAAAGTTTATTTTGCTGAGGGATGTGGTCTAACTGGGAATTCTACCGAAGATTTTGAAAAAGCAATAAAGATAGCCTCAAAATCTGAAGTAGCTATTCTATGTGTAGGAAATTCTGTACCAGAGACTGAAGGAGAACAGAGAGATAGATGTGATTTAGATTTGCCCGGAAGACAAGAGGATTTAATAAAAGAGATATGCAAAACAGGAACGCCAGTAGTTGTGGTACTTATAAATGGAAGCGCTGTTACCATGATGAACTGGATAGATGAAGTTCAAGCAGTTATTGAAGCATGGTATCCAGGAGAGGAGGGAGGAAATGCTATTGCTGATGTTCTCTTTGGTGACTATAATCCTGGTGGAAAGCTCCCAATTACTTTTCCTAAAAGAGTTGGTCAACTTCCCCTCTATTATAATCAAAAACCAACGGGAAGGGTAGATGATTATGTCGATTTGAGGGGAAAGCAGCCTCTCTTTCCTTTTGGTTATGGATTAAGTTACACAAAATTTGAATATGGAAATCTTACTATAAATCCGAAAAGCATAAGAGCTGATGAGAAGGTCACAATAAGTCTGGATGTGAAAAATATAGGAGAACGGGAAGGGGATGAAGTGGTTCAGCTGTATGTTCATGATAAGGTGGCTAGCATTGCAAGACCCGTAAAGGAGCTTAAAGGTTTTAGGAGAATAACTCTTAAACCAGGTGAAAAAAAGAAAGTGACTTTCTCGCTTAGTCAGGATGATCTTTTATTCTATGATGCTAATATGAATCTTATCGTAGAACCGGGTATCTTTGAAGTCATGATAGGAAGCTCATCTGAAGATATACGTTTGAAAGGAGAGTTCGAGGTAAGAAAGTAAGTTGAAAGTTGTCTTGTGACTTGGAGGATAAGAATGGACGAAAAGATTACCCCTATTACTCAAGAGATTCGGTATGCTGGTATTATCGAAAAATGGAAAGCATTTTGGAATTTAGAGGATTTAGAGCGTCCTTTATGGATGTTTCTTACAGCACCGGGACTTACTCCACCTGCATTGGGGGAAGTTTCTATTCCTTTATTTATGAAAGACAAAAATATACAACTTCAGGAAGAATTAAAACTTCTTCAACGACGTGAAAAGTTTTCTATACAAGATGACTTTGTACCTCACCTTCAGCCTCAACAGGGAGTAACTGTGTTTGCCTCAGCTTTTGGTTGTTTGGTAGACTATGATCATGGTCTTCCCTGGGCTTCACCAATTATTAGACAGGATGATCTACCAAGGAAAGTGTATGAATTGCCTATCCCTAATGTTACTGATGGACAATTGGGTGATATGTTGAAGTTTACTGACTATTTTGTTAAAGAGACAAAAGGACGCTATCCCATCGCTCTCACTGATCTCCAAGGACCTCTGGATACAGCATATCTTATCTGGGAGCCTACCTCTTTTATGATGGCTATGTACGATCATCCTAAAGAGGTTCATCGCTTAATGCGCTTAGTGACCGATCTTATTATCAAATTTGTCAAGGAGCAACGTGCTCGTTGCCCGGAGTTTATTCCATGTCATTTTCCACCGATTTATTTACCTGATGGTAAAGGTATTGCAATAAGTGATGACTGTCTCGATGTGCTTAATTCCGAGCTTTACGAGAAATTTGCTCTTCCTTATGTAAATGAACTTTCTGAGGAATTCGGTGGTATTTTAATTCATTCCTGTGGCAACTTTGTTCATCAATTTGACAACCTAAAAAAAATACACAATTTGCGAGGTATAAATTTTGGTGCTACTGAAACTCCTTTTGATGCAGTATGGGAGAATTTTGGAGGAAAAATAGCAATCATTCCCCACCTAGGACTTAACAAAAAAATTCATTTTAGTACCTCTTTAGAGTATGTAGAGTATATCTTGAAACGCAAAACTACTAACCGTGGATTATGTATTTTGATTGATTTGCCCAAAAAAGATAATGTTGTTGATCTAAATTTTGACAGAACATTTATTGCAAAAATAAATTATTTAATTGAAAGGTATAGTTAATTGTATATTTCTCAAAATCCTTGTTAGGAAGGGAGGATTTTTATGAAAGCTAATCTCAGGCAAACTCAGAGAAACAGAGATTTTTTTGATTTATGTGACAAGCCTTGGAGTCTGTGGTGTGATAGAGAAGCTTCTTGGAAAAATGACACTTTGTATCTTCCAGGGAAATTCAATCTTGAATCTCTTCCTGTTAATCCTCCCACTATAGGTTGGGAGAAAATGTATAAAAAAGAGGGAATAGAGGATGTAAAAGAGGTAAATCTTCCTACCACAGTTGAGGAACATTTTTGGGGGAAGTATTTTAATCGCTCATATAATCAAGAGGAGTACTTTTATGCCCATGATGATTTTCAGGTAAAAAATGGTATATATCAAGGAGTTTCCTGGTGGTGGCGTGAGATTTTCATTCCAAAGAAATGGAAGGGGAAGAAACTGCGAATAAGATTCCGCGGAGCAAGACTCCGTGCAGAAGTTTATCTTAATGAAAAACTTGTAGGATACGATATTATTGCTGAAACTCCTTTTGAGGTTGATATAACAGATGTAGCACAATATGGTGAGAAAAATCATCTTGCTGTCAGGATAACAAATCCAGGAGGACGTCTAGATTGGCCAGATTTTGACCTGCCAACACTTGGAGTTTCTTTCCTCAGATGGGGTAGATACAAACTACCTCTAAGCCATGGATTTGGAGGGCTAGATGCTGGGATTAAGCTTATAGCAACTGATCCTATTTATATAGATGACATATTTGTTAAAAATAAGCCACAGATAAAAGATATAACCATTCAAATTACTGTTAAAAATACTTTGCAGCAAAAATTAAAAGGTGATCTTATCATCTCTATTTATCCTAAAGGTCATCCTCAAGATATATTATGGCAACATGAAGCAAAAGGACTTTTATTTAAAGAAGGGAAGAATATATTTTCTTATCCTGCAAGTTGTCCTTCTGCAAAATTGTGGGATCTAGATAACCCAAATCTTTACACAGTTAAAGTTGAATTAAATGCAGAAAAAGGGAAAATCTATGATATAAAAGGGCAAAACTTTGGTTTTCGCTGGTTTGAGGTACGTGGTCTTGGAGAGAATGCAAAATTTTATCTAAATGGAAGAAGAATTGTCTTACGTTCTGCTATTAGCTGGGGTTTTTGGCCTTTAAATGGACTTTTTCCTACAAAGGAGTTTGCAGAAAAAGAGGTGAAAGTGGCAAAAGATTTAGGGCTTAATATGTTAAATTTTCACAGAAATATAGGAAAATCAGAAGTTTTTAAAAAACAAGATGAGATGGGGCTTCTGCGTTACGAAGAACCAGGTGCAGGATGTTTTTCTTGGAGTCAGGATGAATTTGCACGGGAGTATGAAAGAGAAAAAATTCGAAGAATGGTTATAAGAGATAGAAATCATCCTTCGCTTGTTATTTACTGTCT
>CAYRAK010000104.1:0-5959 GCA_964422215.1 uncultured Clostridia bacterium | reverse complement strand
ATTTTAACCTCTATCCTTAAATTAGTTTTAAAAGAAATTAAAAGTGAGTATGGGTTTTTTTTGAAGTTTAATAAAAAGAAAAGAAAATTTTTTCCGTGGGTTAGTGTAAATGTGCCTTTATCTGCAATTAAAAAATGTGTTTTTTTCTTTAAAAAAGGAGCTATTGGATATGTAGTATCCACAGGAGGACCTCTCATAGCAGACAGCTATTCTGAATATATTTTGTTTCAAGAAAAAAAGGAACTAAATAGCTTAAAACCGAGAAATCTTATAAGTGTTCCTTTCGAGTTGAAAGAGGGAAATATGGGAGTTTTGACTTTGTGTAATACTTTAGAAAAATCCTTTTATACAAGAGATGATCTTGATTTTCTTTTAGGAGTTGGAAGTCTTGTTACTTTGATAGTAAAAAATAAAGCGTTATACAATGATTTACGCCAGTCCTTTCTTGATACTGTGGATGCACTTATTCAAGCAATTGAAGCAAAGGACCCTTACACTTCTGGACATTCTAAAATGGTAACAACTTATTCTCTTGAAATCGCAAAATATCTTAATCTGTCCAGAGAAGAAAAACAGATGATAAGATTTTGTGGACTTTTGCATGATATAGGTAAAATAGGAATAAAGGACACTATCCTCAATAAACCCTCCTCTTTTACAAAAAGTGAGTATGAGCTTATTAAAAAACACCCTCTTATAGGAGAGAAAATAGTTGAAAAAATAAAATTTTTAAAACCAGGAATTTCAATAATTCGCAGTCATCATGAGAGGTACAATGGATATGGATATCCTGATGGATTAAAGGGGGAGAATATCCCTCTTCTTGCAAGAATCTTAGCTGTTGCTGATGCCTTTGATGCCATGACTTCAGATCGTCCGCATAGAAAAGCTTTAACTATCCAAGAGGCAATAGCTGAACTGAAAAATAATGCTGGAAGTCAATTTGATCCTAAAATAGTAGATATATTTTGTCAAATTTTAACCAAAAGTTCTTTTAAGAGAACATTTGACACTAAAAAGAAAATATGGTAACTTAAATCCAGTCCAGGTTACAACTCTTGGCAAAAAATAATTTTCCTATCCAAGTTTTATGAGGTGGTTGTCAATATAGTTTTGCGGAGAGGGAAATGGCAAAAAGATCTTTGGTGCTGGTGGTGGGTTCTTTTAAAGGTATTATTTCCGAACTTATTTCTTACCTGAACGAAGAGGGATTTGAAGTTGAGCAGATAAAACCTGCCTCTTTAGTTTCTAGGAAAAGGTATAAAGATTGTCCTGCATTAGTTCTTTTAGAGCTGACAGAGAAAAATGCAGATTATCTTAAAATATTTAGAGAAATTAAAAAAAGATATACTTTTACCCCTGTTGTTGTTTTTTCTCCTTTTGCCCCTGCCTACTCTCGAAAAATCTTTCAAATGATACAAGAAGGTGCATATGATTATATTAAAGAACCTTTTGTTATAGATGAGGTGAAAATACTCATTCGTAAGGCTTTAAAAGAAAATTTGTATAACCGGAGAAAAAGATTAAATTCTTTTTCTTCTCTTTTCCCTGATTTCATAGTAGGGGAAAATCCTAAAATGAGAGAGATGCTCGACCTTGTAAAAGAGATTGCTTCTACAGATTTTACCATTCTCATTGAAGGAGAGAGTGGGACCGGTAAAGATATGATCGCTTCTGTTGTTCATAAACTAAGCAAACGAAAAGATAAGCCTTTTTTAAGACTTAACTGTGCCGCCTTGACTGAATCGATAGCAGAAAGTGAACTTTTTGGTTATGAGAAAGGAGCTTTTACTGGAGCAGATACAAGAAAGATTGGTCTTTTTTCTGCTGCTCAAGGTGGAACTTTGTTTCTCAATGAGATAGCTGAGGCAAGTTTAGGTACACAAGCAAAGCTTTTACAGGTAATTGAGAACAAGGAGTTTATTCCTGTTGGGAGTGTGACACCTATAAAATGTGATGTTAGATTAATCATTGCAACTAATAAAGATTTAAAAGAGGAGATAAAGAAAAATAGATTCCGTTCAGACCTCTACTACCGCATTAGTATCTTTACTCTGAGCCTTCCTCCTTTAAGAGAAAGAAAAGAGGATATACCTATTTTTATAAAGCATTATCTTAAAAAATATTCTCTTCACTTTAGCAAAGATATCAGGAAAATCTCTCCCAGAGTTTATAAGTTTCTTTTAAATTACTCTTGGCCAGGTAATATAAGAGAACTTGAAGCTACTATTTTGAAAATGATTGTTGTCTCTAAAGGTCCTGTAATTACTTTAGAGGAAGTTGAGAAAGTTCTTCCTGGGAAAGGATCTTTTCCAAGTGGACATCTTTTTTTACCCTTTGAAGAAGCAAAAAGAGAGTTTTTGCAGTCATTTGAAAAACAATACATTAAAGATTTACTTATAATTTGTAAAGGTAATGTTGCCAAGATGGCACGGGAGGCTAAAGTGACCCGTTCCTTTATCTATCAGAAAATTAAACAATATGGGATAGATCTTTCCTTTTACAGAGAAAAAATTTCCCATTTTTTAGCCTTATGTTTTTTTCTCTTTACACCCATCATTTTTCTCTTCCCATGAATGTATAGTTAAATTCTCCGAGTATTAAATAACCAGGCTAATGTAAACATCAAGCTACATTAGACCTCGATTTATTTTCTTAAGTTATCGTAAAAAAGCCATTTTCTTTTTTGGTATTTTCTTTGCATTAGTTTGAAATTGAACCAGAGGAGTCAAAGATGGTGCGAATACTAGTTGCTGATGATGACAAATTTATAAGGTTTTTTTTAAGAAAGGTGCTTGAAGAGAAAAACTATGAGGTTGAAGTTGTAGAAAGTGGAAGTGAAGTTTTAAGGAAAATTGTAAAACAAAAATTTGATCTTCTTTTTCTGGATATTCACATGGGAGGGATGGGCGGTTTAGAAACAATTCCTTTAGTTAAAGAGATAGATCCTCATCTTCCTATTGTGGTTATAACAGGAGACTGTTCTGTGGAAATGAAAAACAGAATTCAATCTTTAGGAATATTTGAATACCTTACAAAACCGCTTGATTCCCTAAAAGTGCAAGATGTTGCGAAAAGTGCCCTTAGTAGTAAGTAAGGTAAAATGAATGTAAAAAGAACGTCAAGTGTTATAAAAAGCGAAAAACTTAGTTTTTCTGATGAACCTTTATTGATAAAAGGTGGCAAAGAAGAAGGGGAGGTTAAAATAAACCTTAAAAAAGAGGAAGGCATTGTAAGAATAGTCGAAATTATATGTTCGTGCGGAAGGAAAATACAGCTTCTTTGCGAGTATGAAAATGAAACAGTTGAGTAAAATAGGCTCTGTTTTTAAAATATTTTCAAAAAAGTTTCCACTTTTAAAAAATATATCTCCTTTATACTTAATTCTCATCTTAAGTGCAGCCCTGAGCGTGGGATTTTTTTTCAGTTTATCCTTTATAGAAGAAGACAGGGACTGGAAGATGTATCTTCAGAAGGCGGATAAATTTTATCAAGAGGCACAGTTTAAAAAAGCCAAAAAAATTTATCTCGAATTAAAAGAGAAGTTTCCCTCAAATCCTCGTATAGATTGGATTAACTATCAACTGGGAAATATTTTTGAAAAAGAAGAATTTTTTAATAGAGCTATCTTTTTTTATGAAAAAGTTAAGAAAAGAAATGTTCCTTATTTCTTTGATGCTCGCCTTAAACTTGCTCAATGTTACAGGAGGACAGGTGATATAGAGAATGCTTTAAATACAGTAAAAAAGATAATTAAGGAATTTTCTGATGTTGAGAAGTTAGCTCCAGTGTATCTTATTTTTGCAGATTCTCTTTTGGAAAAATCAGAAGAAAAGAAAGCCGTATCCCTTTATCAGAAACTTATAGAAGATTATCCTGAAAGTTTTTCAGCTGCTAAAGCGTATCTTCGGTTAGGGGATATATATTTCAGAAAGAAAAGATATTCAGAGGCTATCCTCTTTTACTCATCTCTAATTAGAGAATATCCCAAAAGCGAGGTTCAGGAGGAAGCTTTGTATCGTATTATTCGCTGTTATCTTGAGAAAAGAAAAGTAAATGAAGCCTTATCCATGTTATATCTTCTCATTAAAAATTATCCTCAAAGTAAATTTTTCAAGGAAGCCTACTTTTATCTAGGAAAAGTTCTTTTAGAGGAAGGAGAGATTAAAAAAGCGCAGGAGACTTTTGGAAAAGTAATCAAAATGTGTACCGAAAAATCCTCTTTTTTAATGGAAGTTAAAAAAGAACTGGCTAAGGCTTATCTTATAGAGGAAAAATTTGAAGAAGCTATCAAAATTTATGAGCAGATACTCAAAGATTATTCTCCTTCCAAGACAGAAGATGTGTGTTTTACCTTGGGAACCCTTTATCTAAGAACATCTCATTATGATAAAGCAACTGAAATTTTTCAAAAATTTATTCACTATTATCCTTTATCCTTCAAAATCTCTTTTGCCTACTATAAATTGGGGAAAGCTTTCTATGAACAAAAACTTTATCTTAAGGCAATTGATGCTTTCAACAAAGCTCTTTTTTATTCTGTTTCAAAAGAAGAAAAAGAGAGAATATTTTCAGATATAGCTGAGGCATATTCTAAGGTTGGGCTATGGAAAAAGGCGGTAGAATATGAAGAAAAAAGAATTTTACTGGCAGGTAAAGAAAAAGTGTCTGTAAAACTTATAAAATACTCTCTACAGAGTGGAGATTTATCCTCTGCAAAAAAGCTTTTGTCCTTATTTTTGAAAAATACTTCCAAGCAAGGAATCTTAGAAGTTTTAAATTTCGTAAACTCTCTTTACTCTATGGGAGAAAGAGAATTTGCTTTCAATGTCTATCAAAAGATAAAAGAACATGTAACACCTCAAGATAACAAAGAATGGATTTTTGCTTTGTATAAAATGGCTGATTTCCAAAGAAAAAGAAAGAATATAGAATCGGCTATAGATAAATATCAAAAGATTTTAAAGCTCACCAGTGAAGGTTATGAAGATACATCTATAAGGGAGAAGGTACTTCTTAACTTAGCTGATCTTTACTATCAGACTCAAAAATATCAAAAAGCATCTTCGATCTATCTTCAGTTAATTAAAGAATATCCAAAAAGTGATTACCTTTCCTGGTGTTTGTATCAAATAGCTAACTCTTTAAGACATTCTCATCTTTTGCCAGAGGCACAAAAATTTTATACCACCTTGGAAGAAAAATTTCCCCAAAGTTTTTGGACCAAATTAAGTAAAGCTTTGCTATAGTTTCAAATGGAAAAATTAGACTGTTACAAGCGACAATTAAAGCTTTATCAAATTATGCTTAGTATAGCTTTAGATCAGACAGAAGCTATCAGGAAGAAAGATTACAAAAAACTTTTGCTGCTCATTAAAAAAAGGGGAAAACTCATGGAAGAAATAGAGGATATAAAAAAGAAAACTTCTTTTTCTCAGAATTTAAAGAGCAATGAAGAGAAGAATATAAAAGAGGAAATTGCTAAGCTTTTAAGAGAAATTATTTCCAGGGATAAGGAGAATGAGTCTCTTTTGAGAAATATCATAAAAAAAATTTCTCTCAATTTACAGCAAATTGATAGGGGAAAGCTTTTACAAAAGGCTTATAAAGGTTTCTTAGAACCCAAAGCTAAATTTTTTGACCAAATAAAGTAAGGTATAAAGTATGTCAGAGAAAAAAATTTTGTCTAAAAGGAAAAAAGATGTGGATCTTTTAACCTGTGCCTTTCAAGATTTTACCCATGCTACAGAAACTTTAAGAAAAAGCTACGCTCTTTTACAACAAAAGATAACAGAGCTTACAGATGAGCTTGCTGAAACCAACAAAGCTTTAAGCAGGAAAGTTTCTGAATTAAATAAAGTCCAAGCGTATCTAAATAACACCTTGGATAGTATGATGAGTGGACTTGTTGCTGTAGATCTTGAGGGGAAGATAACCATCTTCAATAAAGCGGCTGAGG
>CAYRAK010000103.1:0-5970 GCA_964422215.1 uncultured Clostridia bacterium | reverse complement strand
ATATGGATAAAGCAAGAGAAATATCTGATTTTATACGAAAAAATAAAGAGAAAATACTCCAGATAATGTGTAACAAGAAGGACAAGGTAAGCTCACTTATTGAGGAAATGGAAAAAGCAAGAAAAGCTTATGAAAACTACAAAAAAGATATGATGAAAGCAAATCTTAGACTGGTTGTAAGTTTTGCTAAGAAATATACCGGAAAAGGTGTTTCTTTCCTTGATTTAATTCAAGAAGGAAATATAGGGCTCTCTCATGCTGTGGATAAGTTTGATCCAGATGCAGGAAAGCGGTTTAGTACTTATGCAAGCTGGTGGATCAGGCAATTTCTGTCTCGAGCTATTACTGATCAGGCAAAGGCTATACGTGTTCCAGTTCATGTAAGTCATCTTATGAAGAAGCTTACTACTGTTTCCCGGAAGCTGGAGCAAGAACTTTCTAGAGAACCAACTCCAGAGGAAATCGCAGAGGAAATTGATCTTTCACCTGAAAAAATAAAACAAACATTAGGCTTGTCTCAGGATACCATTTCATTTGAGACTCCGGTAGGAGAGGAAAAAGATACACCTATGAGGGATTTCATTGCTAACTCTTCTACTCCTCCGCCCGTGTACGAACTTATACTAGATATATTAAGAGAGGAAGTAAGAGAACTTTTGAAGAAAGTAGTAAAAAATGAACGAGAATTTGAAATTTTAAAATTAAGATTTGGGCTTGAGGGAGAGACATATTCTCTTCGGGAAATAGGCAAAAAATATGGTGTTAGCAGAGAAAGAATTAGACAAATTCAGGAAAGAGCACTAAAGCGCCTCCGTGAACCGGCAGAGAAAAAAGGTCTTAAGGAATATCTTGAGTTACTGGATCAGTTGCGCTCTCAGTTGGAGGAGGCGCATACATAATAAACTCTTTCTGTGGTTAAAAATAAAAATATAAAGCGGGAGAAGTAAGTGGCTAATTTTTCGGCTGGAATAATTGGTTTGCCTAATGCTGGGAAATCAACACTTTTTAATGCCCTCACTCAAGGTGGAGCTCAGATTGCTAGTTTTCCATTTTGCACAATTTCGCCCAATGTAGGCATTGTTCCTGTTCCTGACTCACGATTAGATAAATTGGCTTATATGATTAATCCTGAGAGAGTTGTTCCAGCCACCATTGAAATTGTAGATGTAGCAGGACTTATCAGAGGGGCTCATAGAGGGGAAGGGTTAGGAAATGAGTTTTTGAGTAGAATAAGAGGTGTCGAGGTACTGGTGGAGGTAGTGCGTTGTTTCGAGGATAATATTCCTCACCCAGAAGGAAGCATTGATCCTGTAAGAGATGTTGAGACTATTGAGCTTGAACTTTTTCTTTCGGACTTAAAGATTGTTGAAAAAAGGTTGACAAAAGTGGATAAACTATTAAAATCAGGAGCTAAAAAGGAAGGACAAGATATAGAAATTTTAAGAAAATTAAAAAAAGCTTTAGAAGAAGGTATTTCTCCTAGAAAAATTCTTTCTAAAGAAGAGTGCGAGTTAATAGGAAAAGAAGGATTTCTTTCGATTAAACCTATAATTTATGTGGCTAATATAGAGGAAAAGGACCTTGAGTTTCCTTCTTCTCATGTTAGGAGATTTAGAGAATTTGCCAGAGTAAAAGAATTAAAAGTAGTTGAGGTGTGTGCTCAGCTTGAGATGGAGCTTTTAGACTTACCAGAAGAGGAGCGACAAAAATTTATAGAAGAGATTGGTATAAAGGAAAATGTTAAAGCTAAGTTAATAAGAGAGATTTTTAGTGAGTTGGGTTTAATTACCTTCTTTACAATAACAGGAGGAAAGGAAGTAAGAGCTTGGCCAATTAAAATGGGAACCCCAGCACTTAAGGCAGCAGGGAAGGTACATTCTGATATGGAAAGAGGATTTATTCGAGCTGAGGTTATTTCTGTAGATGAACTTTTGAAGGTAAAAAGTTTTAAGGAAGCAAAATTAGAAGGAAAGGTGAGATTAGAGGGCAAGAATTATCAAGTTAAAGATGGAGATGTTATTCACTTCAGTTTTGCTGTTTAGGAGGTAGTACGAATGCCTTTGTATGAGTTGTATTTTGCACTGAGACCAAAAATTGGAGAGGATGGAAAGGAAACTATTAAAAATAAGATTGAGGGGTTCATTGGGCAAAATGGAGGCAGATTGGAGAGTATAGATGATTTAGGTTTAAGGAAGCTCACTTACGAGGTAGAGGGAGAAAAGGAAGGTATATTTTTAAGAGCTCTTGTTAACATAGATTCTACTTTTACTAACAGGCTTACACAGTGGATGAGGGCTCAGGATGAAGTTATAAGATTAATGTTCATTCGAGCAGAACATTCAAAGAAAACCTCAGTAAAAAATAAGGAAGAAAAGGAGATTAAGAATGTCTCTCAATAGAGTTATATTAATAGGGAATTTAGCCCAAGATCCTGAGCTTCGTTATACACCTGATGGAAAACCGGTTGTAAATTTTACATTAGCAGTATCCCGTCCCTTTACAAGCCCAAATGGGGAAAGAGGAGTGGATTTTATTCCAGTTGTAGTCTGGAGAAAACAGGCAGAGAGGTGCTCAGAGTATTTAATGAAAGGCAGTCAAGTAGCAGTTGAAGGTAGGCTTCAAGTGCGCTCTTATGAGGATCGGGATGGAATTAAAAGAAAAGTGAGCGAAGTTATAGCTTGGAGGGTAGAGTTTCTTCAAAGACTGAAAAGGCCTCTTTCAGAAGAGGTATCAGAAGAAAAAATTGAAAATGAGATAGATCATATTTCCATAGAAGATGAAGATATAGATATAGAGGAGGATGAAATAGGAAAGCTTGATGAATAATCCTTGGATTGAGGAGGGGAGATAGTGAATACAAAGTTTTTCAAGAGAAGAAAAATCTGTGAGTTTTGTCATTCTGAAATAGAGAATATAGATTTTACAGATGTTGAAAGGCTCAAAAAGTATCTTGATAGTAGAGCGAGAATTAAAAGTCGACGTAGAACAGGAGTTTGTGCAAAACATCAAAGACAGCTGGCTAGAGCAATTAAGAGGGCTCGCCAGATGGCACTTTTGCCTTACAAATAAGGAGATGGATCATGAAGGTTATTCTTCAAAAGGACGTTGAGAGAGTTGGTAGAAGGGATGATCTAGTAGAAGTAAGTGATGGGTATGCTCGAAACTTTTTAATACGGCGCGGGTTAGCTGTTCCAGCGGTTCCAAGTGAAATCAAAAAGTGGGAAGAAAGAAGAAAGATAGCCAAGCAGAAGAAAGAAAGAGAGAAAATGAGAGCGCTTAGACTTCAGGAGAAGTTGAAAGATACAACTTTAGTTATTGAAAGAGAAGTTGGAGAGGAAGGGAAACTCTTTGGTTCGGTTACTACTCAAGATATTGCTGAGCAAATAAAGAAAAAGTTCAATATATCCTCAATCGACCATCGTAAGATTGTTTTAGATGAGCCGATAAAAGTGGTTGGCATAAGAGAGGTTTTTATAAAACTACATCCTGAAGTAGAAATTCCATTAAAAGTAGAAGTGAGAAAGAAGACAAAGAAGTAGCTGATCAATTGTGTGAGTGGAGTACCTGGAGGATCTGGTAGGAAAGTTCATTTATATCTCCTGCTCCAAGAGTTAAAATTATGTCCTTCTTTTTTACTTCCTTTTTTACAAATTCGATTATTTTGCTTTTAGAAGGTATATAGTAAGTCGGAGATTTTCTCTTTTTTCTTACAGCTTCAAAAAAAAGTTTTCCATCTACGCCAGGAAGAGGTACCTCTCCAGCTGGATAGATATCGGTGAGTAGCAAAAGGTCTACCTTATCAAAGGCAACTGTAAATTCCTCCCAGAGGAGCTTTGTTCTGGTATATCTGTGAGGCTGAAAGATAACAATAACTCTTTTTCCCAGTCTTTTTATTTCATTTAGAGTTGCCTTAATTTCTGTGGGATGATGGGCATAATCGTCAAATATTAAAATATCTTTTACTTCCCCTATTTTCTCTAGTCTTCTTTTTACTCCTTTAAAATAAAAAAATGTTTTTCTTATTTTTTCCCAACTCACACCTAACGTGATACCAACCCCAATCATAGCGAGGCAGTTGTATATGTTATGCATTCCAGGCAAAGGAACCTCTATCCTTCCTAAAGAATTTTTTTTGTACCTAACTTCAAAGGAGCTTTTTAAGGCCTCAAGGTTAATATTGAAAGCTGATATATCAGCTTTTGAACACAATCCGTAGGTGGATACATTTTTCTTTTTAGGAATTTTTCTCAAAATATAGCGTAATCGGGGATCATCTATATTGACAATAACTTTCCCCTCGGGCTTAACTTTCTTTAAAAATTGAGTAAAAGCTTGTAGGAGATCTTTTAATGAGTAATAGTAGTTCAGATGGTCATTTTCAATATTAGTTACAATTGCTATAGTTGGATGAAAATAAAGAAAGGAACCATCGGATTCGTCAGATTCTACCAACATCCATCTGCCAATTCCAAGTTGGCTATTTGAATTTATTTTTTTTAAAATTCCTCCAATAAGAAGTGTAAAATCTAGGCCTTCTCTTAAAAGAAGCTCTGCAATAAGAGCTGTAGTAGTTGTTTTACCATGAGTTCCTGCTACAATTATGTTTTCTTTCATATTTGCAATTTGGGCTACGAGCTTTCCCCTTGAAATAAGGGGTACTTTTCTTGCCTGTGCTTCTTTTATCTCAGGATTTTGGGCAGAAATAGCAGAAGAAAAAACCACCATGTCTGCTCCTTCTATTTGATTTGCCCGGTGCCCATTATAGATGTGTGCACCTTGTGAACGTAGTTTCTTTGTTATAGAGGTTTCCTTTATATCTGACCCAGATACTGTATATCCTGCCTGAAGGAAAATTCTAGCAAGTCCACTCATACCTATTCCACCAATTCCTACAAAGTGTAAATGCACTTTTTACTCCCTGTTACCTACAAGTTGTATGATTAAATCTGTAAGATTTTTTGTAGCTTTTGAGATTTTCCATTTTTCCTTTATCTTTTGCATCCTTTCTTTAATTTGTTTATCCTCAATTATCTCTTCAATTGCTTTTTTCAAAGTAACCGGATTTAATTTTTCCTGAATAATTACTTTTGCCCCTCCCTCTTTTTTCAGAATAAGAGCATTTTTTAGTTGGTGATTACAAGTGGCGAAGGGATAAGGTATAAGAATACAGGGAAGACCACGAGCTATAATCTCTGCAAGAGTGGTAGCTCCACTACGGGATATCACAAGATCAGATGCTGCATAAGCATAAAAGATTTCCTCAAGGTAAGGAAAGATTTTCCCTTCAATTTTAATTTTTTTTAGATTTTCCCTGACCCAACTATAGTCCCTTTCTCCGGTTAGAAGGATAAATTGAATTTTTTCTCCAATTCTTTCATTCTCAAAAAGATACAAAGTTTCAACTGTAACCTTATTTAAATAATGTGCTCCCTGACTTCCTCCTAAGAAGAGAAGTGTAAATTTTTCCTCTTTTAAACCTAATTTTTTAACTGCTAATCTTTTTGAGGTAGTGATAATCTCCTCTCTTACAGGATTACCAGTTACCACTACTTTCTTCTTTGCCCAAACAGGAACATAATTTTCTGTGTAGGGAAAGCTTAATGCAATTTTAGAAGCTAAGGGTAAAAGCATTTTGTTGGTAAGTGAAAGATAAACGTTCTGTTCACAGATTACTGTAGGTATACCAAGGAGCCATGCAGATACTACAACGGGATAGGACTGGAAACTTCCCATTCCTACGACCACCTCTGGTTTAAATGTGAGGATAATTTTTAGAGACTGAATGAAAGAGATAAACATATTTAAAATAAAACTCATCCATTTAAGATGAAAAGACCTAGGAAGAGGTTGGGCTTTGATTTCTCTAAATTCAATTCCTTTTTTTTGGACAATTTCTCTATCTAGTCTCTTTCTTCCACCAATCCAGCAAATAAAGCAACTTTTATTTAACTTTTTAAGGTAGTCCAAAAG
>CAYRAK010000102.1:0-6024 GCA_964422215.1 uncultured Clostridia bacterium | reverse complement strand
TTGCGCAAAGCCAAAAAGAAAGCAGGTTAAAAGGTATAAAGAAAAAGGAGAAAAGTATTTTATGTGAGCAAAGTGGATATACTGGTACAACGTAAAAAGGCCTCATTTTGGCAAAGGAATGGATGGTGTATTTTTCAAAAAAAAATTTCTAACTTACCTAAAAGTATCCACTGATTTTAGCCAATTGAACATAGTATTTTGCTAAATCTGGATAAAGCTTTCGGTAAATGTGATAAAATTTCATATATAATTTGTGTATCTTTGGATCTGGTTTTATTTCTTCAATAACCTTTATCCAATTTTTCACTACATGGTAATCTTTAAATATACCCACTCCCACCCCAGCATTTATTGCATCTCCTACAGGTGCTCCTTTTAAACCCTGAATGTAAGCACATCTTGTATTCAAAATATCAGCAATAATTCTCCTCCATAGAGGAGATTGAGCTCCTCCCTCACCTAAGAAAAGAGGAGGTTTTATTTTAACCCCACTTTTTTGAACAAGTTCCAGGTTATGTAAAACAGCATAACCTACAGCCTCCATCATAGCTCTTATCAAATGCCCTCTACCATGAGAAAGAGAAAGGCCAAAAAACACCCCTCTTGCTAAGGGATCCCAGATAGGAGCTCTTTCACCCATAAAGTAAGGAAGAACAATTAAACCACCACTTCCTGGAGGAACCTTCTCTGCTTCTAAGTTCATTATCTCATAAGCATTAACACCTAAAATTTTTTCTATTTCTCGTTCAACCTGACCAAAATTATCTCTAAAGTATCTCATCAGTGCCGCACAACTCATCAAAGGAGCTGTAGTAGTATACATACTCCGTGAATAAGCGGTGGGAATAATAGTAACCATATTTTTGGTGAATTTAGCTTCCTTATGTACAACTCCCCATACACCTCCTGTCCCCATAATTAGAGAATTTTCTCCTTCATCAATTACACCCATAGAAAGCGATGCTGCATTATAGTCCACTGTTCCTGCTACTACAGGTGTACCTGGTGCAAGACCTGTTTCTTTAGCTGCCCATGTTGTAACCTCACCAATAACTTGATCACAGGGGTAAGGAGTGGGAAATTTTTCTGCATCTAATCCAATTTGTTCAATCATTTTCTCATTCCATTTTTTGTTCACAATATCAAATACTATTCCAATCAGGCAGGCATTGGAATAATCAGTCACTGCTTTCCCAGTAAGTCTTAACACTGGATAATCGGCTGCAGTTTGTAGCTTATAGGTTTTTTTATAAAGTTCGGGTCTATTATTTTTCTCCCACATAAGCTTTGTAGTTGCATAATAAGGATCAATAAGATTGCCAGTAAGTTTAAAAATAGTATCTTCTCCAATATTTTCTTTAAGCCATTTACACTCGGCAGTGGACCTTCTATCCATCCAAATATGGGCATTTTGCAGAGGATTAAGGTTCTTATCCACCAAGATGCAGGCAGGAGAAAGACCACTTATACTAACTGCTCGGATATGCTTAGGATTAACTCGGGACTGCTTAATTGAAGCTTTGATAGTTTCTGCTACCGCTTTCCAATACCATTGAGGGTTATGTTCTGCCCAACCTGGACGAGGAGTTATCAAGGGATATTCAATAAAATGACTACCCAATATATTTCCCTCTGTATCCATAACTACTGATTTTGCTCCCCCTGTCCCAACATCACTGCCTACCAAGTAGTGTACCACTTTTTATCCTTTTTTATTTTTATAGAACTTTTATTTTTATAGAACCGATCCTCCACTTACATTAATAGCCTGACCGGTTATATAATCTGAGTAAGAAGAAGCCAAAAATAAGGCTAAATTAGCTACATCCTCCGTTGTTCCTAATCTTCCTAAAGGAATTTTACTTATCAGATAATCTTTAACTTTTTCTTTTTTTATTCCCAATTTTTGGGCATAATCATCTATCATCTCTTCCCATAAAGGAGTAAAGACCACTCCCGGACAAATAGCATTAACTTTAATATTATAAGGAGCAAACTCCACAGCTAAGCTTTGAGTTAGTCCAATAATACCGAATTTGGAAGCAGAATAGGCAGCATGCCATGGACTTCCTCTCCGTCCAGATTGAGAACTTATGTTAATAATTTTACCCTCTCTTTTTTTAATCATTCCAGGAAGTACTGCCTTTGAACAAAGAAAAGCTCCTTTGAGATTTACCTCTATAACCCTATCCCACTCTTCCTCAGTAGTGTCTAGAAAAGAAACAATTTTAGATATAGCGGCATTATTTACTAAAATGTCTATGGTTCCTAGTTTTTGGTTGGCGAAGTCAACTAACTCTTTTACCTCTTTACTATCACTTACGTCTGCTTTTTTATAGATAACTTTCCCCCCATTTTGTTTAATTTCCTCTACTACTTGCTTCATATTTTCAGTATTAATATCATTAATCACCACTGCTGCTCCTGCTTTAGCAAATTTTAAAGCAATAGCCTTACCAATACCCCTTCCTGCTCCAGTAATTAAAGCTATTTTGTTTTTCAGGTGTATCTCAATATTCTTTGTCATTACTAAACTCTTGCAGAGATTTATCATCACGAATTTGCTTGATTAATGGCCATTTTAAGTTATAGTGTAAGACTGTCAAGCTGAAATTTTTGACATTGTCTTATTTTTAAGCGTAGCACAACTGATGTCTCTATTTGTCTTTTAGGAATCCTCCAATACTTTTTTAAAAGTTTATCCTTTTCCTCAGATGAAACTAACCTAAATCCATATTTTTCATAAAATTTTATAGCCCACTTTGCAGCTTCCCAAGTTCCTACTAAAATTTCAGATGATTTAGCCAAACCGATTAAATATTCAAGCAACTTTCCTCCTATTCCTCTTCTTTGATATCTGCTAAGCACATAGGCATGTCTGATTAAGGTAACATCTTTAACATATTGAATTCCCATTACACCAATTATTTTTCCTTTCTCCTCCCATCCATAAAATTTTACACCAAGGTTAATTTGCTCCTTCAACTCTTTTGCTGACATATAAGGCTCTTTCCATCTGTCATTGGGAATTACACCTTTATAAACCATTGCAGCATCATTTATAATCTTAAGTATGGAATTAAAATCCTTTTCTGTAAGTTTGCAAATCATTTTTCAAGCGCTAAAACTTTACATTTTTTTATTTTTATTCAAAGTTTGAAAGTTCTAATCTCACACTATGAAAAAAGATAAGCTCCTAAAAAGCATTGCTATACAAAAGGATAGAGGAGCAATAAAATCTAAACTTAGGAGAAAACGGGCGTGATAATAACCTTAGGAATATCTCATTAATGGTTCCTAGTTCTTGATTATTACAAATCAAGAACTAGGAACCTCAAATCAGAATTGCGTTGGAATTTGCACAAATAAACTAAAGTCCATATTCTTTCATCTTTTCTCGGATAAACTTTATCCCTTCACGAGGAATATCATCAATATCATCTACCAGTTTACGCCACACCGAAGTAGCTATAGGCATTTCTTTCATAGGTCCATAGAAACTTTCAATAACTAACCACCCATCATAGCCTATTTCAGAAAGCCCCTTAAATACTTCATCCCAGTTCACATGTCCTGTTCCTGGAATACCTCGATCATTTTCACAACAGTGCATGTAACCAAGATAGCCTTTACTCTCAATGATAGGAGTATAAAAATCCTTCTCCTCGATATTCATATGGTAGGTATCAAGGTGAACTTTCACATTATCTTTACCAATATCTTTAACAAGCTGCACCCCGTCTTTAGCAGTGTTCAAAAAATAAGTTTCATAGCGATTGATAACCTCAAGACAAAGAGTAACATTTTTCTCCTTTGCATAGTCGGCCATCTCTCTTAGCTCTTTTACAGCACGATCCCATTCTTCTTGTGTTCTTCCTCTTCCCTTAGACATCTCAAACGTACCATAAAGCACCCCATCTAAAGTATCGGTACCTAAATCCGAGCAAATATCAATGAATCTTTTAAGATAAGTCCTTCCTCTTTCCCTAATAGTTTCATCATCATCGATTAAATTCTCATTTTTTCCCATCCCCGCACATCCAGTACACTCAAGACCTATTTTTTCCAGCTCCTTTCTTGTCTTCTCTATCAGCTTAAATTCAATATTCATAGGATCGGTTAAGGGTATCTCCACTCCGTCAAATCCCATCTTCTTTATTTTAGGAAAGATTTTAAAAGCATCTTCATTTAATCGCGAACTCCATATTAAAAGATGTGCACCTACTTTACTCATCTTTTACCTCCTTATTTAGACTATTTTAGATTCTCTTCAATCTCTTTGTATTTTGCAAGAATCTTGCGGTATTTTTCATAGCGCCTTTGAATTTTTTCTGCTTGAGAAACCTCAGGAGTATAAACTTCTGAAATATTAAATGTTTTTTCAACAGCTTCGAACTCATCTTTATATACTCCGCATCCTATACCAGCAAGAAGAGCTGCTCCTTTAGAGGTAGCTTCTTTGTGTTCAGAAACTTCCACTTTTTTTCCAAGAAGATTCGCTTTACATTTTAGTAAAAGCTTATTTTCAGCACCGCCTCCTACACTTCTTACTATCCATCCTGATATATCAATAAATTTCTCCAAGCTATCAACCATCTTCTTCAGTTCGAATGCAACAGTTTCTGTAATGCTGGCTAGAATACTTTCTCTTGTATGAAAATCTTTTAGACCCAGAAGAGCCCCTGACATTATCCCAATCTCACTTCCTCGAAGATAAGGAATAAAAAAAGGAATATTATCCTCATAACTAACAATCTTCTCCAAAATACTATAATCTACATTTTTAAGGATATTACCAAGAAACCAATCAAGTAAAAGCCCCCCGCAATACATTCCTTGAAAGAGGCAAAAAGCATCTTTTACCACATGATTTGCCAAAGTAAAACCTTCTTTTTGAGCAATTTCAGTTATTTCAATTATTTTTTTTGTATCTCCTTTTAAAGTAACAAGAATGCTCTCCGTAGTACCTGTTGAATCCTGAATCCTGCCTTCTTCAATTACCCCAACAGATAAAGCTGCACAAAGGTGATCATGCCCTCCTGAAACAACCAAAGTACCTTCTTTTAAACCTGTATTCTCTGATACATGTTTATCTACCTTCCCTATCACAGTTCCGCTGGGAACAGGCTCTGGAAGAGTACCAACATCAATATCAAACTCCCCCAGGATCCTCTTACTCCAACATCTATTTTTAACATCAAACATCATGGTTCGACAGGCCAGGGAATAATCAATCACTTTCTCACCACTTAACTTAAAAATAATGTATCCTGCATTATCTAGCCACTTTTTTGTCCTTTTATACAATAAAGGTTTGTTCTCCTTAAACCATAAAATTTTGTTGAGACTGTAGATCCACGAAGGAGAAAGCCCTGTAATTTCTCTGATGAACTTTTCTCCCAATAGATTTTTTACTTTTTCGTTTTGAGGTAATGTTCTAAGATCAAACCATGCAATACCATTATCAAGAGGTGTATCCTTTGCATCCAAGGGATAAACAGTTTCAGCAAAACTTCCTATACTTACAGCTTTCACATTATCACGGATAGATAAAGGAATCTCTTTTATAAGTTGGACAAGTTTTTCCCATATTGATTGAGGATTAAACTCTGCTCCACCAGATGAAAGAAAAACAATAGGAGTAGAAGATTTTTTAAAGATTATCTCTTTTCCATCAGTATCATATACTCCCACTTTGGTATGAGTTGTTCCAGTATCAATTCCCATAAGATAGCATTTATTTTTCATTTCTTTTCTCGCAAATATCTTTTATTATAACTTTTGTTCGTTGCATTATACAGCGCCTTAGTTTTATGTCAAGCAAATCTGAAGGAACGCCCTACCTTGACAAGGAGAGGGTTTAGTATAGTTTAAAACCAAATAATAAAAATTTTTGAAGGTTAGAAATTGTTTATAAGCTTTGAAGGAATTGACAAAAGTGGAAAATCTACACAAATTCGCCTTTTAAATAATTTCTTAATCAAAAAATCCTGCTCTGTATTGATAACAGAAGAGCCGGGAGGT
>CAYRAK010000101.1:0-6116 GCA_964422215.1 uncultured Clostridia bacterium | reverse complement strand
GTCTCAAGCAAAATAATAGAGGATCTTATACCCGCATATCATCTTCTCACCAAAGTAAAATCAGTTGCTATTTTAACATCAAGAGGATGTCCTTTTTCCTGTAGCTACTGTGCTTCCTCACTTCTTGAGCCTTTTTTTACTCAACGAAGTATTGAAAAAGTGTTAAAAGAGATAAACTACTATATTAAAAACTTTAAAGTGGAGGATATCGCCTTTTACGACGATGCTCTCCTGGTAAATGCATCAAAACATATAATTCCTCTTCTTAAGGAAATTATAAAAAAGTTCAATAAGGTGAGATTCCATACTCCCAATGGACTACATATAAGGTATATTAACAAAGAAGTGGCAAAACTCCTCTATGCAGCAAATTTTAAAACTATAAGACTTTCCTTTGAATCAGCTAATCCTCAAAGACAAAGAGACTCATCAGGTAAGGTAAGTGGAGAGGATTTACTGAAAGCTGTTGATAATTTGCTTTCTGCTGGTTTTAAAAGAAAAAATTTAGAAACATACATCATGGTGGGATTGCCTGGACAAGATATAGAGGAGGTTACAGAAACTTTAAGATTTGTTCATAAAGCAGGTGCTGTGATAAAAATTGCCGAGTTTTCCCCTATTCCAGGAACAGAGGAGTTTAAAAAAGCTGTAAAGGAAGCTCCCCTTCTTTCCAAAGAACCTCTTTTGCAAAATAACTCTGTTTTTCCTTTATGGATGAGAAAAATAAGCTATGAGGATCTCGGGAAGATAAAAAATTTCGCTCAAAAACTTAATCAAAAGCTTATCTATTTTAATGATAGATAAGGGTTAATTTTCAAAAATTTTAACCTGGAGAAAAAACCTCTCGTAACCAGTGTTTTTTTATGTAAATGGCCCTATGAGGACAAAGTTCATGACAGCAGAAGCACTGGATACATTTTTTGTAGTCAAAGGTAGGATAAGGATTCATTTTAATTGCTCCTGCAGGACAGCTTTCTTTGCATAGGTTGCATCTCTTACAAACAGATTTTCTTACAGCAGGAAAGGTCTGGAAAAATCGAATCCCAAGAGGAGTAAGAAACCTTATAATAGTTCTTTTTATCTTTCCCTGGTAGGTACTTGGCTTTTTAAAATCTTTTTTAATTAAATTATTGATTTTACACCCCACAACCTTTATATCTTCAAGATTTTTAGGTCCTAATCCTCTCTTAGTAGCTACAACCGAAGTTAAAATATCCGAGGGTCTAAAACCAACAATTTGAGAGGCAACTATATCTAAACTCACACAATCAGGTGAGGCAAGAATAAGTCCTAATTTTACAGGATCCCCCGATGATGGACCTTCTCCCTCCATAGCTACAACGGCATCCATCAAAGCAAAGGAAGGTTTACATACAGAGTAAATATCCAAAACTGCCTCAGCAAACTTTTGCTCATCTGCCAAACTATGAGCTTGAAAACGATTAAATGAAGGAACACATCCAAAAAAATTTTTAACTGCACCGGTAAGAAAAGTAAGCTCATGAGTTTTTAATTTAGGAATAGATATTATAACATCAGAATTAAGGAGAGGTTTTGCAAGGTAAACTTCTTTAAGCTGCTTTGCTCCTGGAACTTTTATTTTTTCATAACCTGTACGGGAAAAATTTACAATTTTCCCTCCTTCTTTCTCCACAACTTCTCTTATGCCGGCAATCTCAAATGCATCTTTTCCGCCTAATCCCTCATTAGAAACTGCATCTCCCACCCAGGGATTCGCACCCACCTTCTTTATCAATCTCACCACTGCTCCCACTACAGAGGGATGAGTAGTAACAGCTCTCTCAGGAGGCTTTGGTGACAAAAGATTTATTTTCAAAAGAACATTTTGTCCAGGCTTTACAATTTCACTTAATCCCCCTGTTAAAGAAACTGCTCTTTTAACCGCACTATAAACTATCTCAGTATGATAACTTTCACATAAAACTATGGAAACAGAAGGCATAACAAAACACAAAGATATTTTTATTTAAAAACAGCGCTGATAAATCTCCTCCACATCTTTTTCGCTTGCTGGAACTGGGTTAAAATTGACGTTTTTTCTCATGGTTCTGAAAACATTTTTGGTCATAGCTGAAATTTCATTTTTATTCACGCCAAGTTCGCCAAGTTTTACCTTTAAATTGATTTTCTCAAGGAGTTCCCATACTGCCTGGACACTTTTTCTTGCATTTTCTCTATTATATTCATTAACTGATTTACCCATAACTTCTGCTATCTTGCAGTATTTGTAAATTGTTTTTTCATCTCCGTTATCGATATTAAACTCCATTATCCCAGGAGAAAGCGCAGCTAAAGCTACACCATGGTCAATATTTGGATAATGTCCACTTACAGGATGAGCCATACCATGAGGAAGTGCCGTGGATACAGTTGTGATAGCCCAACCAGCATAGGTATCTGCAAGAGCCATATAAAATCGAGCCTGCATATTATTTCCTTCTTGATAAGCTATAGGAAGATATTTGTATACAAGCTCAATTGCCTTTAAACAGTACTCATCACTAATGGGATTACTCCTTTTAGACACAAATGCCTCAAGAACATGGGCTAAAGTATCAAATCCTGTTCGAGCAGTTAACTCTGGACTCATATTTTTTACTATGTTTAAATCAACAATGGACAAAAGAGGATATATGTGCTCCGAACCAAAACCTGGTTTTTCCATAGTTTTAGAATTTGTAATTACAGCGTATTTTGTTACATGACTTCCCGTGCCTGAGGTAGAAGTTATGGCTACTATAGGAAGAGTATCTTTTGTTATAGGCTTTGGTGTATCCTGTGTTACTGAAAAATCCCAAATAGAACAGGGACTTTTTTTAGAATGTCCGGCAACAACTGCTATTGCTTTTGCCGTATCCATGGCAGATCCTCCCCCCATCCCCACTATAACATCACAGCCTTCCTGCAAAGCCACTCTGGCGCCTTCATCTACTATATCTACAGTAGGATTAGGCTCTACCTTACCATAATGAGTTACCTTAATTTTTTCCTTTTCCATGCTTTTTATTGCCTCATCCAAAAATCCCAGACTCTGCATACTTTTTTTACCTGTAACTAAAAGAGCATGCTTTCCTATTTTTTTCACCTCTTCTCCCAGCCTGCTCAGCACTCCTTCTCCAAATAAAAGATGTGTCTGAGGAAGAAAATACTCAAATGCCATCTTCTCCTCCATCTTATTATTAACTTTCTTATTAATAAAATTTTAATAAAATGAAATGGCGCGCCTGGCAGGATTCGAACCTGCGACCTTCGGCTCCGGAGGCCGACGTTCTATCCACTGAACTACAGGCGCAAAAGGTTATTAAATAAGAGCTTTCCTATAAGCTCCTGTACTGTTTTTGCAATATATATATTTTTCTCTTTAAGTCAATATTCTTCCTCTGAAATTGAGACACTCTTTTCTAAAACAAATAAAAAGCCCTCCCCATATAATCCTAAGATTAAAAAGGAGTCTTTTTAGAACCTGTTTGTTAGCTGTATTTTAAGGCCTACTTTTTGCATAATATCAAGGGAAGTTCATCTTCTGAACCTTCCTTGGAGTATTTTTTCTTATTATACTCCAAGGGAGGTTATTTTTTAAGGATCTTCTAAAAGTGTTCCAAGCTCGGATCGCATTTAGTTGACTTGGTAAGCATGTCTGGTAAATTAAGGTTAGACTATCAACCATTGAGAAAATTTAAAAAATAAAAATCCACTCCTTATAAAATGGCAAGAGAAGAAAAATTCTTGCTGTGAAACAAGGTGATAATCCGAATATCCTATAATAATAAAGAAAGTTAAAAATATTTCGGAAAAAATGGAATCCGAAAGAAAAATATCGGGAGATTTTTTATAACGAATCGGAAAAAGAAAAGGAAGTTTTAAATCAGCCACTTTTTGCAAAAAGATTTATTCTTAAGAAATTAAACATAACCGAGGATGATTTAAAATGAGGTTTAAATGGGAAACTGAATTTTAAAGAAACTGAAATTGGAAAAGTGTCGAGGGGATAGGAGGTAGTTTAAATGAACAACTACGAAGTTATCAAAAAAAACGTGAGGGCGATTGTAGAAGAAAATGGCTTAGAACTTGACAGTTTATTTCTCTTTGGCTCGAGGGCAAGAAAGGAGCATGAGGAATTGAGTGATTATGACATTTTTGTGGTGATAAAAGAAGATATTGAAAGTCTTATGAAAAGACAGCTCCAGAAAAAGATATATCACATTCTCCATTCTACTTTTCCGCTCCTCTCTTTTGACATAATAGTTAAAACCAAAAGAGAGTTTGACATTGAAAAGAGGATCGTAAACACACTATCCAATGAAGTTGTCTTAGAAGGTATAGAGATATGAAGAGGGAAATAATTATAAGATGGCTTAAGAAAGCAGAAAGTGATTTGAGAACCGCTAAAATTTTGCTTGATGCAAAAGATGTTGTTACTGAATCTGTCTGTTTTCACTGTCAGCAGGCAATTGAGAAATACCTGAAAGCTTTTCTTACAGATAAGGATGTAAGATTTAGAAAAGTTCATGATTTACGTACACTTCTTGAAATGTGTGTTCAGAAAGACAGAGAATTTGAAAAGCTAGATAAGGAAAAAATATCTGAGCTGACTTTCTATGCAGTTGATCTTAGATATCCTGAGGAGTTTTACATACCCTCTCTGGAGGAAGTAAAAGCAGCGCTTGAGATTACAGAAGAGGTTAAAAAGTTTATACTCAAAAAGCTAAACATAACTGAGGACGAGTTAAAATGAAATTTCACCGGGAAACTGAATTTAAACAGCCAGAAATCAGAGAGGTGCCGAGGGGTTGGAAGGTGAAGGAAGTAAAATCACCTGATAAGGGTTTTGGCATAGGAGGGCAAAAGAAAGAACAGGGCATTCGGAAATACAGTAACAAAGCCAATCTTCAAATTTTGTGAAAGGCGTGTAACAACATAGAGGGAGGTTGGGAATGCATACTCTAGCTTTAATTCATACAGGCTTTGTGGTGGTTGAGCCAATTAATAAGATTGTTGAAGAAGTTTTACCCGGAATACGTGTACTTAATCTGGTCGACGACAGTATCATTCCAGAAATCCGTAACAGGGGTAAAATTACGCCAGAGGTTATTCAAAGGGTATGTAATTATACGATTGGAATGAAGGCTGCGGGTGCCGATGTTATCCTAATTACTTGTTCGTCAATCTCTCCCGTCGTAGATATTGTAAAATCTTTTGTGGATATACCTGTATTGAAAATAGATGAACCAATGGCCGAAGAAGCTGTTAAAAAAGGGAAAGTTATAGGCGTGGTAGCAACTTCAAATACAACTTTAAAACCTACAACAGATCTTTTGACAAAAAAAGCAATTGAGCTTAAGAAAAAAATCAAGCTCAAGACAGTCTTATGCAAAGACGCCTTTGATGCTATATTATCTGGCAAGACAGATTTACATGATAGACTGGTAAGAGAAGAAATTGAGAAGATTTCTAAAGATGTAGATATTATAGTGTTGGCTCAGGCATCAATGGCTAGGATAATTTCTGTTGTAGAGAAGGATATAGACATTCCCATTTTATGTAGTCCAAGATTGGCAATAGAAAAAATTAAGAGGATAATAAAAAACTAAGCTAATTATTATTACGGTAAGGGTTATTTATACATGGATTTCCCATGTTACATTTACTTGACTTTTTATTTTTTTATCGTAAAATTGACTAAAAGACCAAATTGGTCAAAAAGTCTCTAAAGAAAACATCCTATATGAAGAATTCTAAGCAAGAGCTTATCATTGAGGTTGCTCAGAAACTTTTTGCAAGATATGGATTTAAAAAAACCACTATTGATGAAATTGCTCGCTTAGCCCACATTGCCAAAGGTGGGATTTATTATTATTTTGACAGCAAAGAGGATATTTTTCGTGCTGTGCTGGAAAAAGAAAACAGGTTATGGAACAAAAGGGTAAAAGAGGCAACAGGCAGGGCAAATACTCCACAGGAGAAGTTGCGTGCCTACTTTTTAGCAAGAATGAGTTATTTAAGGGAACTTTCTAACTTTTACAGTGCACTCAGAGAAGAATATTTGGAACACTATTCTTTTGTTGAGAATATAAGAAAAAAGTATTTTAGAGAGG
>CAYRAK010000100.1:0-6128 GCA_964422215.1 uncultured Clostridia bacterium | reverse complement strand
CGTGTGCTCTTCCGATCTTGAAAGAAAAAGGATGCGCGATATTTCTTATAGATCAAAATACAGAGGCAAGGGAAGTTGCAGACTATATTTATGTTATGCGGGGAGGAAAAATTGTTGCTGAAGGAGAAAAAGATAAAGTTTTCTCCCAGGAGAATATTAAGCGTCTTCTTCTGGCATAGGGGGCTTGTCTTTAACCGCAGGTTAGATTATTCTATAATCCATACCTAACTTAAAACCAGGATTAAGGAGACCAATCTATGAAGAAGGTAATTCTAAGTGGAAATGAAGCTATTGCAAGAGGTGCATATGAGGCAGGGGTGCAGGTTGCATCTGCTTACCCTGGAACACCCAGCACAGAGGTTCTTGAAACTCTTTCCCAATACAAAGATGAAGTTTACTGTGAGTGGGCGCCAAATGAAAAAGTTGCTCTTGAAGTTGCAGCAGGAGCATCCTTTGTGGGTGTGCGGGCTCTTGTTGCCATGAAACATGTGGGATTAAATGTGGCAGCAGATCCTCTTATGACATTATCCTACATTGGAACAGATGGTGGAATTGTTATCGTTGTTGCCGATGATCCAGGAATGCACTCCTCGCAAAATGAACAGGATACAAGACACTATGCCCGCTTTGCAAAAGTTCCTCTTTTTGAGCCATCTGATTCCCAGGAGGCACATGATTTTGCTATAGCTGCTTTTGAGCTTTCAGAGAGATTTAAAACTCCCGTTATCCTTCGCTCAACAACTCGTGTATCTCACTGCAAGTCAATTGTAAGGATAGGAGAAAGAACTATTAGCTTAAAAACTCCCCATTTTGAGAAAAATCCCAGAAGGTATGTTCCTGTTCCAGTTTATGGGAGAAAGATGAGGGTTAATCTGGAGGAAAGACTTTCCAGACTAAAAGAGTATGTAAATACCTGTCCCCAGAATAAAATAATTATGAAAGGAAAAACTCTTGGAATAATTACCTCAAGTATCTCCTTTCAGTATGCAGCAGAGGAGTTTCCCTTTGCCTCCATTTTAAAACTTGGGCTTTCCTATCCTTTTCCTGATGATCTTATAAAAAAATTTTCCTCCCAGGTTGATGAGCTTATTGTGATTGAGGAACTTGATGATATTCTGGAGGAGCATGTGAGAAGTCTTGGTATAAAGGTTGAGGGAAAAAAATACTTTGGCAGGGTGGGAGAACTTACTCCTGATAAGGTTTTCAGGGGGAGGGTTATTTTTTTAAAGGAAAAAGAAGGAGAGAATATAACAAATGCAGGTGTAAAAGAGGATACTGAGGAAAAAAGTGACAATTTAGACCTTCCTGCCCGTCCTCCTATATTTTGCCCTGGTTGTCCAAGTAGAGGGCTTTTTTATGCCCTATCAAAAATTGACTGTGTGGTTACAGGAGATATAGGATGCTACAGCCTTGGAGTTTTTCCTCCCTATGAGAGAATGGATACAATCCTTTGCATGGGAGGGGGAATAACAGTTGCCCAGGGTATGGATAAGGCAGGATTTAAAGAAAAGCCTGTAGTTGGTATTGTGGGAGATTCTACCTTCTTTCACTCTGGAATGACAGGTCTTCTTGAGATAGCCTACAATAAGGGAAAATCAACTATAATAATAATAGATAACAGGGTTACTGCCATGACAGGTCATCAGGAGCATCCAGGGACAGGAAAAACCTTAATGGGAGATGAAACATACACAACATACCCTGAGAATGTTGCAAAAGCCTTTGGAATAGAAAATGTAAAGATTGTTGACCCTCTTGATTTTAAAAATACCCTTAAAGTTTTAAAAGAGGAGATTAAAAAAGATGCACCTTCTTTAATTGTTGCCCGCCGTCCCTGTGCTCTTCTTCAAAAAAGAAAAAAGCCTTATAAGATATGTGAGGATAAGTGTATAAAATGCGAGAGATGTCTTGATATAGGCTGCCCTGCTCTTTACAGAGAGGACGATGTTATAAAGATAAATGAAGCTTTATGCAATGGATGCGGTTTTTGTGCCAGCATTTGTCCTAAAGAGGCAATTTCTGTATAAATTTTACTTAAACTTAAATCCTTTTTCTCTAAAAAGCCTAAGACAAGCATCTACAGTTTCTGGATCATAAAGTTTTCCCTTACTTTTTTCTATCTCCTCAAGGGCTTTATCTATTCCCATGGCTTCTCTGTAAGGACGATGAGAGGACATTGCTTCAACAACATCTGCCACAGCTAAAATGCGAGCCTCAAGGAGAATATCCTTACCTTTTAGTCCCTGGGGATAGCCTGAGCCATCCATTCTTTCATGATGTTGAAGGATAATATCTGCAACCGGCCAGGGAAAATCCACTTTCTTTATTATCTTGTAACCGACCCTGGGATGAGATTTAATTATATCAAACTCAGATTTATTTAACCTGCCCGGTTTACTTAAAATTTCTGTTGGAATATTTATCTTGCCAATATCATGGATAGTTCCTGCTATGCGGATTATCTCAATCTGTTCATTTGAAAGACCCATCTCTTTAGCAATGGCACGAGCAAGGTCAGCAACTCTTCTTTGGTGTCCAGCAGTGTAGGGATCTTTTCCCTCTACCATTAATGTTATAACTTGAACAATTTTCTCCAGGCCATCTCGCAGCTTATTTAAGGTATGTTGAAGCTCCTTTTTCATCTTATCAATCTCAAGATGAAGTTTAGCATTCATAATAGCCTGAGATGTAGCACGGGCAAAGATCTGGATTATTCTCTTTTCCTCTTCGCTAACTTCCTCTTGAGAGCTTGTGATAAACATTGCCCCAATTACTTCATCTTTAATCTTCAGAGGAACTGCAATATAGTTTTTTGCTCTTCCAAGATTTTGTAAAGCAAGGCATTTATTTTTACTTATTATAGGATAGGCAATTTCAGCTAGTTTTTTAAAAATTCCAAGTTTACCTTCCAGAACCAATCTTATACCTGGATTTAAGTCAGGATCCCTGGGAACTAAAAGGTTTTTAAGGGGAAACCCCAGTATTTTGTTAATCCTGGAAAGAAAAGGTCTTTTTGTGGAAAAAGCTTTTATTTTAAAATATTTTTCCTCATCATCAACTGTCAAAAGAAGGCAGGTTGTGTATCCCATGGAATAAACAGTTATATCTGTTATCTTTTTAAATACCTTCTTTAAATCTAAACTACTGTGAATAGCTAATATACTTTCCTGAAGAATCTGCAGCTTCTCATTTGCTTTTTTTATCTTGTTTAATATTTCAACCTCTTTTTGAAATCTTGCAAGTTCATCTAAAATTTTTTTTCTTTCCTTGTCTTTCATATATTTAAATTAAAAAATCTTTCTATAAAGAGGATACTCTCTTCTAATCTTTTTTAAGCTTTAGATTTTTTAGGGGAGATTTTTTTAAGCTTTGTTCTTAAGGTTTTAGGGTCTACATTGAGAAATTTTGCAAGCTGGAGCTGGTTAAGAGAGGTTTTCTTTCTTATCTCGGCTATAATAAGTTTTTCAATCTCCTCTACTATCCTCTTTTTTATTTTCTTCAGGTCAATAGGACCATCTGATATATGTTCAAGTTTTAATTCAAATCTTACCTCATCTTTACCCTGACCGTATTGAAAAAAAATCTCTCTTTTGCTTGGCAGGTTAAGATGATGAGGCAGGATAGTTTTTTCTGCAAGAACAACTGCTTTTTCTATTACATGCTCAAGTTCGCGAACATTTCCTGGCCATCTGTAAGATGTGAGAAGATTCATTGCCTCATCAGATATTTCAAGTATTTGTTTGTTGTATATTTTTGCATACTTTTTAACAAAATAATTGGCAAGAAGGCTAATATCACCTTCTCTTTCTCTTAAAGGGGGAAGTTCAATAACAACTCCACTTATGCGATAGTAAAGGTCCTCTCTAAAAGCCCCCTGTTCAATTGCCTCCACTAGATCCCTGTTTGTGGCAGTAACAAGTCTTATATCTAAATTTTTGCTTTTCTTACCTCCAAGAGGCACATAGCGTTGCTCCTGGAGGACTCTTAAAAATTTTGCCTGATACTTCAAAGGAAGATTGCCAATTTCATCGAGCAGCAAAGTTCCTCCATTTGCCCACTCAAGTCTTCCCGGTTTATCTCTGTTAGCATCAGTGAAGGCACCTTTCTCATATCCAAAGATCTCACTTTCTATTAAAGATTCAGGAAGCGCAGAACAGTCGAGGGGAACAAAAGGTCCTGCGCTTCGCTTACTTATCTCATGAAGAGCTCTTGCAAAAAGCTCCTTACCTGTTCCTGTTTCTCCTTGAAGAAGAACAGGAAGATCTGTGGGTCCAAATTTTTTCACAAGTTTCCACACCTTTTGAATTTGCGGACTTTTTCCAATTATCCCGAGTTTTTCTGAAAGACTTTCAATGCTTTTCTTTTTCTCAAGAAGGGCTTTTAGTGTTTGCTTAAGCTTTTCATTGTTAAAAGGTTTTTCAATATAATCTGTTGCTCCAAGCTTTATTGCCTGAATTGCAGAGGTTATGCTTCCATAGGCGGTAAGTATTATAATTGGGATATCAATGCTTTCTTTGAGTTTTTTTAAAACGCTTATCCCACTCATCCGGGGCATTTTAAGATCAAGGAGGATAAGGTCTGGTTTTAAAGCATTCACTTTTTTAAGTCCCTCTGGTCCAGAGTAGGCAGAATAAAGAGAAAAATCTGGTTTTAAAAGACGGCTAAGAATTTTATGCGTTGCCATCTCATCATCAATAATCAGGATGGTAGGATTCTCATTCATAATATTGCTCCCTTGTTTGTTTTACAGGAAGAATTACAGTAAAAGTTGTTCCTTTTCCCACTTCACTTTCAACCAAAATTTTTCCTCCATGGTCTTCTACAACATGGCGACAGAAGAAAAGACCAAGCCCTGTTCCTCTAGGTTTTGTGGAATAAAAGGGACGAAAAATATATTGAATTTGGTCAGCTTCAATCCCCTCACCTGTATCTGAGATCTGCACGTATATTTTGTTCTCTTCATCAAATAAATCCTTTAAAAAGCGACCTACTTTAACAAAAAGCTCACCTCCCTGAGGCATAGCTTCAATTGCATTTTTTAAAAGATTCAAAAAAAGATGTCTTATCTGTTCACCATCTACCTCGCACTCTGGAATATCTTCCTCAAACTCTCTTTTAATGTGAATATTGTGTGCCTTAGCTTCCTTTTCAATGAGGGTGAGAAGCTTTAGAATAATGTTAGGGATGCTCTGGGGTTTAAAATGAAGCCTTCTTGAGCTTGAGAAATCAGAAAGACTTCTAAGTAAAGTGTGCATTTGATGAACGCTTTCTATAAAAATTTCAATTGTTTCTTTTAAGTTTTCATCCTTTGTATCCTGCGTTATCTCTTTTATGTACTGAAGAGTTGATTTCATTATACTTAAAGGATTCCCAAGCTCATGGACTATGCTTCTTGCAAGAAGTCCCATTCCTGCGAGTTTCTCTGATTCAATTAGCTGCTGTTCAAACTGAACTTGTTTGGTGATATCCTCTAAAGTAATAACACAGGAAGGTTTGCCAAAATTTTCCCTGCAAAGATTGGATATGGTGACCCTTAGAATTTTTTGTTCCCTCTTTTGTGCATCAAGGTTAATTTCCACCAGCTTTGTTCCTACATCCTGATGTTCTAAGCTTGATTTTATCTGTCTTTCAAGATCCTTATGCGGTAAAAGTTCAAAGAGCCTTTTTCCCACTATTTTTTCTTTCGGCCTTGCAAAAAGCTTCTCACAACTTTGATTGCATAAAAGCACCTTAAGTTTATCATCCACAACCAAAAGAGCATGGGGAGAAACATCAAGTATTGCCTTGTAAAGATGTTCCCTCGCCATATTCTCCACCAATCAAGAAACTTTGTTTACCACTACTATAAATAGCAAAAAATATGCCAAACTTGAAAAAATATTGAATAAGCTTTTATCTAAGGGTTACAGAAATTTTTTTGAGATAAAAAATTAAGAAAATTCGGGAATAAATTCCCTAATTTTAAGTAAAGGTCTTTCTAAATTGCAGTATGGCATAAAAAACTTTAAGGTCAAGGAAAATAAATATATTCTTCGTTGATTTTGTTGTGATTGAAGAATTTATTTTACATAATTAAAATTATGTAAACTACATATTAGCAGAAGTCTTGACAAACCGGAAGATAGTGC
>CAYRAK010000099.1:0-6153 GCA_964422215.1 uncultured Clostridia bacterium | reverse complement strand
TGCTGCTTTTGGCAGATATTTTATAAACAAAGCAATATGTGAAGTGGAAAAGAAGGGCTTTACCGTTCTTTATGCTGACACTGACTCTTGTTTTATAAGAAAGCCTCAAAATGAAAAAAATCTAAGTGAGGATATAAATAAACTTGTAGCATATATCAACGAAAAACTTCCCGGAATTCTTGAACTCGAACTTCAAGGAATATACAAAAGGGGTATTTTTATTCCAAGGGAACAGGCACCCGGAACTGCCAAAAAACGCTATGCTCTAATTGATAATGAAGGAAACCTTCTCGTACGAGGTCTTGAGACTGTTAGAAGAGATTGGTGTCAACTTGCTAAAAATGTACAAAGAAAAATCCTCATAGATGTGCTGGAAGGAAAAGATGTAAAGAATGCTGTTCAATATGTACAGGGTATAATAAGACTGCTAAAAGAGAAAAAAATTCCCTTAAAAGATCTTGTAATCTATGAGCAGCTCACAAAGGCTCTTTCTGGGTATAAACAAATCTCTCCTCACGTAGCTGCAGCTCAGAAAATAAAAAAAAGGGGTAGGGAAGTTAGTGAGGGAATGCTTATTATGTTTGTTATAACTCGTGGGGAAGGATCAATTTCAGAAAGGGCAGAACCTTTGGAAGATGTATCTATTGAAGATATAGATGTAAATTACTATATAGAAAACCAGATTATCCCAGCTTCCCTGCGTATACTTCAGGTTCTTGGTGTACGACGAGAAGATCTTTTGGGTGAAAGCTTGCTCTTCTAACAAATATCCTGTTAAATAAGCTCAGCAAGGTGTTTAATTCTCTTTAGCATATTAGGATGAGTAGTAAAAAGTTCCATTAGTTTTTCTGCGAAAGTAAGTCTTATTTTGCCCCGACGAAGTTCCATAAGTTCGTCTTGGTCAATGGTCCCTGAAAAGTCCTTATCTATCTGTTCAAGTTCTCTTATTTCAGTATGAGCTCTAGATACATCATTTAAGAAAAAGGCTTTTATTCCTTGTACTCTTTGAAGCTCCTCCTGAATCTGAGGGTATCTTCTCACTCTAGCTGTACCGTACACCAATCGATAAAGAGCTGTTGCCAAATGTTGAGGGGGATTTCCTAGTTCTACACTTCCTCGATCTGCATAGTACTCTCTGATTCTAGAACCGTATAGAACAAGAAGGTTTGTAAGAAAATAAAGAAATAGTGCCCCAATACCTATAAGAGCAGCATACCCTCCAGTTTCTCTTCTTCTCTCATATATTCCCCCCCAGAGAGTACTCCAAGCCAGCCAGTAAAGCATTAAGGGTATAACTGAAAGTAAGGTAATTACAAGCATATCTCTATGTTTTAGGTGCGAGATTTCGTGACCAAGCACTGCTTTTAGCTCATCTTTTGTGAGAAGTCTTTGAATTCCTCTGGTAACACAAACTCGTCCATCTCTAATGCTTCTTCCAAAGGCAAAAGCATTAGGAATCATAAGCTCAGAAATTCCTACTCTTGGCTTAGGAATACCAGCTTTTCTGGCAAGATCTTCTACCATTCTGTGCAGCTCGGGCTCCTCTTCCTCTGAAACCCATCTTACTCTCATCATAAGACTAACGAGGGAAGGTCCAATTAAATATTGGAATCCAACAAAGATAAAAGCTAAAATAAGGTAAAAAAGAGTATTTCCTATTCCCATCCAAGCCCCAATTCCGGTGATAACACCATATAAAATAGCAAACATTAGAGCAACAAGAAGCCACATTCTCATCTGAAGCCCCATACATACCTCCCTTGGTAGTTTTTCAAATTTTTATATTATCTTATTCAAAGATAAATAATCAAACTAAAAAAAATTGCAAGGGTCTTAAGATGTGATAGGTAAAATCTTGGTTGACAAACGCAGCTACGAGGCTACACTGTATCTACGCTAATGTAAATTAAATCAAAAGGGAAAAGTTCTGCGAAGAGTATTAAATGAAAAATAGTGCAAGAATATGTGCTAGACTAATTGAGGAGTCTAAATTCATTGTTGCTTTCACCGGAGCTGGAATTTCTACGAATGCAGGAATGCCAGACTTTCGGGGACCTACAGGAATATATACTATAAGAAAATATGGTTCTGAGGAAATATTTGAGGTAGGTTATTTTCTGCAGGATCCAAAGCCTTTTTATAATTTTGCTAGGGATCTTATAAGAATACTTGATAGAATAAGACCCACGTTTACTCACCATTTTCTAGCAAAACTTGAAAAGAAAGGAAAACTTAAAGGGATAATTACACAAAATATTGATACACTTCATCAAAAAGCAGGCTCCAAGAATGTTCTTGAGCTACACGGAAATATGGGAAAAAGCTTTTGTCTTAGATGTAGGAGAAAATTTTCCTATGAGGAGACAAAAAAGAAAATACTTATGGAGGAAGTTGCAAGATGCAGTTGTGGAGGATTAATAAAACCAGATATAACATTTTTTGGAGAAATGGTAAAGCATCTTGATAAAGCACAGAATCTTGTCTTACAATCTGATCTTCTTTTTGTTATTGGTTCTTCTCTTACTGTTTACCCTGCGGCAATGATTCCTCGAATGACAGAGGGGAAAATTATTGTAGTAAACAAAGGAGATGTAAATGCTTTTTTACCTAAAATAGAACTGTTTATAAGAGAAGATATAGATAACTTTTTTAAAAAAGTTGCTGTATTTTTAGATATTTAAATATTTAAAAGTCTTGCAGAAAGTATACTCCTTACTGTCTGTCTCGTAAGATTCGGTTTTTTGCTATTTCATCGTGAGTCATTCCTGTCTCTTCCTTTAGTATAGCTGCATAACTTGCAGTTGCAAGACTTGGAAACCAGATAAGATTTCTAAATTCAATTAGCTTTTTAAGTTTTCTCCGATACTTATTGACTCCTGATTGTCCAAGAAGTTGCTTTCTATAATCATCCTCCACACATCTTACTTTCTCATTTTCCCTGTTACTTTAATTAGGAAAATTGAAGCGTCAAGGATAAATTTGTATAGTAAATAACAATTACAATTAAAAACTTAAGGAGACAAAAAGTGAAAAAAGAAGTGTACTCTGCTACTTCTCTTCCAGAGGCGGATTTGATTAAATCATTCCTAGAAAGTAGAGGTATAAAATGCCTTATATGGGATAAAAATATAGGAGCTGCTTATCCTCCGGTGACTTTGGGTTCTGGCATTAGAATTGTGGTAGATGAGAAAGATTATAAGGAAGCAAAACAAATAATTGGGGAATATTTACAAGAAAAAAAGATTAATAAAAAACACTAGATAAAACAAAACCTTTTAAGCTTTTCTAGGTTTTGCTAAAATCTCTCTAATTTCTAGATCTAAAAAATTTCGTGCGTAAGCAGGTTTTACAACAATAGCAGTATCAGCTCCCTCATTAGTTCCTGCTATAGCTATAGCTTCTTTATTAATATCGATTGCACCACTCTCTGCTGCCATTAGAATGATTTCCACACATACTTTCATCCCCTGACAGAATCTGTAAAGTGTTTCACGAACAACTGTATTGTAAGCTGTTACTTTTTGATTAGGAGCAAAACTGGTATTTACATCATCTCCTAAAGCATGCAAAGTGGTTAAAACAGTAGCTCCTCGTTCTATAAGTTCTCTACGAATATTTTCTTTCATTGTCCAGCCTTCCTTTTCAAAAGCCTGAGAGATAGTTACAACAACAATTTTACCTTTTATATCTTGAAAAATATCTAACACTTTGTGAGCTGTTTTTCCATGAGTTGAGGCGACAACTATTTGATCTATACCGAGTTCCTTGGCTCTCTTGTGAGCAATATTTATAGTCTCCTCTGTATTTTGTGGTCCTGGTTCATCAAAGTAATAAATCTCCTTTCTCATTGATAGCCTCCTTTAAGTGTTTTTTAGAAATCGTAGGTTATATCTTACCATGGATTTATTTCCAAGGCAAGCAGATAGTTACTCTGAGAAGTTTCTTGCTTTTTTTCTTAGAGACATCTAAAGTCTTTGATCTTATGTGAAATAAAAAGTTTTCCACTTTTAGGGTGATAGTATTGACAAAGAATAGCATATTTCGAAATAATTTTTTAAGTAAAAACAAATTTTAAGGAGCTAGCATATGGAAGTCTATACCGGAAAAATTGTTCTTGAGGATAAAGGAGGATATGAGGTATTTAATATTACCGAAGAGGTTCAAGGGGAGGTGAGAAAATCAGGTTTGAAAAACGGAATTGTTACTATATTTGTTCCAGGAGCAACAGGAGCACTTACTACTATAGAATATGAACCTGGGCTAGTAAAAGACCTTGAGGAATTCTTTGATAAATATATCCCTCCAGAAAGGGATTATCATCACGAGAGAAAATGGCATGACGGAAATGGGCATTCTCACTTAAGGGCATCACTTGTTGGACCTTCACTTTCTGTACCCTTTACTAATTCAAAGCTCACCCTTGGAACTTGGCAACAGATAATTTTTATTGAGTTTGACAATAAGCCTCATCATAGAGAGCTTATAGTTCAGGTAATTGGCGGTTAAATAGAGATTAATTAATAGAAGGGTAGGGGACAAAAAACGAAATCTAAATACTTCCACCAGTTTCTATTTTCGCTTGTATATCTTTGAGAATCTTTCCAATTAAATTTAAAGGGATACGGTGGTACACGTAGCGACCTTTTTTAATCTCCTCTATTTTATTTTTATCTCTTAGTCTTTTTAAAAAAGGAAGAAGTGATCCTCGAGGCATGTTTAATTCTTCCATAAGCTCTTTATTTCCTACCTCTTCTGATGTAACAAACCCTGCTTCTTTTGCATATAGTTTTCCTATGAGGTATAAAAGGATTTGCTCCTCACCATTTAATTTGTCTTTGACAAGAATATTTACTTTTCCCTCTTTTGTGAGACGAATAAATTTTTTTGCCACGTCGAAATACTCTTCAAGGACACTAGAGTAGTCAATGATCATCTCTTTGAGTATTTTTTGTCTTAAACTACTTTTTCTTTGCTCATCCATCTTATTTTCCTTAATTTATTGTTTGTAATATTATATATTGTAATATTAAGTAATCAATTTGAAAGTAATCAATTTGAAAACCCTGAGGTTGAGACAGTTTTTGCTTTCTTCAGCACTTCTTGGTAACATGCGGATGTAGCTTGCACACTAAAAGGAGCTTCCTTAGGAGCAGACTTTTTCTGAAACCATGTAAAATAAAAGTTCCTGTATCAGAAAAAATCTACATCATTTTTGTAGTTAAGAACAAGTGGTTTGTAATCTTTTGTAATATTATATTATACTATAATGTTTCCTATCACAATATAAAAATTTTATATTGATTACAAATGATTGCAAAATAGAAAATTATTTGGCTATAATTTAGTTCTATGGTATAATACCAGGATACTATAGAGGTATAAATATGAAAATCGAGAAGATAGAGGACGGGATAAAATTTACAGTAAAAGTGCAACCAAAAGCTTCACAGAGCAAAGTTGCTGGAGTAGAAAATAAATATCTCAAAATAAAAGTTACCTCACCCCCTATTAAAGGAAAGGCCAATAGAGAATGTGTAAAAGTTCTAGCCAAATGGATTGGAGTTAAAGTTTCTCAAGTGAGAATTGAGAAAGGACAGTTTTCTCAGACAAAGAAAATAAAAATTGAGGGAAATGCGGAGAATTTGATAAAGAAGTTTAAAAATAAAATTGAAGAAATATTTTGATGTAGGATATTTGAGGTGAATATATGAAAAGAAAACGTACTATTAGCATTGACGAAGATCTTGACTACTGGATAGAGAAGGAGTATAAACGCAGAGGATTCCGCAGTTTTTCCGCCTTTGTGGAAAAGATCCTCTGGGATCACCGACTTAAAGAAAAGAGTAAAGAAAAATAATAAATTTCCTAGAAAGGTGTGAAGGATTTTATCCACAAAGGTATGAAAATTTGTTAGCAAAAAATCAAAAATGGTATGAAAAGAATTATTTTTTGTAATTTTTGAATAAAGAGTATTTTTAGTACTTTTATCTCATTTTTTCATACCACATAGATTGCCCAAGAAAAAGTTTTGCATTTTTAAATCTCCTTAAATGAATTTTAAATTGAGATGTAAAAATATAAAGTATCACATTAATTTATTGTCTAAAATTCTTTTTTTGTAAGCATTTCAAAAATTTAAAATTTTTGTTTAAA
>CAYRAK010000098.1:0-6183 GCA_964422215.1 uncultured Clostridia bacterium | reverse complement strand
CTTCCAATACTTATTCCAACAGGTCTGTCCCAATCGGGACTATTGTAAAGACTCTTTATCTTTTCCCAATTGGAATGATTCTGGGGATAACGGGCAGGTGTATTTATGTTAAGACGAGGTTTAAAAATCTCTTCCCATTCTTTACGTCCTTTAAGAGGAAATTCAAGATAATGAGGAATAGTGGATGTTCCGTCCTTAAATATCTTCTTTTTCACCCCCTCCTCATCTATTAGTATTTCATATTTTTCTGTTTCTTCAATCTTTTTTGGTTCAAAAGGTGGATAAAGTCCCAGTATAGTTGGCACTTCACTTCGAGGCGAAAAACCAAAATAACGGTCAGCTGCCTCATTGCTGTTAATTTCCTTTGGGAGTCCTTGCTCATGCCATGCTTTTAAGGTATCCTCCCAATACCCAAATTCCTCATCCGGGATGTAGTCTACAGGTTGGAAATGCATCCATCGAACCCAACGTTCTCTTGCGTTCATAAAGAACCTCCATTTTGTTTTTTAGGTGCTAGGTAGTCTATATTTTTATTTTGATTTTTTGCAAATCTTTCTCTTTGTTATGGTTTTTGATATTAAGATACTTTTTATAACTCTAAGGATTTTAGGCATCTTTTAGAAAATCTTTTTTGACGTATAAAATTAGCTCTAAAAATGATCCGATATAGTTTTTCTTTAACCCACTATAGCTTATTTGACCTCTAAGTCAATTACGTAAGCTTTATGAGCCCAAAGCTTAAAATTTGTTTTTTTATTTCTTAGGAGCTAGATTGAAGTTGAAAAAATTGACTTATTCCTAAAACAGAGTATCTTTAAAAAGGGAGAAAGTAAAATGATCGAAAAAGGAAGGGTAGTTGAGATAAGAGGAAATATAGCAAAAGTTGAACTAGATCCAAATGATAAATGTTCTGGTTGTCCTGCAAGTGGTATTTGCGAGCTTGTAGGTGGGGATAGTGGAAAAAGATTTATGGAGGTTGAGAAAAAATCTGAGATTAAAGTTGGGGACAAAGTTAAAATAGAAATAAAAAGTGGGTACTTTTTAAAAGGGACCATATTTTTATTTTTAATCCCTGCAGTCTCTTTTATCATTGGTGCTGCGGTAGGTCAAACACTTATGGAAGGGATAGCTTTATCCCTATTTTTGGGCTTTTCTTTCCTTGCTGTTACTTTCTTCTTTCTTCACTTGCTGGATAAAAAATTAGCAGAAAAAAATAGACCAAGAATTATCTCTATCTTATAAATTTTTCCTTTGCTTTGTTATAAATTTTGTCCAATTCCTTTTGAACTTCAGATGGAAGTTCAAATTCATGTTCTTTAATCCTTTTTTTAGCTATCTGTTTAGCTTTTTTTAGAATGGATTTTTCTCCCTTTTCTTGCCATTGCCTTAACATAAGATGTTCAAAAAGTTCAGGTACCCAGAAAGCTTCTCGAAAATAATTGAGGGTACTTTCGTGAGATAAAAAAGTTTCTCCCTTTAATACCACCTCTTGGATTATTTCTGTAGATAGGGTTTCTTCGTTAAAGTCAAATCCTCTTGAAAATTGTATCGCATATTGATATATCTCATAATCAATAACTACCTGTTCAGCACTGTAGATATCATCTATAGCTAAAAGTCCAGCATTAGTGTATCCATCCGCTTTGCAAATTGTGGCTATAATTGTGTGAGCTGCCTTTTCCGCTGCTGCCTGAGCATCGGGAAGGGGTGAGGATGTAAGAAGAGATTTTGCTATTACTGGGATTTTGTAATATTTATTTAACTGGATCTGAAGCAAAGTTCCCCATATATCTTCCGGGGAACCGTAGACAAAGTTTCCATATTTCATATCAAAGGGGTAAGCTCTTATACTGTCGATGATACTACAATAAACATAGGTTTTAGGGTTAAGTATTTTTAACATTGTATACCCAGCAAAAAGTTCTGCCAAACTCTGCACGTAAGCTCCTATCATATGAATAGGAGCAGTAGCTCCTGCTATAGGCATAGTGGCAACCCAGAGAGGAACATCTTTGTCTAAAAAATGGTATAATACTTCCAAGTCATCAGGAGATATACTAAAAGGTGATGTTATCCATACTCCAATAGAGAAAAATTTGTTAGCTACCTGTGACATCTCGTATACATATTTTGCTACTTCTGGAGATGATTTTGGATTAGCCTCTAAAATGCTGTTACAGCGTATTGGGCTATTTTCCCATGATATCTTGTACATAGCAATCTCGGCAAGTGATGGAGGAAGGTCCATAGGTCTTACTGGGGCAGATCCACGCATTCCGTAAGAATCAGCAAGTTTTGTGAGTTCTACAAGGTCTTTTGAAGTAGCCTGTCTTATCTTTCCTGTATCCATATCCAAGACATTTTGTTCGTAGGCTCCACTTACAAGAATTGGTTTTGTAGGAACCTTCTCGTCAGGATAGGAAAGTTCTTTCAAATATTTTTCCACTAATGATCCATCAAATTTGACTCTTTCTTTTTCTATCTTTACTCCTTTTTCTTCTGAGAGTCGTTTTACTATTCCTTTATGAGGCAGTTTGAGCCCCACTTTCTCTATTAATTTAAGAGCCTCTTGATGCATCTTTTCAATTTGATCTTGAGTTAAACCTTCAGCTAGATTATAGCGTATTTTCCCCATCAGAGTTCCTCCGTTTATACTAAATTTGTGCTAATCAGGATTAAAAAAACTGAGGTAAAAATTCTTTATGAGCTTTTAAAAGCTCGTCTGTGAGTTTCTCAGCGATATTTTGATCTTTCACTGCACCATCGGCAAGCATAGCTTCTACCATAAGCTTACGATCCCCTTTTAAAGCAGCATCGACTGTAAGTTCCACGCAGGAAAGTCGTTTATTTATAATAGATGCCAAGCAATCGGGAAAATCTCTTATATGAAGAGGACAAAAACCTGTACCTGTGGCCACAGCGGGCATTTCAAGTATTGCGTATGGAGGAAGATTGGATATAGTACCCTCGTTAGGAAGGTTAACTGAAAAAATTTTCCTTCGATCCATATATATTGAATCTATAATCTCTAAAATTTGACTATGTTCACCACCTGTTGGTTCTGAAAAAATCTTTTCATCTAATGGAGTTTCAGCTCTACTCAATCTGGTCATTTCAGTATAAATAAGTTCACCTGATTCTATTGTTTTCTCAAAAGAGAAGATATCAACTCCTAAAGTTTTGCCATAATATTTACCGTTAGGAAATCTTTCGGGAAAGAATTCGACAATATGCCTATCATAAGGTGCAGGGTAGGCTCCATATATATTAAATAATGTCCAAGCGAAAGGATTTTTGCTTGTTTCTTTTATCAGCCAAGAGAAAGGACTGTCATTTTTTACTTTTTCTTTTGCAAAGTCTTCTATACATTTTTCCTTTAAACGTTGTTTAAAAATTGGAAACATATCCTTTCCTTTATATCTAAAATCAATTATAAAAGTTAGATGATTTATTCCTATAGCTATTGAGGTAACTTCATGATGAGGTACTCCAAGAATTTTTGCCAAGTGTTCCTCTGCTTCGTATACTCCGATACACAAGCCTATAACATCTGCTCCGACAGATTTTCTTAGTGCTCTACATATTGCAGTCATAGGGTTGGCATAATTGAAAAATAATGCATTTGGGCACAATTTTATAATATCTTCTGCAATGTCTTTCATTGCTGGAATCATTCTCATTGCTCTCGATATACCGCCTGGTCCCACTGTGTCTCCTACAGGTTGATAGATTCCGTATTTTCGAGGAATAAATACATCCTTTTCCCAGGCTTTTCTTCCACCAACTCCTATTGTTGTAACAACAATGTCAGCTCCAGGTAAAAGCTCTTTTCTATCAGTTGATTTTCTTACTATTATATCGACATTTTTCATATTAATCATTTTTTTAGCAAGATTGTAGGCCACTAAAAGAGCCTCTGGATCAATATCTACTAAACCTATCTCCCAGGGTCCAAGCTGATTGTTGTTTATAATATCAACCAGTAACCCCTTGGTAAACATTGCACTGCCTGCTCCTATAAGGACTAATTTTCTTCTAGACATAGATATTCCTCCTGGTGCAACAGTTTTTTAGAAAGTAGCAAATTTTGGAATTAAATCGCCTAGTATAAGAATAGCATCTTTCCAGACAGTATGAGGAAGATCCTCGCTTATATGTAACATAAAATTGGTAGATGGAGATATTTTTTTAAGAAGTTCATACAAAAATTTTTTGGCTTTTTCTTTGCCCTCCAACATAATAGAGGCAGGGAAATTTATTGCAATTGCTTTATCTTGCCATATAGTTTTTGCTTCCTCGATTGAGATATCTCCTCCCTGTTCAGGAAGAGTGAAAGAATCAATTAAATCGATTTTTGTATCCTTAATAAGATTCTTCAGACATTTTAATTTTCCATCCATATGCACTCCATAAGTTTTATTATCTTTTCTATCTCTACACTAGAATACTCCTTCCCCTCATTACGGATATACAAAGAAGCAAGAGCATTGGCAAATTGCAGAGATTTTTCAAAATCCCACTCCTTTATAAGTCCGTATATAAAACCAGCATTAAAGGTATCTCCCGCGCCTGTGGTGTCTGTAACTTTTACCTTAAAAGAAGGTTGTTTATAAACTTTTCCATCTTTTATAGCAATACATCCTTCTTTGCCCATTTTAACTGCAACTACAGGAGGCCCCCATTGAGTGAGAGTATTTAAAATCATGGCAAGGTCTTTATTTTTAACAATCGCCTCTGCTTCATCCAGGTTGGGAAGAAAAATATCTGTATATTCTAAAAGACCTTTAATTTCTTTTATATGTTCTTTTGGCCAATTAGAAGGGTCCCATCCTGTATCAAGTACTATAATTTTTCCAGAATTTTGAAGTTCTGCCAAAATCTGCTGAATTTCATTAAATTTCAAGTTTGGAAGAAGAAAATATCCGTTAAATATGATGTATCTACACTCTTCAATAAGACGCCAACTTTTTCTTATATCTTTCTCATTAAAATACTCCATTGATCCCAAATAACTAATAAGAGCACGCTCTCCTTCTGTATTTACTAAAGATACAGTTATTCCAGTTGAACTTCCTTTAACTTTTGCTATCCCTTCTGTGTTTATTTTGGATTTTTTCATTTTTTCAAGAATAAATTTGCCATAGTAATCATCTCCTACATTAGCAATCACATTAACCTCTACTCCTAAACTGGCTAAAGCCAAAGCAACATATCCAACCTGTCCTGAAACTCTTAATTGGCAGTATTCAACCATTTTTTCTTTTCCCCATTCAGGTGCATGGTTGAGGGAACCCATTACAAGGTCTACATTTAAATTACCAATGACACATACTTTTTCCATTTTCCTTTCCTTAAAGAGCTAATATCTTACAACTTGAGTTAAATTCCGTGGCTTATCAGGATTCAGTCCTCTTTTTACCGTGTTATAGAAGGCGATAAGTTGCAGGGGAAGCATGTAGAGAAGTCCTCGTGTGAAATCAGAAAAATCAGAGTTCATCTCCACTATCCATTTAACCTTATTACCTTTTATATCAGAGGTTGCTTTATCGCATTCAAGGAAAATTTGGACTTCAAGAGCTGTAAGCTCTTGTAAGAATTTATTTAAATATTCATTTTTTTTCTCAGGAAGAAGAAGAAAAATCATTGTTTTTTTATCGGCAGTAGATTTGGGTCCGTGAATGTACTCCAGAACGTGATATGTCTCACAGGATACATTAGCCATCTCCTTCATTTTAAGAGCTCCTTCACAGGCAAGACCATAGAAGGGACCTGAACCAAGATAAACAAATTTTTCACAGTTACACTCTTTAATAATTTGTTCACAAAAAGGTCTATATTTTTGAATAATACCCTCTGCTAGCTTTGAAACTTTTTGTAGCTCCAGATAATGTTTTTTACTTTCTCCGATAAGAGAGAAGGTAAAAAGAAGAGCAAGAAGCATGCTGGTAAAGGATCTTGTCATTACCACGCTTTTCTCCTTTGCCTGAGTTATAACAAGAGAAACATCACTTTTCCTTACCAAAGAGCTTTCCTCAAAGCAGCTCACTCCTAAAACTTTTGCATTGGAATTTTCTTTTACTTTTAAGAGAGCATCTACCGTTTCTGTGCTTTCTCCGGAGCGAGATATAGGGATAAGAAGTAAATTCTCATTTTCCCTCAAATAAATTTCAGGATAAAAAATAA
>CAYRAK010000097.1:0-6266 GCA_964422215.1 uncultured Clostridia bacterium | reverse complement strand
CTGGTTTCCAAAGGGTACTGTGCACGTGGCTGTTGTAGACCCTGGTGTTGGTTCAAAACGGGAAGCACTTATTATCCTAACAGACAAACACCACTATATTGGACCAAATAATGGTATTTTCCACTTTATTAAGGAAAATGAGATGATTAAAAAGGTTGTTAAGATTGACCAAGAAACCTTTAAAAAAGCTTCGGCTACCTTCCATGGAAGGGATATTTTTGCCCCAGTTGCCTCTTTCTTATCTCTAGGCAGAAAAATGGAGGAGTTTGGATGGGTAGTGAATAAAAAAGAGATTAAGAAGCTAAGTATACCTTCAGAGTGTATAATGTATATAGATGAATTTGGGAATGTCATTACGAATATAAAAAAGAGGTTTTCCTTAGGAGAAAAGTTGACTGTTGTTTATAAAGAAAAAAAAATATCGGCAACTTTTGCCAGAACTTTCTCTGATGTGAAAGAAGGAGAATATGTTGTATTAAAGGGAAGTTCCGGTTTTCTTGAAGTAGATAAAAATAAAGCCTCTGCAGCAGAGGAGCTAGAAGCAAGAGTAGGAGAAAAAATTCAAATTACAAAGTTTAAAGAAAATTTTTAATCAAGTCCTGCTTCCTTCCGTAGAATATTGACCATATCTGTTTTTTCCCAGGTAAACTCTGGTTCTTCTCTTCCAAAATGTCCATAAACAGCTGTCTTTTTATAAATTGGTCTTATAAGATCCAGCTTCTCGATTATTCCCTTTGGGGTAAGGGGAAAAATATCATATACCATTTCACATATTTTAGAGTCAGGAATCTTCCCTGTACCAAAGGTATCTACCATTAAAGAAATGGGGTCTTTCAAGCCAATTACATAGGCAATCTGGACTTCACATCGTTCAGCAATACCACTTGCTACAATATTTTTAGCTATGTAACGAGCCATATAAGAACCGGAGCGATCAACTTTTGTTGGATCTTTCCCGGAAAAACATCCTCCTCCATGAGATCCCACGCCTCCGTAAGTATCCATTATTATCTTTCTTCCAGTGAGTCCTGTATCTGCCTGAGGTCCTCCTATTTTAAAACTTCCTGTAGGATTAATAAAGTAGCTCATCTCTGGGTCTCGATATTCTTCAGGTATACAAGGTTCAACAACTACTTTGATTATTTCGTCCTCTATATCTTCCGTCTCAACCTCAGGAGAATGTTGAGCAGAAACAACAACTGCTTTTACTCTTCTTGGAATACCATTCTCGTACTCTACTGTAACTTGTGACTTCCCATCTGGTCTAAGATAAGGAAGTATTTTTTTCTTTCGAACCTCATCTAAGCGTTTCGTTAGTCTGTGAGCAAGAACAATAGGTAAGGGCATATACTGGGGAGTCTCTCTTGTTGCATAGCCAAACATCATTCCTTGATCTCCTGCTCCATCTTTATCTACTCCTATAGCAATATCTGGAGACTGTTCATGAATGGAGGTAACTACAGCACAACTTTTGTAATCTATTCCATAACTTGCATGAGTGTAGCCTATCTCCTTTAAAGTAGCTCTTACTATCTGCGGTATCTCTACATAACACTCAGTGGTAATTTCTCCTGCCACAAAGACAAGACCTGTTGTCACTAAGGTTTCACAAGCAACTCTTCCTCTTGGATCTTTTTCTAGGATAGCATCTAATATTGCATCTGAAACCTGATCCGCAATCTTATCAGGATGACCCTGAGTTACTGACTCTGATGTAAAAAGATAACTCCTTCCCATTTTTCACTCCTGTAAAATACTCTATATTCCTTCTTTTTCTATTACTCTTTCTACATCTTCCACTGTTTCTGCCTTCATAAGCTCCTGTCTTGCTCTTTTCTTACGTAAAAAGCGAGATATGATAGCAAGTGCTTTTAGATACTCTCCCGAAGCATTTTGAGGAGCTCCCAAAAGGAAAAAAAGATGGACAGGTTCCTTATCCAGAGCATCAAAATCTATTCCTTCTTTTGATATACCAAAAGCTCCACACAGTGATTTAACGACTTTTGATCTGGCATGAGGTATAGCTATGTTATAACCAATTCCTGTACTACCGAGTTCCTCTCTTTCCTTTATTACTCTCAAAAACTCTTCCCTGTCAGTAACCTGACCCGTTTTCTCTAAAAGAGAGACAAGTTCCTCTAGTACCTCATCTTTTGTTTTCGCGGTTAATCTTGGATTAATAGCCCTTTTATCTAAAAAATCTTTTATCTGCACCTTCCTCCTCCTTTTTACTCAGGTTGAACCAATCCAAAATGATCATCATCTATCTTATATATTACATTAATTTGATTGGTCTCAGCATTTAGAAAAACAAGAAAGTTATCTTCAGATAGATCAAGTTGCATACTTGCCTCATCCACTCTCATTTGTTTTGCTATCTTTCTTGTTATTACTATCCTAGGTCTTTCTCTATTGCCAGTAGCTAGTTCTGTTTGAAAAGTTCCTCTATGCCATGTAGATTTGTGAGATATCTTTTTTTCCTTATATCTCTTAGACTGCTTATTTACCTTGTCAATTGCTCTTTCAATGGCAGTATAAAGATTATCAGCTACTTCCTTTCCATTTATATTTAAACCTTTTACAAGAAGATTAATTTCAGCCTCATAAAAACCTTTTTTTTCTGATCTCAAAATAACATGACACGCAATTGCTTGATTAAAGTATCTGTCAAGTTTTTTTAACTTCTTTTTAACAAAATTGTCAATCTCTTCAGTTACAGGCACTCTAACACCACTTATTTCCACTTTCATTTTTGACCTCTTCTTTGAGAATAAATTTCCCGGCTGAAATCTTATAATCAAAGTTTTTAACTTTAACTATAATAATTCCAGCCGGGCTCTTTTACTTATCTTCCTCTTGAGAGCTTCACTACATTAACTGCTTGAAGACCACGTTCTGTTTCTTGTACATCAAATGATACTTTATCCCCCTCCTTTAAACTTTTGAAACCCTTCTGGGCAATGTTGGAAAAGTGTACAAAAACATCTTTTCCATTAGTCCGTGTAATAAACCCATAACCCTTTCGGTCATTAAACCACTTGACCGTTCCTTCTTCTGGCATAAAAACACCCCCTTAATTAGTTTAGCAGGGAATTTTGCGATTATAACACCCCTGCAAAAAATGTCAAATAAACTTAAAACTCGGGGGTTCGTGCAAGGGTAAAAGCAAAAACCTCCGATCCTGTTTCCTTAATTTTTCGAGAGGCCTCATTTAAAGTAGCACCAGTTGTATAAACATCATCAACAAGAAGAATTTTCCCTCTTCTATTCTTTGTCTTCCTAAGAACAAAGGAATCTTTTATATTTTTTTCTCTTTCTTCTCTTTTTAATTCAGTTTGAGGTCTTGTATATCTGGTTCTTGATAGAAAATCAGTCCATACCTGCACATTTAAATATTTGCCCAAAACTTTTGCTATCGCCTCAGCCTGATTAAACCCCCTCTCTCTCAGGCGCTTTGGATGTAAGGGAACAGGAACTATTCCCTTTAGCTTCAAAGAATCAAGATTAGTTTGCTCAAGGTAACTTTTAATTATACTGGCAAAGCCTCTTACTATGCCTCTTTTATGATGATACTTAAACAATTTAATAGCCTCTGCCATCACACCTTTATAAACTGTAGGAGTAAAAATTCTTTGAAAATGAGGGGGATTTTTCTGACACTTTAAACAAATAAGAGGGGAAAGTGTTTTTTTTGAAACACTAAAAGATAATGGTTTACCACATTTAATGCAATGAAAGGAGGGTAACCACTCAACATCCGCCCAACATCTGTAGCATATAAAACTTCTGTTTAAAGGCTCTAGGACTGAATCACATATAAAACAGTTTGCCGGAAAGAATAAACTTATTGTGCCTTTTGCAACTTCTGTAAAACTCAATGCTAAAACTCCTGACAGTTGAAGTGTATTAAAAAACAAGTCATTGTCAAGAGTACTTGCTTGATTTTTGTACCTCTATTGATAAAATGAAAATTAAAAATTTATGGAGAGACAAGAATGTTTGATGACATAAAAGCTATATTCGAAAGAGACCCAGCTGCAAGAAGTATATGGGAGGTTCTACTTTATCCTGGATTGCACGCAATCTTCTGGCACAGGATTGCTCACTTTTTGTACAAGCATAAATTTTATTTTCTAGCACGGCTTATCTCACAGATAGTGCGCTTTTTTACTGGTATTGAGATACATCCTGGAGCAGAAATTGGTAAAGGATTTTTTATTGACCATGGAATGGGAGTTGTAATAGGAGAAACTACTAAAATTGGTGATAATGTTACCCTGTTTCAAGGAGTAACTTTAGGTGGAACTGGAAAAGAAAGGGGGAAAAGGCATCCTACTATAGGAAATAATGTGATCATTGCCGCAGGGGCTAAAGTGTTGGGAAACATAACAATAGGTGATAATGTCAAAATAGGGGCAGGCTCTGTAGTTATAAGAGATGTTCCTCCTAATTCAACTGTTGTGGGAGTTCCAGGTAGAATAGTCAAACATAAAGGAAAAAGGGTACCAGGTATAAGTCTAGACCACGGTGATCTTCCAGATCCAATACTGGAGAGACTGGAGGAGTTTCGCAGAGAAATAGACGAACTTGAGAAAGTGGTGCAACTTTGGAAAAAAGAAATAGAGGAAAAAAAAGTCAATTAAAAGTTTACCACCTTATTTTCAAAGAGAACTTCCATCCATTAGGAATTAAAGAAACTGAAAAGCTTTGTCTATCATTATCTAAAGTTTGTTTTCCTGCAAGATAGCCTATAATAGCACCAGCAAGAACATCTGAAGGATAATGTTTCCTTAAGATTATCCTAGATACACCAACAAATGTTGCAAGGATGTAGGCAATCTTTTCTGCTTTGTATCTTTTTCCTAGTACAGTAGCAATAGCAAACGCGGTAGAGGTATGTCCAGAAGGAAAAGAATTATATCTAAGAGTTGGGCCAAAAAAACCTCTTTTTTCTTCACCAGGTCTTGCTCTACCAGTAAGAACTTTCAGTATCCAGGTATAAGAGGCTGCCTTAATCCAAGAATTAAAAGCTAAACAAGCACTTTTCTTATGATATGTATTAGAAGAGTGCATATATAAAATTGCAAGAGCTCCAATTTGTAACCCTCCATCTCCAAAGATATTGAATATCTTTGCCCCTTCTTTGCTAAAATTGTCCTCAGTAAGAGAGGAAATTTCTTCCATAATCTTCTCATCTTGCAGAAAAAAAACAGGAAGGAGAAAAAAAGAGGTTGGTAAAAAATCACTTTCTTTTTCTTTGCAATATACAAAAGAAGACCAGAGAATAAGGAAACAGAATATAAAAATGAAAATAAATCTTTTCAACACAACCTGCCTCTTAGATTTTACTTTTTATATATAATAAACTTTTCGATATGTCAAAATTTAATTTGACAGATTTTTCTTTTTCAATAATATTTAAAAAGATGACAAAAAGTGAGTGAATTAAAATGGCTGCACAGGTGTTAGAAAGTAATGTACTTGTTTTAAATAAACTGTGGCAGGTGGTAAGCGTCTGTTCGGTAAAAAGGGCCCTTTGTCTTTTATATTTGAAACATGCACGAGTTGTAATAAAAGAAGGAGGATCCTTTTATACTTTTGAATTTGAAGATTGGAAAGATTTTTCTCAGCAAAAATCTAAAGAAAATGAAGAGCAATTTATCAGTACCATAACCTACCGATTAAAAGTTCCTCGAGTTATAATTCTTATGGTATATGATAAATTACCTCCACGCCGTGTAAAGTTTACTCGCAAAAATATCTATCTAAGAGATAACAACACCTGTCAGTATTGTGGTAAAAAATTCCGCACTGAAGATTTAAATATAGACCATGTTGTTCCCCTATCTAGAGGAGGTAAAAATACCTGGGAAAATGTTGTCTGCTCCTGTATCCGCTGTAATATGCGTAAAGGCAACAGGACACTGGCTGAAGCAGGAATGAAATTAATTAAAAAACCGACTCGGCCAGATTGGAAAACCTTCATGAAGTATGCATTACCTGAGGACTTGGATTTAAGAAATTGGAAGGAATTTTTAGATGTGGCCTACTGGAATGTTGAGTTGGAAGAGGATTAGGTATGGAAATGGAAAAGGTAATCTTGCAAACAAATCTTCCAGGAGTAAGTGTTTTTAAAAAAGGAAAAGTAAGAGATTTATACGATTTTGGTGACAAAATTTTAATTATATGTACTGACAGAATATCTGCATTTGACTGTGTTCTCTTAGAAGGAATTCCTCTAAAAGGTGCAGTTCTTAATCAACTTT
>CAYRAK010000096.1:0-6320 GCA_964422215.1 uncultured Clostridia bacterium | reverse complement strand
AGAGGTTATAAGTAAAGCGTATGGCAGATCAAGTAATGATAGGGTTAAAATAAGAGATGCTGTTTTCTTAGAAGGAGAGAATGCAAGAGGACTTGTGAAATTAAGAGCTGCTGCATCTAAGGGTGGTGATGTTGTTATGATGGGAATCACTGAAGCCAATGCCCCTTATACACATGGTCATGTTGATTGTAAAGAAATAGTACAGGGAGAAGGTTCAACAGCTCGAGCTGTTCCTATTGTCCGAGTGGGAGATGAAAATGCAAGAGTTACCCATGAAGCTTCGGTAGGAAGGGTAAATCAAAAAGAACTTGATACATTGATGGCAAGGGGACTTACCGAGGAAGAAGCAGTAGATATGATTGTTCAAGGGATGCTATGAAGTTAGAAGATAAAAATTGGGTGCTGGAAAATTATTACCGTAGATTAATAGTAGATATACTAATGCGAGGAGAAAAAACTGAAAAAGAGATAGAGAAAGAGTTTAAAATAACCTTGTCTCCCTATCTTAGCAATTATAAACCTAAGGTCCAAATTAAAATTTCCTCTACTTCTTTAAAAAATCACCTCAATCTACTTTTAAGAGAGGGAATAGTAAAAAAAGAAAAAAATAGGTATCGCTTATTTAAATCAGAATAAAAAGTAAAAAGTGAAAGATATTATAGTAAATGTCATTTCCCTTGGTTGTCCTAAAAATCTCGTTGATAGTGAGGTTATTTTAGGAAAACTAGGGGAGAAAGGATATATACTTACTTCTTCTCCTAAACAAGCAGATATTATAATTATAAATACCTGTAGCTTTATAAATGAGGCAAGAGAGGAAAGTTATCAAGTTATATCCAAGATAGCACGACAAAAATCTCCTGATCAAAAATTAATCGTTTGTGGATGCCTTCCTCAGTTTGAAAGGAGAAATCTTTTTTTTAAGTTCAGCCAGATCAATGCGCTTTTAGGGAGTGCTGATTTCCATCAAATTGATAAGGTAATAGAAGATGTTCTCAACGGAAAGAGAGTATTTTATGTATCAAAACCAAAGTTTATTTATAACTCCAACTTCCCAAGATTAGTCTCTACCCCTCCCGGTTATGCCTATCTAAAAATAGCTGAAGGTTGCTCCAACAGGTGTTCTTATTGTCTCATTCCTTATCTTAGGGGAAATTTCAGAAGTAGGGAACCGAATGACGTGGTGAAGGAGGCAAAAAATCTTGCCAAGATAGGGGTTAAGGAAATTATTTTGATCGCTCAAGACACGACCTTTTACGGATACGATAAAGGTAAAAAGTTCTCCCTTATAAATTTACTTAAAGAACTTGAGAAGATTAAAGAAATAGAATGGATTAGACTTCTCTATCTCCATCCTGCTCACTTTGATCTTAAGTTAATTGATCTTATAAAAAAATCTATGAAGATATGTAAATATGTTGAACTTCCTCTTCAACATACACACAATGAAATTCTTAAATTGATGGGACGTCCTCCCTTTGAGGTAGCTTTGCGTATAATAGACAAGTTAAGAGATGCTATTCCTGATATAACCCTTCGCACCACACTAATGGTAGGCTTTCCTGGAGAGAAAGAAAAACATTTTGAAAAACTTTTAAAGGATGTAGAAAGGTTGCAATTTGATTGGGTGGGAGTTTTTATGTATTCCAGAGAAAAAAATACACCTGCTTATTCCTTGTCTCATCAGATTCCTTTGGAAGTAAAGAAAAAAAGAAAGGAGAGAATTCTGCAATTACAGGAGAAGATAACTTTAAAGAAAAACAAAAAGAGAATAGGTAAAATTTATCAAGTTATGGTTGATTCACCCTCAAATAATTCATATAGAGGAGAAGGTCATACGCAATTTCAAACTCCAGAAATTGATGGAAAAACATTTTTTGTTACAGACTATCCAGAGGGAATTATTTTCAAAGGAAAAGTTGAAAAGATTGAAAATAGTTTTGACCTTAGGGTAAACGAGGTCAAAAATGGCTTTTGTAAAAGTTAATAACAAAGAATTCGAGGTTATAAAAGAGCCTCAGCCTCATATACTTGTCCCCACAAAAAAAGAACTTCATGGATGGTGGCCTGGTAAAAGAGAGTGTACTGCAGAGCGTCTTCTTATTAATCCTTACAATGGATGTGGAATAGGATGTTTTTTCTGCTATACTCTTGCTTTCCCTGGATATTTTCAGCTTTTCAGAGAAAAGAAGATAATCACTGTAGCAAAAGATTTTGACAAAGTTGTTGCAGAACAACTTGATTCCCTTAATGTTGCATCCTGTGGCTATCTATCTCCGGTCACTGAACCTTTTCAACCTTTAGAGAAAAAATACAAACTCTCTGAAAAAATTATAAAGGTTTTTGTTGAAAGAAATATTCCCATAGAATTTATAACCAAGGCTAAAGTTCCTCCTCGTATTGTTGAAATTATAAAAGATCAACCCCACTCTTTTGGACAGGTTTCCATACTTACTCCAAAGGAGGAGATACGAAAAAGACTGGTCCCAAATGGAGCAAAAGTTCATGAACTTTTTGAAAATATAAAACTTTTATCCATAAATGGAATATTTTGTGTATGTAGAATAGATCCAGTTTTCCCTTATATAACTGATAATGAAAAAGACTTTGAGGAAATTATAGAAAGGGCAAAGGATTCAGGATGTACACACATAGTAGCAAGCTGTCTTGATATACCTCGAAAGATATGGAATGATGTTCTAAGGAGTATAGACAAAAAATTTGGCACAGGTGTAAAGTGGAATTATACAAGATTATATAAAGAACAGATAGATGGCTATATACATGCTGATATTAACTATAGAAAAAGAATTTTTGATAAACTCCGTAATATTTGTGAGAGAAAGAATTTAACCTTTGCTCTTTGCATGGAATATGAACTTGTTGATGGAGAGGCGCGAGGGCTTAACAGAGAATTTATGAGCTCCACTAACTGTGAGGGCATAGATATCCCCATCTATATAAGGAAGGGTAACAAATTCTATCCAGCAACAGATTGTAAGGGAAACTGTCTTTTTTGTACTGAGCCTCGTTGCGGTATACCCGAGCTTGCCATGGGAAAAAATAGGAGCAATGTAAGCTGGAAATTAAAGGATTATCGGAGATGGTCGGAAATCTTGAGAAAGTAAAATGTTTAGGTTGTGGAAAGGAATCATTTCTTATTTCCTCCGCTTTAGGGGTATGTATTGATTGTATAAGGGAGAGATTTGAAAAAGTTAAAGATTTTATAGAAAAAGCCCATAAAAAAACAAGAGAAGAATTTGACCTTCCCTTGTTTCCTCCTCAAGATAAAAAAGGTGTAGAATGCAATCTTTGTATAAATAACTGTAAAATTCCTGAAGAAGGAAAGAGTTTTTGTGGATTGAGAGAAAATAAGGGAGGAAAGTTAAAGGGAGCATCTTCTGAGGAAGGCTATCTTAGCTGGTACTATGATAACCTTCCCACAAATTGTGTCGCTGATTGGGTATGTGCAGGAGGAACCGGAGCAGGATATTCCCAATATGCTCACACTAAGGGTGCCGAGTATGGGTACAAAAATCTTGCTGTTTTCTATTATGGATGCTCATTCAATTGCCTTTTTTGTCAGAACTGGCACTGGAGAGAAAATATCCTTGCTCGTAAAAGTATGTCTCCTGAAGAGCTTGCAGATATGGTGGATAGTCGCACATCCTGTATTTGTTTTTTTGGCGGAGATCCTTCTCCGCAAATCATTCACTCTCTTAAGACAGCTAAAATAGCAAGAGAGAAAAGAAAAGGGGGGATACTTCGTATCTGTTATGAAACAAATGGGAGCATGTCATCATTTTATCTTGAAAAGATAGCAAAAATTTCTCTTGATTCTGGAGGATGTATTAAGTTTGATCTTAAAGCATGGACAGAAGAGGTCAATATAGCTTTATGCGGTGTAAGCAACAAAAGAACATTAGATAATTTCAAAAATCTAGCCTCTTTTGTGGATAAAAGACCTAAACCTCCTTTTCTCATTGCAAGTACTTTACTTGTTCCAGGGTATATCGATGAAGAGGAAGTTAGAGGAATAGCACGATTTATAGCATCTTGTAACCCTAATATCCCCTACTCTCTTCTCGCATTCTACCCTACCTTTTACATGTATGACTTACCAACTACTTCAAAAAATCATGCTCAAAAATGTCTTGAAGTCGCCCGAAAAGAGGGACTAAAAAATGTGAGAATAGGCAATATTCATCTTTTAGGCTATGACTATTAAAAGTAAAAAATATATACTCTTGGAACAAGCAATAGAGATGAGAAGCAATTTATAGACATTTTAAAACATTACAATATAAATGCTATTATTGATGTTCGCAGGTTTCCAACAAGTAGGTGGGAGCATTTTAAAAAAGAGAAATTACAAAGACTCGTTGAAAAAGAATCTATTCGATACTTTTACCTAGGTAAAAAGCTTGGTGGATACAGAAAAGAAGGATATAAAAAGTATATTCAAAGCAAATTTTTTCAAGAAGGTATAAAAAAATTGGAAAAGATAGCTTTACAGAGAAATTCAACTATTTTATGTGCAGAAAAATTCCCCTGGAGATGTCATCGCCGATTTATAGCAAAGGCTCTCCAAGATAGAGGATGGAAAGTAACTCATATAATAGACAAAAAAAGAGTATGGAAAAGTTAAATTTGTTTATGCTGTTACCTCAACAAAACTGTATAAAGTTACATAAAAGCTTTCTTGCAACAGGTGTAGAGATTGCGCTTTTTTTAATAAGTGCCTCATAAAGGCCTGCAATACTTGTTAAGATTATCTTTCCTCTACCATGTTGAATTGTTGCCAGAGCTGTTCCAATTCTTCTATCATGGTCGCGAGAATAACCTACAATGTATTCTACATTTTCTCCCTCCAGGAGCATCCCATCTGCACCATATGCCTCAGTGTCCTTAAAAAAATCACCCAAACCACGAACATCAGCCTGATATTCCCAATTAAAAGCAGTATTCACAGGTAAGGATTCAAAAAATGGATGTTCTTTTACAAAATACCAGCTTCCCATCCAGGATGCGCGGGCAGGACCCACCATACCTTTAAATTTCACTACGCCTTCTTCAGCAAGCACATTAACCCATAATTTTGCTATTTGCCTATCATTTGCTATTAAGATAAGATTTGTACCATCTCTTTTTACGCGCTCAATAAGCTCTTTTTTTAGTTCAAAAGATGCTGGACTTTTATCGCCAACCAAAACATAATCCAGTTTTCCTAGTTCAGATGAATACTTTGGTAAATCAAGATTCTTTTTTTCTTTTAAAAATGTCCAGATAAAATTCTCTGATTCCAAAATAGCACCATTTTTTGATGGTTCTGAAGAGAACCAATCAACAACAAAAATTTTCTCCCTACCTGCAACTTTCTTTTCATCCCCCACCTCTAGTGAAGCCTCCAAAGTATAATACCCTGGCAGAATATAACAGTTCGTTGTAATACCTTCTTTAAGAAGCTGCCCAAATACGTCACCACCTTCAACCTCAACCTTCCAACCTTCCTTATGCACAATTTTTCCATTCGGGTCAACTACTCTAAAAATCAAATTACAAGACCCCTTTAGATCAACCTCATTGACAATATAAAAATCGGTTGTTAAAGACTCTCCTTTTTCCAAAACGAGTCTACGCGATTTTATAGCAAGATGAAGAGGTCGGGTGTAATATCTTATAAGCTCTGGATCACCTTTAAAATTACGAAAAACATCTACAAGTCCTGAATGATTTTCAATCGTTGTACTCTCCCACCCACTTATAGCCATTCCATCATTTGAATCACAAATCCTTATATTCTCTATCATACGTCCCCAGAAATAGTAGGATTTATTTCCAATACTTGTCATCAAATTGTCAACTGTTGGAAAGGCTTTTCTAAAATTTTTTTCATCAAGAAATTTATCGTAGGCCTTATACCACTCTATATGATCGGTCTTGTTGTAACCGCCGGCTTCTTTATTTTCTTGATAGAATTTGTAAATAGTCCCAAGCTTATCTGGTGTGCCAACTCCTAGAACTTCTCCCCAAAATACAATTTCTTTTTTATTTGAGGTGCGGTGGGAGAAATCCTTTGGATTTTTATAAAGTTCCTCCTGCCATACTCCGGGTCCACCCACAGTATGTTGATCGTACCAACCACACCAGCCTGTTCCATCATCCTTATAGTAGGTATCATCATAAGGAAGATAAAAAGCCTGCTTTCCTCTAAATTCAGGACCAAGTTTTTCAGGGGGAGTTCCTGACCAGGCAGATTTGAGAACAACTATTCTTGTAGGATCTAACTTATGAACCATGCTCATAACTTCTTTTATGTA
>CAYRAK010000095.1:0-6331 GCA_964422215.1 uncultured Clostridia bacterium | reverse complement strand
TAAAACCTTTTCTCTTCCATCTGAAGTTAAAACAAGAGTTTTTCAACCGAGGGAATCATTTAAAGGTTTTTTTCTGCAGAAAAATTCTCTCATAGAGGATGAAGGCGAAAAAGACATTGCAAAAGGAAGGAAAGGAATGATTTTTATTGAGGGAAGAAAGAGCTTTTCTTTAAGATCGGTCCCCTTTAAGTCTTTCTCTTTCAAAATAGCAAGAAGATACATATACCAGAGAAACCTTTGTCTTAAGATAGGAGCTTTTTTCTCAGAAAGTATGTACAAAATTCGACGATCTTTTTCTCATAGTGCATTGTCCAGAGAATATGTTAAATTATCAGATATCATAAACCCCAGAAAAATTAAAGAAAAAAGGTATTATCCCCTAATTGAACATAGTGGCTCTGCTCATTTTGGACTTTTGCATCCTCTACACTCCTTATCTGACAGGTCAAAAATTATCAGCTATTCAAGGTCAAGTTTAATAGCTCCTACCGTTAAGAGAACCTTACCTGTTGATACTGATGAAAAGTTGCCCTTTGCTTCGCCTCCTTCCCAGAAAAGGCTTTATTCTTATCCTATCGAAAAGTATAATTCCTTAATAATACATGAGTTTAAAATACATAGATCCAGTAACCCCTTAGAGAAAAAAGTATCTCCTAACAGAAAAATTTTTCCTTTAAGTGAAAATACATTGCCTACATCTTTTTCATCATCTCCAATATTTAAAAGTCCGTTTCATAATCGACCTGATAGGGCCTCTTTTATCTTGTTTAGAAAGCCATCGCTCCCTCCTAGAGAAGGTGAGAGAAAAATTTTTTCTCCGCCTTCTCCGCCTTTCCTTATTAAAACATCTTTCTTATCTCGTAGAAGCAAATCTTACATTTTTCCTATCCCTTTTCCTTTATCTAGCAATGAGAATATTATAAGCAAAGCTCAAATTATTTTTCCCCAAAGGCATACTGATTCTGCTTTATTAATTGATTACCTTAAGAAAATAAGAGCCATTATTCAGAAAAATAAAAAATATCCTCCATCGGCGAAAAATGAAGGAAAAGAAGGAAAAGTAAAGATAAGTTTTACTATTTCTAAAAGTGGAAAGGTGCTAGATGTTGTGATTCTTTCTCCAAGTAAACATCCCGAACTTAATGAAGCTGCAAAGACTTTAATTTATGAGCTTTCTCCTTTTCCGCCCTTTCCTGAAAAAATAAATAAAAAGTCAATCACATTAAATATGGAGGTTATCTATGAACTTAAAGAATAGAATTTTTGTTTACAAGTTAGGAGAATATTTAGCAGTTTTTGGACTTTTGTTGCTATTAATCTCGTCTATTATTTTTGCTCAAGAAGATTTTGTCCTTCATTTAAACTTAGGTGCCGCTTATTATCATCAAGGCCAATATGAAAAAGCTGAGAAGGAGCTTAAAAAAGCTTTGGAGATCGCACCGGATAGTTTTGAGGCTCATTACAATTTATCTCTTGTCTATATTGCTAAAAAAGATTTTACACTAGCAGAAAAGGAACTTAAAAAATGCCTCAGATTAAGACCCGAGTATCCAGGACTTCACTTCCAACTGGGAAATGTTTACTTCAATCAGAAAAATTTCTCTCAAGCAGCAAAGGAGTATGAAAAAGAATTAGAGAAAAACCCTAGCCATGTCGCCTCTCTTTATAATTTAGCTAAAGTATTTGAAAACCAAAAAAATTTGGAAGAAGCTGAAAAAATGTTAGAGAAAGTAAAAGAAATTGAACCTGACTTTCCTGGAATATACACTGATCTTGGTGAGATCTATTACAAAGAAGGAAAATTAGACAAAGCTTTTCAAGCTTTAAATAAGGCTGTCGAAAAAGAACCTGAAGATGTCTTTCCATACATTTATCTTACAAGGATTTATGAAGAAAAAAAAGATTATAAGCAGGCAGAAAAAATAATTCAGAGAGCACTGGAGGTTGCTCCTGAGAATTTTTACGTTTTGTTGGAGGCAGGCTATCTTTATCTTCAACTCCAAGATTACTCTTCTGCTAAATTTTATCTTGAAAAAGCAATAAAAATAAATCCAGAGGATCTGTCCGCTCATTATTACCTTGGTTATTCCTACAGCAGACTCGGGAAAATTGATGATGCTATTTCTCAGTACAATTTTATTTTAGAAAAAGGGGGAAATTTTGAAGACATATATTTCCGTTTGGGTAATCTTTATTATGAGAAAAAAAATTTTGAAAAAGCTATCTTTTTTTATCTTGAAGAATTAGAAGTTAATCCCCAAAATGCCGATGTTCTTTTTAACTTAGCTAACGCTTATTTTCAAGAGGGAAAATTGGATGAGGCAGAGGAAAATTTAGAAAGACTTTTAAAAATTGATCCAAATGATTCTACAGCTCATTGCCTTCTTGGAGATATTTACATGAAAAAAGGTATGTACGATAAGGCAATAGAGGAGTATGAGAAGGCCAAGGAATGTAATAAAAGAGTTTCTGAAGATTAAACCCTTTCTAATTTGACAGAGAGGTCAATTTAAGCTAAATTTTAGACAAATAGGAATAACTCTCTTCATTACAATTAAAAAGCTAAAGGGGGAAAATATGGCTTACTTAATGGGTATAGATATAGGAACCACAGGAACGAAGACTCTTTTAATTGATGAGAAGGGAAAAGTTATATCAAGTAACACTCAGGAATATCCTCTTTATATTCCAAAGCCTAACTGGGCTGAGCAGAATCCAGAAGATTGGTGGCAGGCTACAATTAAGTCAATTAGAAAGGTATTGGCTGATTCTAAGGTTAAATGTGAGGACATAAAAGGGATCGGACTTTCTGGACAAATGCATGGGTCCGTTTTTATTGATAAAGAGTATAATGTGCTTAGACCTTGTATTCTTTGGTGTGACCAGAGAACAGCAAGGCAGTGTGAGTATATCACTAATAAGATTGGTAAAGAGCGTTTAATTCAGCTTACTTGCAATCCTGCGTTAACTGGTTTTACCGCTGGGAAAGTTCTTTGGGTAAGAGAAAACGAGCCTGAAGTTTATGAGAAAACCTATAAGATACTTCTGCCCAAAGATTACATTAGATTTAAGCTTACAGGAAGTTTTGCTACAGAGGTCTCTGATGCTTCGGGAACTCTTTTTTTAGATGTCCGAAAAAGAAAATGGTCAGATGAAGTTTTGGAAGAACTTGATATTGATAAAAATTTTATGCCAGAGTGTTTTGAATCTCCAGTGATAAGTGGAAGGATAACAAAGAAAGTATCCGAGTTAACAGGACTTAAGGTTGGTACTCCTGTAGTTGGAGGAGGAGGAGATAATGCTGCTGCAGCAGTAGGAAGTGGTATTGTAAAGGAAGGGAGGGTTTTTTCCTCTATTGGTACCTCAGGAGTAGTTTTTGCCTTTAGCAGGGAGGTAAAGGTAGATCCTTTAGTAAGGGTGCATACTTTCTGTCACGCAGTTCCGGGCACATGGCATGTGATGGGAGTTATGCTTGCAGCTGGAGGATCTTTACGATGGTTTCGGGATAGTCTTGGAACCGAGGAAGTGAAAGAGGCAAAAAAAAGAGGTGTTGATCCATATGAGATATTAACCGAGGAAGCATCGAAAGTAGAGCCAGGATGTGAAGGACTTATCTTTCTTCCATACCTTTCTGGAGAAAGGACTCCTCATGCAAATCCTAATGCTAAGGGGGTGTTTTTTGGCTTAAGCTTAAAACATAAAAAGGCACACCTTATAAGAGCTGTCCTCGAAGGTGTTACATTTGGACTTAGAGATTCACTGGAAATTATCAAAGAGATGAAAATTCCCGTAGATGAGATTCGGGCTGTAGGTGGAGGTGCTCGTTCTTCTCTTTGGAGACAGATACAAGCAGATATTATGAATCAAGAGATAATGACGATTAATGTGACTGAAGGAGCAGCCTTTGGAGCTGCTATTTTAGCTGGTGTAGGTACAGGAATTTACGGAAGTGTTGAAGAAGCATGTGATAATTTAATTTTTCCCACTTCAAAAACAAAACCTATTTTAGAAAATGTAGAAATTTATGAAGGATATTATAAAGTTTTTCGTAAATTATACCCTCCTTTAGTTGAAAGTTTTGACAGGGTAAACGAACTTGTAACAAAATATTCGGAGAGAAAAAATAAAAGCTAGCTTTTCTAAAATTGAGGATAAAAGCCGTTGTTTCAGATGTTGATGGAACTTTGCTTAGCTCAAAAGGTACTCTTTCGAATTTCTCCAAAAAAGTTATAAAAGATTATTTATCAAAAGGTGGTCATCTCATTCTTGCAACGGGAAAACTTTTTAGAACAATTTATCCCATCTGTAAGGAATTTTCTCTTACCTCAAAGCAAATTACAGTAAATGGAGCAATTATTGTTGATCCTGTAACTTTAAAAGCGGAAGTTCTTTCAGAGCTTTCCTTCTCTTCTATGATGTCTGTTATAAACATTTTGAAAAAGCACAAATTTGAGTTTGTTTTATTTAAACCAGAAAATATATACTATGAGGAAGGAAAAGTTAAAAGGAGCAATTTAGAACTACTTATGGAAGGAGGAGAAAGTCCACCTGTGAGTTTTAAGAGTTATAGAAGATGGAACTATAAAAACACTGTAAAGATTCTTTCTTTTATTCCTAAAATTTTGGAAAAAGATGAAAAAATTATCAGGGAGGAAATTAAGGCTTGTTGTAAAGAAATTGAGGTTATCCGAACCTCAGCTAATTTTCTTGAGTTTTTAAAAAAAGGAACCTCCAAGTATACGGCTCTTAAAGTGATTTTAGATGAGCTTGGGATAGATCTTGAGTCAGTTATAGCTTTTGGTGATCAAGAAAATGATAGAGAACTTGTGGAAAAGGCAAAAATTGGTGTTGCAGTTGCCAATGCTTCTCCAAAGTTAAAAGAGGTAGCTGACTATATAACAGAGAGCAACAATCATGATGGTGTTGCTAATTTTATCCAAAAGTTTGTATTGAGCGAAGATTAATCTTTTTACTCCCACCTTTTTGGCTTAAAATGAAAAATATGTAAATTGTGAAAATGTTGTGAAAAAAAGATTTTTTTACACTTCTTTTTTTAATTTTCCTTTGTCGGTTGGAATTTATTTAGAAAAATGTAAATTTTACTTTCTTCTATAAAAGTTGACATTTTTTATACAATGGGTATACTGTATACCGTATCCCTAAGTATGGATGAAAAATGAGTAATAAAATTAATTATGAGAATTTGGACGAGCTGGTTTACAAACGAATTAAAAGTATGATATTAAACAATCAGCTTAAACCTGGAACCAGAATTATCCAAAACCGTCTAGCAGAAGAGTTAGGAGTTAGTAGAACCCCTGTTCGTAGGGCTTTAAGTCAGTTAGCCAAAGAGCATCTTATTCAGATGAATCCCAGAGGCTCAGCTTATGTGAGGAATTTTTCCCTGGAGGAGATGGTAGTCATATTTGAAATCCGTGAGGTTCTTGAAGGTCTTGCCTGCCGAAAAGCCGCTAAAGTTGTAGATAAAAAACAACTTGAGTATTATAAAAATCTTTATAAAGAGGCTATGAAGTCTATAACAGAAGATAACTGGCAAGCCTACCAGGAGGCTGATATAAAATTTCATTTTTTTATCATTGAGGTAAGTGGAGTAAAACTTCTTGAAGATATGGTTAAATCCTTTCACATTTTATCTAACAGTTTTGTCCCTGGACTTATAAGACCACCCAAGGAAACCTTTCCTGAGCATATGGCAATAATTGATGCTCTTGCAAGAGGTGATTCTGAAGCAGCAGAAAATCTGATGCGGGAGCATTTAAGGAAAAGTGCAAATAAACTAAAAAAATCTTCTTTAGAAGAGGCAAAAAATCATTAAAAATGAAATTTAAATTGTCCCGCAGTAAAAGGACTTCCTCTCTTTTAAGGTCAGAGAATATAAATGGATTATTATTTGTTTTGCCACTTATCTTTGGTTTTATTGCTTTTAGACTTTATCCTTTTTTAACCTCTATCTTTCTTAGTCTTACTCATTACAATATGCTTCAACCTCCCCAGTTTGTAGGAATGGAAAATTTTATAAATCTAGCAAAAGATCCGGATTTCCATAAGGTACTTTGGAATACAATTTATTTCACCTCAGTGAGTATTCCTTTAAGTATGATCGGGGGTTTATTCTTGGCTATTCTTGTGAATTACAAATTAAAAACCATGATTTTATTTCGAACAATTTACTTTCTTCCTATGGTTACCTCCTGGGTAGCAGCAGGAGCAGTATGGTCTATTTTGTTCCATCCTAGCTTTGGATTAGTAAATTATCTTCTTTGGTTATTTTTTAAAATAAAAGGACCTGAGTGGCTTGTGGATTCTAACT
>CAYRAK010000094.1:0-6380 GCA_964422215.1 uncultured Clostridia bacterium | reverse complement strand
AGTAGTGTGTACAATCCTTGTAGGAGGGGTTCAGGTTTGGCGGAAGGATATAGAAATCCCTAAAAAATATGGTGTTGATATAAATGTTGGAGATACAAGGGGTCCTGCAGGAATTTTTCGGGCTCTAAGGACAATACCTGTAATGCTTGATATTTGCAGGGATATAGAACGTTACTGTCCAGATGCAATTTTTTTAAACTATACAAACCCTATGGGTATGCTCTGTCGAGCAATGCAGACTGAAAGTAAGGTGAAAGTAACAGGACTTTGTCATAGTGTGCAGGGAACAGCTGAGATGCTTGCAAGATGGATTGGTGCTCCCATGGAGGAAATAACTTATCTTTGTGCCGGAATAAATCATCAGGCCTGGTTTCTTGAATTCAAGTGGAAGGGAAAAGATGCATACCCTCTTATAAGGGAAGCTATTAAAAAACCCGAAATTTATAATGAGGAACAGGTAAGAAATGAGATGTTTCTTCATCTTGGCTACTATGTTACAGAATCAAGCGGTCATAACTCTGAGTATAATCCTTGGTTTAGAAAGAGACCTGATTTAATAGAGAAATATTGCACCCATGGGACTGGTTGGAATCCAGGAGAGTATGCATATATTTTAAAAGAGTATCTTAGAAGGGAGAATACCTGGAAAGATGAGATAAAAAAATGGCTTGAGATGCCCGAGGTTGATTTAAAAAGAGGAAAAGAGTATGCAGCATATATCTTCAATGCATGTTTTGGTGATGGGACACTGTATGAGTTTAACGGCAATGTAAGAAACTTTGGCCTAATAGATAACCTTCCAGAGGGATGTTGTGTTGAGGTACCGGTTGTTGCCTCGCCTCGGGGATTTAGTCCTATTCATGTAGGAAAGCTTCCAGAGCAACTTGCTATTTTAAATAATATTAATGCAAGGTGTGAGGAGCTTGCAGTAGAAGGTGCTCTCACAGGTGATCCAAAAAAAATCTACTATGCAGTTTATCACGATCCTCTAACTTCTGCTGTTTTGTCTCTTGCTGAGATAAAGAAGATGGTGAGGGAAATGTTTGAGGCAAATAGGGATTATCTTCCTCAATTTAAGCATTTTTGCTAAAAATATATTACAAAAAAGCCAACAATAAACACATAGGAGGGTTAAATGACTTCTAATAAACCAAAAATAGTGATAATTGGAGCAGGAAGCTACATATTTTCCGCCAGGCTTATTTATGATATCCTTACTTTTCCTGAACTTTCAGAGAGTACAATTTCTCTTATGGATATTAACCAAGAGAGATTAAATCTTATAACCGAGCTTGCTAAAAAGATGATAAAGGACAAAGGATGGGGAGCAAAAATTGAATCAACCTTAGACCGTAAAAAAGCCTTAGAAGGCGCAAATTATGTCATCTGTACAATTGAAGTTGGAGGATTAGAGGCGTATCTTTCAGATATTGAAATTCCTGATAAATACGGAATAAACCAAAATGTGGGAGATACAATAGGTCCAGGAGGAGTATTCAGGGCTTTAAGAACCGTTCCTGTAATGCTAGATATATGTAAAGATATGGAAAAAATTTGTCCTGATGCTTATCTTTTAAACTATACAAACCCCATGGCTATAAACTGCTGGGCAATGAATAAGGCAACTAAAATTAAAAATGTTGGACTTTGTCATAGTGTGCAGGGAACAGCAAGACAGCTTGCCTCTTACATGCAGATTCCTTATGAAGAGCTTTCTTACTGGGTTGCTGGGATAAATCATATGGCCTGGTTTCTTGAACTTAAGTGGAAAGACGAGGATGCCTATCCAATCCTGCGAAAAGTTGCTAAGGATAAAAACCTTTGGGAAAGGGTTATTGGAGGATATAAAGAATTTGGTATGAAAGATATTGTGAGATTTAAAATAATGGAGCATTTTGGATACTTTGTAACAGAATCCCCTTACCATATGTCAGAGTATGTCCCTTATTTTCGCAAAAGTGAAAAAAAGGTGGAAGAATTTGGGGTATCATACAGATGGTGGCTTAACTATAAAAGGTCACCTGATAAATATGAGAAAAAAATGAAGGATATAATAGCTGGTAAGGAAAAAATTGAGATGGAAAAGAGTGACGAGTATGCATCCTATATTATCCACTCTTTGGAAACAGGATCTCCTTGTAGAATAAATGGGAATGTGGAGAACAAAGGTCTTATTACTAATCTTCCTGAGGGATGCTGCGTTGAGGTTCCCTGTTTTGTAGATAAGGAAGGAATACATCCCTGTTTTGTAGGAGATCTTCCTCCTCAGTGTGCAGCTTTAAACAGAACAAATATAAATGTTCAGGAGCTTGCAGTTAAAGCATGCTTAGAGAAAGATAAAGATGCAGCTTTCCAGGCAATAGCTTTAGATCCTTTGACATCAAGTATTTTAACTCTTGATGAAATTAAAAAGATGGTGGATGAGCTATTTGAGGCAGAAAAAAAGTATTTGCCAGATTTTTAGCTAACTTTTTTCTCTATTTTTCTTTTTAAGCCACATCATTAATAGAGAAAGTGCAGCAGGAGTAACTCCTGATATACGAGATGCCTGACCCAGAGAGGTTGGTTTTATGTTAGAGAGTTTTTCTTTAACTTCAGTAGAAAGACCTGGTATACTGGTGAAATCAAAACCAGGAGGAATTTTTTCATCCTCCATTTTTTTAAATCGAGCCACCTCAAGATTCTGCCTTTTTATATAGCCTTCATACTTTACCTCAATTTCTACCTGCTTAGAAATTCCATTTTTTACTTCTTGTAGAGAAGGAGAAAAAAGTTTCAGATCCTCATATTTGATCTCAGGGCGTTTTAAAATCTCTTTAAGATTTGAGGGGGAACTTATAGGAGTTGATTTAAGTTTTTTTAATTTGTCATTTATTTCAGGGAGAGGGTAAATCTTAATGCTCTCAAGTTTTTTTATCTCCTCTTTAATAGCTTTTTTCTTCTCCTTTACCTCCTGATAACGTTCCTTTGGGATAAGGCCTATCTTCCGTCCAAGTTCTGTAAGTCTGAGGTCAGCATTGTCTTCTCTAAGAAGGAGTCTATATTCTACTCTTGATGTAAACATTCTGTAAGGTTCATTTGTCCCTTTTGTTACAAGATCGTCTATAAGTACTCCTATGTAGGATGATGATCTGTCAAGAATTAAAGGTGGCTGGTTTTTTATCTTTAGTGCAGCATTTATACCTGCTATAAGACCTTGAGCGGCTGCTTCTTCGTACCCTGTTGTTCCATTGATTTGTCCAGCAAAGAAAAGATTCTCTACTAGTTTTGTTTCAAGAGTGGGTTTAAGCTGTGTAGGGTCTGAATAATCATGTTCTATTCCATATCCCGGTCGCATTATTTTGACGTTTTCAAGACCCTCAATGTTTCGAAGGATTTCAAATTGAACATCTAGAGGAAGACTTGTTGAAAGGCCGTTTGGATAATACTCATGAGTCTCTATACCCTCTGGTTCTAAAAATATTTGATGTCTTTCCTTTTGAGGAAACTTTATTACCTTATCCTCTATAGAAGGACAGTATCTTACCCCGGTAGCTTTGATAATCCCAGTATAAAGAGGAGATCGGTCAAGATTTTTTCTTATTATCCTGTGAACCTTTTCATTTGTGTAAGTGATGTAGCAAGGAAGTTGTTTTAATTTGACCTCCTTTGTAGAAAAAGAAAATCCGGTACAACTCTCATCTCCCGGCTGTACTTGCATTTTTGAGAAATCTATACTTTTTCCATCCAGTCTGGGGCAAGTTCCCGTTTTAAATCTTCCTACTTTAAATCCAAGCTCTTTTATGTTCTCTGAAAGTTTTATAGAAGGAAAATCGGCAATTCTTCCTCCAGGAAAATGATTAAGTCCAATGTGGATAAGTCCATTTAGAAAAGTTCCTGGGGTTATTACAATACACTTTCCTATAAAAATTTCCTCCAAGTTAGTTAAAACTCCTTTTACTTTCCCATTTTCTACTAAAATTTTCTCCACCATGGCTTGGTTAAGATCAAGATTGGGCTCATTTTCTACAACTTTTTTCATGTATAAACGATAGGCCTGTCTGTCAACCTGGGCTCTGGTAGATCTTACAGCAGGGCCTTTTTTTGTGTTAAGGAGACGATACTGGATAGCGGTGGCATCGACGGCTTTTGCCATCTCACCTCCTAGAGCATCAATTTCCTTAACAAGTTGTCCTTTGCCTACTCCTCCTACTGCAGGATTACAGGACATAAGGCCAATTGTTTCTATATTCATGGTTATAAGGAGGGTATGAAGACCCATTCTTGCTGCAGCAAGACTTGCCTCAATTCCGGCATGACCTCCTCCCACTACGATAACATCATATTTTTCTGGATTGACCCACATAAAATTTTGCCCTCCTTTTTCCTTATCTACTCTCTTTTATAAGTTTGATAAATTCTTGAAAAAGGTAAACAGCATCATGAGGACCAGGGGAGGCCTCAGGGTGAAACTGAACTGAGAAGAGAGGAAGTTCCCGGTGACGTATACCTTCTAGGGTATTATCATAAAGATTAATATGGGTTATCTCGACCTCGTCTGGAAGAGAATCTATATCTACACAAAAGCCATGGTTTTGCACAGTTATAGCAATTTTCCCTGTTTTAAGATCCTTTACAGGGTGGTTTCCTCCATGGTGGCCAAATTTGAGCTTGTAAGTTTTCCCACCAAGGGCTTGAGCTAAAATTTGGTGACCCAGGCAAATTCCAAAAATGGGAAGTTTTCCGATCAAATCCTTTGCTGTATTCACAATGTAAGGAACAGCGGAGGGATCACCTGGACCGTTAGAAAAAAGGACTCCATCTGGCTTTAGTTTTAAAATTTCATAAGCACTGGTCTTTGCTGGAACAACTTGCACTTTACAGTTAAGAACACTGAGTTCTCTTAAAATATTGTACTTTACACCGCAATCTACTACAACTATTTTATATTCTCCTTCTTTTTTCCACCACCAGCTCTCCTTGGAGGTGACATCTTTTACTAGATCCTGTCCTATAACTCCGGGACAATGTTTTGCTTTTTCGGTTAAACTTTTAACATCCGTATCTTGGGTGGAGATTATTCCTTTCATTGCTCCCTGAAGTCTTATATGTTTTGTTAAGGCCCTTGTGTCGACTCCTTCTATACCCACAATGTTGTATTCCTTCAAGAAACTATCAAGAGATGTTTTTGCTCGCCAGTTGCTGAATATCTTACTGCGCTCTCTCACAATAAATCCTTCCACCCAAGGTCTTGATGATTCAAAATCTTTGGTACTTATTCCATAGTTTCCTATTAGAGGATAAGTCATAGTAACCATTTGACCTTTGTAAGAAGGATCGGTAAGTATTTCTTCATATCCCATCATACTGGTGTTGAAAACTACCTCTCCTGTGGCTTCTCCTTCTTTTCCAAATGCTTTTCCCTCAAAAACTTTGCCATCTTCTAGAACAAGAAGGGCTTTTTTTTCTTTTTTCACTTTTACCATCCCCTCTTTTTTCTTCTTTTTTCCTCTTCCCTTTTTTCCATTTTCTCTGCAATGTATAAAGGATACTTTATACCTATAAAGTAAATGAATAAAGCCCCAACAATGATAATTATGATTAGGAACAGAAAAATTATCATTTTTCCTTTCCGATATTCAGTAGTAATTATATATAAATAAGAAGATACTGGCGAGAGGTTCTTTTATACTTTATACAGCTAGAGACTTCCCTCTCCATTTTGATTTTATTTTCTGCACCTCAGCTCTTCTCTCAAATTCCTCAGGTTTTGGAATACCAAAGGTTTCACGTTTAACATCCAAATAGTAAAGATAGTTTTCAAAGGTTACATCAGGTGGACATCGATGATCAACGTGAGGAATCCAGCCTCCCTCTAAAACATAAGGCTTTATGCGTTTTATCTCCTTTCTTATAGCATCTTTTCCCGCAATTAAAGCACGCTTATTTATTCCTCCAAGGATAACCACCTTATCCTTATATTTTTTGCGAATAGCAACAGGATCAGATCCTGCTGCAACTTCAACAGGAAATATTCCATTAAGCCCGCCTTCTAACCAGGGATCAATCATCTGGTTAATATTACCATCACAATCAGTATAAATTATATCACAACCATTTTTTCTAAGTACATCTGTTATACGTTTATAGTTTGGCACAAGAAATTTTCGAACCATATCTGGAGAGATGATAGGACCCCTGTTAAAGCACATATCTTCCCATCCTGCTGCATAGTCGATTTTAATTTCTTCTACTGCTTTTTTTATAACAGAGCAGGTAAGTGTGGCAAGATGAGAAACCATTTCCTCTACAAGTTCTGGGTCATCATAACAGAGCATGGCAATACCCTCAAATCCTGCCCAGTTGCGAAGCCATCCAAAAAGACTTCCAATACTTATTCC
>CAYRAK010000093.1:0-6405 GCA_964422215.1 uncultured Clostridia bacterium | reverse complement strand
CAAAAAATATGTGATAAGGGCATAGAAGATAATATATTAAGTATGCTGAGAAGAAGGCCTGTTAGTCTGGAGGATATTTCAAATTCTCTTGGAATTTCACGCAATGAGGTAATTAAATATGTGCAGATTCTTAAAGAAAAAGATCTTATAGATTCCAAGATATATAATAGAAAAAGATATTACTACTCCAGGTAGATTTGGGTCTAACCTTAGGAAAGCTCTTTTCCTGTAGTAGTCATTGTAAGCTTTCCGTGTTTTACCCCAGGAGTACTCATCAGTCTATCTGCAAAAGCTTTAATTTTATTGGCTGCTCCCTTTACTGCTAAAATCTCAAGACAGTTTTTCTCATCAAGATGAAGATGCATGGTGGATATAACAAGACCATGGGCATGATGTTGAAGGTCAGTGAGAGTATCTGTAAGTCCTCTTTTATGGTGATCGTAAACTAAAGTAATTGTTCCTACCATCTCCTTTTTTCCTGTTCGCCACTCCTCTTCCACAAGATAGTTTCTTATAAGATCTCGTACTGCCTCTGATCTGTTGGTGTAGCCTTTTTTGGAAATGAGCTTATCAAAATCCTGGAGTAGTTTTTTTTCCATAGATACCCCAAATCTTACTATTTCTTTCACTTCCTCACCTTTTTAATCCAAAGTTGTCTTGTAATTATTATATGCATTTCTCATCTTTGGTGTCAATTTTAGATGAATATTTCCGAAATTTTTCGTTGATTTTGTTGTGATTATCTTATTTAGTTGACAAAAAAATGTATAAATTCCTTATTTTAAGTAAACTTTCTTCTAAAAATGTAAAGAAAATATCTATCTATTTGCTTGACAAAAAATGGGCCTTAAATAGTTTAATTATGAAAACGTTGCATCAAAGAAAATACAGAAATGAAGAATATTACCATAAAAGATATAGCAAAAAAAGTTGGTGTTTCACCAAGTACTGTTTCAAGAGTAATGCGAGGAATGCCTAATGTTCATCCACATACTAAAAAGAAAGTACTTAAAACTGCAAAGAAACTGGGGTATTTTCTTGATGGAAGTGCTAGAGCCATTGTTAAAAAACAAACAAAGACGGTAGGTATAAGTGTTTCTGATATATCCAATCCATTTTATCCACCTTTGATAAGAGGTATTGAGAATACCATTAATAAATTTGGATATAGTATAATTCTTTGCAATACCGATGAAGATCCTGTCAAAGAGGAAAGATACCTTCGTGTAATGCTGGAGAAGAGAGTCGATGGATTAATTATATCTCCCACCAATTCTCAAGTTTCTCTTCTTAAATCCTTTAAGGTGAGGGGTATTCCTATAGTATGTATTGACAGGCGTCCTGAAGATATAGATGCTGATACAGTTACTGTCGATAATGTTCATGGTGCATTTATTGCGGTCGAGCATTTAATTAAATTAGGTCACAGAAGAATCGGGATTATTACAGGATCTAAAGAGGCTACCACTACTCAGGAAAGACTAAAGGGATATATAAATGCATTAAAGCAGTACAAAATAGATATAAATAAATCATTGATAGTGGAAGGGAACTCTACAATAGAAGGAGGTATAAAGGCTACAGAAGCTTTACTTAAACTTAAGTCACCACCTACAGCTATTTTTTCTTCTAACAACCTTATGACAATAGGGGCCTATATTACTTTAAAGAGACTGAAGAAAAATATTCCAAAAGATGTTGCAGTTATTGGATTTGATGATTTGGAGTGGGCTGAGGCTCTTGATCCTCCTTTAACTGCTATTTCACAGCCTACATACACAATTGGAGCAACTGCGGGGCAACTTCTGATGCAAAGATTATTAAATGAAGGTCCTCGAGAAAAACAAAATATTGTGTTAAAGACATCACTGGTTGTTAGAAAATCCTGTTAAGTTCGAAAGAATCGGGGTTTAAAAGAGTATATCCTTATCTTGGATGGAGAAAAGACAGATTCTAAAAAATGTTTTTTGCGGAAGTTTATCTAACAAAAAGTGAATTTAAAATCAAGTATAAATTAACTATTTTAGAGGAAGAAGGCTAAATAAGGACCGGGAGGAGGTGGTGAGATTAGATAGATAAAAGGTCCATTAGCCTTGAGAAAGAAGAATTTCCCATAAAAGTTTTAGTATGCTACATAATGGAGGGTTACGATGAAAAAAGGAAAAATTTTTCCCGTGGTGCTGTTGATTTTAGTTTTTACGATTACGAGTAACCAGGTTCCTCTTAAGGCAAAAAATCTTGTTGAGGGAATGGTAAATTTCTACTCAACTTTATCTGAGTATGAGAAGCTTACTGGAAAGAAAATAACAAAATTTAATGAAGCTCCTGTGCTTAGAGAGAAGGTAGCTAAAGGAGAGCTTCCTCCAGTTGAGGAACGGCTTCCAGAGGAACCTATGGTAATGGTGCCTCTTGAAGAAATTGGGCAGTACGGTGGAAAAATAAGATGTGCTGCTCTCTCACCCACCACCGGAGGAGCAGAGTGTTGGACTGCACGCACACAACCTCTGTTGATGATATCCCCGGATTTAAAGAGTGTATCTCCCAATGTTGCTAAGGGTTGGGAATTCTCAGAGGATTACAAAACCTTGACTATATATCTTAGGCGTGGAATGAAATGGAGTGATGGTGCTCCTTTTACTGCTGATGATTTTGTTTTTTGGTACGAGGATTTACTCTCAAACGATCAACTTGTGCCAACTAGGCCAGAGATATGGCGTTCATTGGTAAATGTGGAGAAAGTGGATGACTATACGGTTAAGTTCTATTTTGACGTTCCTTATCCAAGTATAATTGTTGCTCTTGCTTACGAGAACAGAATGTATTATCAGATCCCTTTTGCCCCTAAACATTTTCTAAAAAAATATCATATAAAGTATAATCCTCAAGCAAATGAATTAGCAAAGAGCAGAGGATTTGATAGTTGGGTTCAGTTGTTTCAATATGAATATCCTGATGAAGTTCAACAGAGATGGGATGTTAATGTTCCTACTATTGATCCCTGGACAATGACTAGGGTAGATAGCTATGGGAATAAGTACTTTGAGATAAATCCATATTACTGGAAGATAGATCCAGCTGGAAATCAACTTCCATACATCTACGAACAGGATAGACTACTATTTGAGGATATGGAAGCAGTGAGCATGTCAGCAATAGCTGGAGGACTTGACTATCTCCTACAATTTTCAAGTATGGATAATTATCCTCTTTATAAGGAAAATGAGGATAAAGGTGACTATTGGGCTAGGATATGGTATGATGGTAGGGGTAATGTATTAGATGTAAGACTAAACTTAACTCACAAGGATCCTGTCCTGCGTAAGATTTTTAATGATGTAAGATTTCGACAGGCTCTATCTCTTGCTATTGATCGTGAGGAGGTAAATGAGGTTATATATAGAGGGTTGGCTACTCCTCGTGCAGGTACAATTGTTCCTGATGTGAGCTATTATGAGGACTGGATGGGAAATTACTACGCTGAATACAATCCTGAGAAAGCAAATCAACTCTTAGATGAGATGGGGCTAAAGTGGGATAAAAACCACGAATATCGTCTAAGACCCGATGGTAAAACATTAAGTATAAATATAGAGTATGTAATGCTGGAAAGCAAGATGGACGTGCTTGCGGAGTTGCTCAAACGTTACTGGGAAGATATAGGAGTTAAAGTATCTACAAAACTGATAGATCAGACTCTCTTTGGACAACGTAGTTCTGCTGGAGAGCTGGATTTAACAATATGGAATGTTGATCAAACAACGGAGCTTGGTTTTTACGCAAACCCCACTTTTCAATCAGGACTTGGACCTGCACCTAATAGTGTTGAGTGGGTACGTTGGATAAACAGCAACGGAAAGCAGGGTATAGAGCCACCAGAAGAGGTAAAGAGATGGTATAAATTAGCTCAGGATTTTCAGAAACAACCTCTTGGGTCAGAAGGATATAAAAGAATTGGAAAGGAACTGGTCTCCATGGCTTTGAAAAACCTCTGGCATATTGGTATAATAGGATTGGCTCCCAAGCCGTGTTTGACAAAGCGAGGTCTGGGAAATGTAAAAGATAAAGGTCTGTTTGTTTATTCTTATCGCTTCTGGATGATTTATCACCCCGAGCAGTGGTATTGGAAATAAACGGTAAACATCTGGGAAAAGATAATATGACTTAAGTTATTAAAAACTGGCCTCCTTCCTGAGTTAAATGATGATTTACCAGGAAGGAGGCAAGCTTGTAGCTAAACAAGATTAATAAAGTGCTGTTAAAATAGATCTGCGAATATTTCTTATAATAGAATTTAGATAGTTGTTTTGGAGAAGTGCAAAAATGTTATTCTTCTTTTTACGTCGATTTCTGTATATGGTTATCGTGCTAATGGTGGTGTCTGTTATTGGATTTATTGTTATTCAGCTTCCTCCTGGTGATTTTCTCACTAGCTATATAATGGAATTGAAAATGAGCGGTCATGAAATTGATAAAGCGCAGATTGAATCACTAAAAAGACAATATGGCTTAGATTTACCAATATATCTCCAGTATTTTAAATGGATATGGCGAATGTTTCATGGAGATTTTGGAATATCCTTTGGGTGGAACCTTCCTGTGAAAGAATTGTTATGGGAACGCCTAGCATTGACAATAGTAGTTAATCTTTTTTCCTTTGCTTTTGCATATATTGGGGGTATATTCATAGGCATTTACTCAGCTGCACGTCAGTACAAAATTGGTGATTACATTTTTACTGTTCTTGGTTTTATTGGTCTGGCAACGCCCAATTTCCTTTTAGCTTTAATTTTGATATTTCTTTTTTATAAATATCTAGGTATTAATGCAGTTGGTCTTTTCTCTCCTGAGTACCTTGATGCTCCATGGAGCATCGCTAAATTTGCGAATATGCTGATGCATCTACCTATTCCTGTGGTTATTATTGGTACATATGGTATAGCTGGAATTCAAAGAATCATGCGGGGTTGCCTGTTAGACGAAATTAGGAAGCAGTACGTAATTACTGCCCGAGCCAAGGGAGTTTCAGAAAAAAAACTTTTCTTTAAATATCCCGTGAGAGTAGCTATTAATCCTGTTATTAGTACTATGGGATGGGTCTTTCCTCAAATTATCTCTGGTGGGGCTCTTGTAGCTATAGTACTTAATTTACCAACCGTGGGTCCTCTTTTCCTTAAAGCATTAAAGACCCAGGATATGTATCTGGCAGGAGCTTTAATGACTTCAGTATGTTTTTTAACCGTAATTGGAGTTTTTGTTTCTGATGTTTTATTAATGTTGATAGATCCTCGTATCAGGATGGATTAAGAGGAGATAAAATAATACAATGAATTTTAAAGAAAAAATCGAAAAAGCAGAAAAAATTTATGTAGCCTCTCAGTGGCAGCTTATGTGGCGAAAGTTTAAGAAGCATAAGCTGGCACTTGTTGGGATAGCAATTTTATTAATTTTTTATTCTATGGCAATATTCTGCGAGTTTATTTCTCCATATGATCCCCATAAACGGAATAAAAAATATTTGTACGCTCCTCCACAAAAAATTCATTTCTTCGACGATAAGGGAAAATTCCATCTTAGACCCTTTGTTTATTCTTTGAAAAAGACAATTGATCCAGAAACAATGCGAAGGGTGTACACTGAGGATACAAGTAAAAAAAATTACATTTATTTTTTTGTCCATGGCGACCGATATAAATTTTGGAACTTATTTGAGACAGATATTCATTTGTTTGGAGTGAAAGAAGGGGTATTATTTTTATTCGGAACGGATAAAATGGGCAGAGACTTATTCTCTCGCAATGTCTATGCTTCACGTATCTCTTTATCTATAGGTTTAGTGGGAGTGTCTCTATCTTTTATTATAGGATGTTTACTTGGAGGAGTTTCTGGCTACTTCGGGGGAAGGACTGATATTATCATCCAGAGGGTAATAGAACTTTTACTCTCTCTCCCTCAAATACCGCTCTGGATGGCCTTATCAGCAGCTGTGCCTGCTGATTGGGATCCGATTAAGATTTATTTTGGTATAACTATTATTCTTTCCCTCGTAGGCTGGACCCAAATTGCCCGTGTAGTAAGAGGAAAGATTTTAAGTTTAAAAAATGAAGATTATATTCTAGCATCTATGATCTCTGGAACACCCTCATGGAGCATCATAACTAAACATCTTCTACCTGGTTTTTTAAGCTATATTATAGTATATGTTACTTTAGCTATACCTCAGATGATCTTAGCAGAAACAGCCCTGAGCTTTTTAGGCTTAGGACTCCAGCCTCCAGCTATTAGCTGGGGAGTTCTTTTGCAAGATGCGCAAGCTATCCGTTCTGTTGCTATCTATCCCTGGCTTTTGATTCCCAGTATTTTTGTCATCGTGACTGTTTTGGCTTTTAACTTCGTAGGAGATGGTTT
>CAYRAK010000092.1:0-6423 GCA_964422215.1 uncultured Clostridia bacterium | reverse complement strand
AAAATTTTTAAAGATAAAGACCATCGTTTTATTGTAATTGATGAGATCGCAGGGTTTCTTGTAGGTATGATAGGAATACCCCCTTTTCCTGGTTTTTTAATACTGGGATTCCTTTTTTTTCGCTTATTTGATATAATAAAACCTTTTAATATAGACAAACTTCAAACCCTTAAGGGAGGATGGGGAGTAGTACTTGATGATATAGCAGCAGGCCTCCTTGCCAATATGCTCCTTAAAATCCTTATTTCTATGTTTGGATGGGAGATATAATTAAACTTCGAATCACTTTCTTAAGTTTAAAAAAGGACTCCTATTATTTTTTTCTCAACCTCCTTCTCTCCATAAGGATCTGTAGCCTCTATAAGCAGAATATAAACACCATTGTTAACTTTCTGCTCAAACATGTTCTTGCCATTCCAGCTCCACTCAACCTCCTCCTCAGAGGAAGCTAAAAGATGGTCTTCTTTTACTATCTCTCCGTTTAAATTAAAGACTTTTATAGATATCCTGGAGCTTTCCCCGCTTACGTAAAACACAACCTTTAAAGGAGAATCTGATCTTACAACTTTTGACTTAAAATCACATACAAGAAGTTTCTTTTTTGCTTTAGCTGAGGCCTCACCCGAGGCTTCACTTTCATCTCCTGTTCTATCTTCAGCCTTAACTGTATAATAATAGGTCCTGCCCATTTCTACATCTGAATCTATCCATTCATAAGAGGAACCACTAGCTAAAACCTCATGAATCGGATTTGTGTAATCTTCCCCTCCTGGTGTTGTACCTCGGTAAATGTTATATTTCTCAACAGTATCCTGAGGAGAAGATGCATCCCATGATAGTTTAATCCTACCTCCTGCTATAGATTTTGCCTTAAGATTGGTTGGAGGAGGTGGTGTGTATAAAGCTACTATTTGTGCTGTTGCAGCATCACCCAGACCATCAAGATCAACCGTGATAGTAGCTGTTTGCCCACTAAGCATACGTAAGTTCTCTTGCAAATTTTCCCAGGAGGATTGAATTTTAAATTCACCAAAGTATAAGGTAGGGTCTTCCGAGATTGTTGGGGTTTCTGAATTTGTTAGAGGAACTTCTATGGAGTACTCAATACTAATATTGGTAACTGTTGCGGTAGCTGAAATGGTAGATGTTACATAATCTGTAACCTTAATATATACTGTATCTCCATCATCAAATGCGGTTGCCTGAGTGGTATAATTTTCATCTTTGTAAACCCATATATAATCAGAACTAGCCAGAGCGTAAGAACTAAAGACAATTAAAACCAACATAAGCACCGCCACTAAAAAAATGTAAAATTTATACATTTTTAATCTCCGTGCTACAGGTAGCCCCTGTAAGATTTTTCAGGTTTTTCCATTATTTTACTATTTATTCTCTCTATTCTATCACCTCCTTTGCGTTTTGCCTGATACATTGCTTGGTCAGCTTTATCCAGAAGTTCCCGGGGTTCTTTTGCATCCTGTGGAAAAGATGCAACTCCAAAACTTAAGCTCACGAAATAAGAGCAGGCTACCTTTTTAATCTCCCGCCTTATTCTTTCTGCTATTAAAGAAGCTTTTTCCGAACTTACCTGAGGTAAAATAACCACAAATTCATCCCCTCCATATCTGAAAGCAATATCCATCTTTCTTATTCTACTTTTTATACTTTTTGCAACAAGCTGCAGTATTTTATCTCCTATGATGTGTCCATAAGTATCATTGATTTCTTTCAATTTGTCCACATCCATAAAAAGCAAAGATAACTGGCAACCATTGCGAGAAGCTCTTGCTACCTCCTCTTCAAGACGATAATAGAAATAACTTTGGTTATAAAGTCCGGTTAGTTTTTCTATTGTAGCTATTTTTTTAATTTTTTCAATATAGAGCCTGTCCAGTATAGCAAGGGTAGCCTGAGAGGCAAGAACCTCTGCTATTTTTATCTCAAGAAGACTAAATTCTTTTCTATCTTTACTGTAAAAAGATAGCATCCCTAAAATCTCTTTTTTGCTTTGAAGAGGCAAAGCAAGCAAAGAAACAAATTTCCCCTCTTTAAATGGAGTTAAATTGTAAAAAAATTCATCTGAGAAAAACGGGAAAGATAATTTAATCTTTACTGCATCAACATGCAAAAACTTTGCACCCTGTTGCATAATACATTGAAAAAGATGGGATAAACTTTGTTGGGAGAGAATTTTCTGATTTATATCCAACAAAGAGAAAAGTTGTTTTTGCTTTATTTTCTTATTTGAGGGAATCAAAATAGAAAATTTATGGTGAATTCTTTGCCATAAATCAACAAATCTCATTCTTGCTTCCTAAAACTAAGAATCCTTAGGATTTATAAAGGGGAATAAAAATTGAAATTGGATACTACCTCCACAATAGTTTATTCGTATTAAGTCTAACTTTTGCAGATTATAGATTGCTTTTTTTAACTCATTTAAGTTTAAATTTAAGTAAGTGCTTATTTCTTCTAAGTTTATTTTACCCTTCCCTTCTTTATCATCGGCTACAACAACTAATAATAAATATAATCTGATTTCTTCACAAGAAAGATTTCTCCAAAAATTTCCTTTAATTAGCTTTTCAAATATTTCTCGTTTATCTATACCCATGGTTATTTATGATAGGATAAATAATTATTATTGTCAAGAAAAAATATAGTTAAATAATCATTAAAATTGACAATCAAGGCAAATGATTTAGTATATAGCAAATGTGAGGAAAGAATGAGTATAGGAGAAAAACTTAGAAACTTAAGAAAAAAACTTGGTTTGACACAAAAAGAATTTGCCAGCCGTATTGAAGGAAAAGTTGATTATACCTATATAGGAAAGATAGAAAGGGGAGAACAGTATCCCTCTCTTAAAATGTTGGAACGCATAGGAAAATCCTTTTCTGTTCCTTTAAGCTATTTTTTTGAAGACGAGAGTGTTGTTAAATTGTTAGACCTTCTTCCTGAGGACATCAAGAATTTACTTAAAGACAAGAAAAGACAGAAACTTTTGAAGGTGAGTGAATGGCTAGATGAACGGGATCTCTCATTAATACTTCGCATCATTGACATTCTAATTCAAACTAGGAAAGAACCTGTATTTCAGGTAAGTGAGGAAAAGAAAAATTATAAAGCAGGTGAGAAAAAAGAACTAATATCAAAGATTCAAAATGCTCTTTCCTCTCCTGATCTTACACTCTCCTTGAAGGAATCCTGGGTGAGAGAGGCTCTCAAAGTGGCTCTTTCTACCTTGGAGAAAACAGAGGGAACCTGATCCCTAAATAAGCCAACAAAAAAGTCCTGACCTCAGGGTTGCAAATTTGACAACTGACTTATTTTTATTACAATATAGTGATTTTTAACCTGCCTATTGCAAGAAAGGAGGCGCTATGAAAAAAATAATTGAAGTTAGATGGCATGGTAGGGCTGGCCAAGGAGCAAAAACAGCTGCTCTTCTCTTAGCAGAAAGTGCCTTAGATGAGGGTAAGTACATTCAGGGATTCCCAGAGTATGGTCCAGAAAGAGAAGGAGCTCCCATTAAGGCTTATACCAGGATAAGTGACAATCCTATCTACATTCACTCCGGAGTTACAAATCCTGATGCTGTTGTTGTACTTGATTCTACTCTCCTGGATGTAGTAGATGTAACTGAAGGATTGCCAAAGGAAGGAGTTTTATTGGTTAATACAAATGAGAAACCCCAGAATATCCGGAAAAAGCTTAATTTAGCAGATGGTAAAATTTATACTGTTGATGCCACATCCATCTCTTTGGAAATTTTTGAGAGAAATCTTCCCAATATGCCCATGATAGGTGCCCTTATAAAAGTTCTTCCCATTGTGAGTTTAGACACTCTTTTAGAAGGGGTTAAGAAAAAATTTGGAAAAAAGTTCATCTCTAAAATAGTTGAGGGAAACATCTCTGCAATAAGAAAGGCTTATGAGGAGGTTAAGTCCGAATGAAAGAGAAAGGATGGAAAGAAATTCCTATAGGTGGAATTATTTTAGAGGCAGGAAATGCGGAAAAATATTTAACCGGAGGTTGGAGAACCTTTCGCCCAATTCTTGATAAAGAAAAATGTAAAAATTGCCTTTTATGCTGGATATACTGTCCTGATGGGTGTATAATAGTGGAAGAGGAAAAAACAAAAGGCTTTCATTATGAGCACTGTAAAGGATGCGGAATATGTGCCAATGTTTGTCCATTTGATGCTATAAAAATGGAGGAGGAATCTAAATATCAACAAGAGAAAAGTAAAAAGGAGAGCGAATGATGGCAAAAACGCTTGCAAAAAAAATACTTGCATTAACCGGTGATGAAACGGCAGCAGAGGCTATGCGTCAGATAAATCCGGATGTTGTGGCAGCTTATCCTATAACACCACAAACTGAAATTGTTCAAAATTATTCCCAATTTGTAGCAAATGGAATAGTAAAAACAGAAATGGTGAGAGTTGAAAGTGAGCACTCTGCAATGAGTGCTTGCATTGGTGCTGCAGCAGCAGGAGCACGAGCTATGACTGCCACTTGCGCTAATGGACTTGCTCTTATGTGGGAAGTTCTCTATATTGCAGCTTCTTACAGATTACCTATAGTAATGGCAGTTGCAAATAGGGCTTTAAGTGGTCCTATAAATATTCACTGTGACCACTCTGATTCAATGGGAGCAAGAGATTCTGGGTGGATTCAGCTTTACAGTGAAAACTGTCAGGAAGTTTATGATAATCTAATTCAGGCAGTAAAAATAGGTGAGAATAAAAATGTGCTTCTTCCGGTAATGGTTTGTTTCGATGGATTTATCATATCTCATGAGACAGAAAGAGTGGAAATTTTAGAGGATGAAGAGGTTAAAAATTTCATAGGAGAATTCAAAATAGAGCATTCTCTTTTAGATTTAAAACATCCTGTAACCTACGGTCCTCTTGACCTTTTCGATTACTATTTTGAACACAAAAGACAGCAAGTTGATGCAATGGAGAAGGCTATCCCGGTTATAAAAGAGGTGGGAAAGGAGTATGGAAGACTTTCTGGAAGAAGTTACGAACTTGTCGAGAAATTTAATATGGAAAATGCGGATATGGTAATAGCAGCTCTTGGTTCAACTGCAGGGACTATTAAGGCTACTATAGAAGAACTCAAGGAAAATGGTATAGAAAATGTGGGTCTTTTAAAGATAAGAGCTTTTCGTCCCTTTCCATATGAAGATATACAAAACAACCTAAAAGATAAGGCCTGTGTTGCGGTAATGGATCGCTCAGCCTCATTTGGAGCTCTAGGAGGACCTGTATTTTTAGAAGTAAGGTCTGCTCTTTATGAGCTAAACAAAAGACCACTTGTTATAAACTACATCTATGGTTTAGGAGGAAGAGAAACATCAGTGGAACACATTAAAAAAGTTGTGGAAGATCTTAACAAAATAAGAAAATCCAAAAAGGTTGAAAATCTTGTAAACTATCTAGGAGTAAGAGAGTGAAACAGATAACAGAAGGAGAAGAAAAATGCCTTCTTTAAAAGAACTTTCTCATAAAAAAGAGCTTTTATCCCGCGGGCATAGACTTTGTCCAGGATGTGCAGCTCCAATAATTGTAAGACAGGTACTTTTAGCTGCAGACAAACCAGTAGTAGTTGCTTCTCCAACAGGATGCCTTGAGGTAGCAACTACAATTTATCCTTATACTGCCTGGAAAGTTCCCTGGATTCACTGTGCTTTTGAGAATGCTGCTGCCACACTCTCTGGAGTAGAAACTGCCTATCGTGTCTTTAAAAAACAGGGAAAAATCAAAGAAGATATAAGATTCATTGTTTTCGGTGGGGATGGAGGAACCTACGATATTGGTCTACAATCACTCTCTGGAGTACTGGAGAGAGGACATAGGATACTCTATGTGTGCTACGATAACGAAGCCTATATGAATACAGGAATACAACGCTCAAGCGCAAGTCCTCTAGGAGCTCATACTACAACATCTCCCCCAGGAAAAGCCATACCTGAAGGAAAATCAGAGTCAAGAAAAAATCTTACAGAGATTGTAGCCGCTCACAATATCCCTTATGTGGCTCAAGCTTCTCCTGGTTATCATATGGACCTTATAAGAAAAGTCCAAAAGGCGTTATCGGTAGATGGTCCGAGTTTTATCAATGTTTTATCGCCTTGTCCTAGAGGATGGAGATATCCGGCTGAGAAAACTATAGAGATTGCTAAATTAGCGGTACTTACAGGATTTTGGCCTCTTTATGAAGTGGAAAACGGTAAATACAGAATAACCTATAAACCAAAGGAAAGACGACCATTAAAAGAGTTTTTAGAAACTCAAGGAAGATTTAGACATCTTCTCAAAGAGGAAAATAAACACATAATAGAGAGAATGGAAAAAGAAATTGAAGCCCGGGAAAAGGAACTTATAAAAAGAGCGGGAGAGGAGAAAAA
>CAYRAK010000091.1:0-6464 GCA_964422215.1 uncultured Clostridia bacterium | reverse complement strand
CTTCCACTTTTTCTAACGATATAGTTTTTCCTTCCCTAAGGTTCTTTAAAGCTTCTTGCTCCATTTTTTGTAAAGCTTTCCCCCAGACAGGGTTAAGTTCAAAAAAAAGAGCTTCTTTCTCATCATCAGAAAGTTTAGAGATAGCCTCCTTTAGTTCCTCAAAGTCAATCTTGATTGTTACTTTGCTCATTTTCTTTCTCTCTCCTTTGTTTTACCTTTTTCCCTAAGCTGTGAAGTTCAGCATAAGACTTTATCTTTGCTTCCTGAGCCTCAAGAGATATCTCCTCTCTTGCCTGCTCCTCAGTAGAAACTCTAACATAACCTATCACTTTCATTGCTTTACCTTTTGTTTTCTTGCTCTGATAAATTCTTCAAGGTCTTTTTCCTCTACTCTCCAAACTCTACCAAGTTTTATTGCTGGAAGAATGCCTGCTTTTAAATAATCTCTTACTGTATTAGGGTGAAGGTTTAATCTTTTAGCAATCTCTGTCGGAGTTAACATTCTTGACATTTTTATAAACTCCTCAGTTTAATTTTGATATAAGTATGGCACAATAATTAAATAAGTCAAACCTTAATATAACATACCCGGGGGTCTCTTATATATGGCTTAACGCGGCGTGGTTGACAAAAAAGAAAATATGATTAAACTTATAAAAGCTCTTTGAGATAAGATAAGAGGAGAAAGAGAAGATAAGAGGAGTCGAGGTCCTTACATAATCCTGCCAAAACTTTCAAATTTTACCTGAATGCCACATTTTTTATTTATGTATGACCTCGATTCATCACTTATCCAGTCTCTCCCTGGGGTAAAATAACCAAAAATCAAAAAAGAAAGGAGATGTAAAGATGAGGAAAAAACTTGTAGTTTACCTTGTGGCTTTTTTTACCTTCTGTCTTTTTATGGGCACATTTACAGCTGTTTCCCTTTCCCAGGAAAAAGAAAGTGAGGTTATAAAAATAGGCTGTCTTTTTGCCTTAAGTGGCCCTGCAAGGCACATAGGTGTTCCCTCAAAGAATGTTGCCTTAATGGCAAAGGAGTATTTTGAAAGGCAGGGAGGAATAGAGGATAAAAAAATTGAACTTGTTTTTGGTGATACTAAAGGAGAAAATTCTGTTGCTATAAGAGAATTTGAAAGACTTGTTTACAGAGAAAAAGTTGTTGCCGTAATAGGTCCTACAAGAACCGGAACCTGCATGGCGCTTCTTCGTTCCATAGAAAAGGCAAAAATTCCTGTTGTTGCCTGCGTTGGAGGAACTCCTCCTGTTGAGCCTCCCAAGAAATGGGTATTTAAAACTCCTCAAAAAACTGTTACTGCTGTTGAAAGAGTCTATAAGTACCTGAAAAAGAAAAATATAGATAAAGTTGCTATTATAACCTCTAATGATGCCTTTGGAGCAGAGGGAAGAAAGGATCTTCTTGAAGTCGCAAAAAGAGAAGGGATTGAAATTGTGGCAGAGGAAACCTTTGGGACAGAAGATATTGATATGACCATCCAGCTTAGAAAACTTGTCGCAACACCTGCCAGGGCAATAATCTGCTGGACGATAGGTCCTGCAGGAGCAACAGTTGCAAGAAACTTTGCCTCTCTGGGAACAGATAAGCTTTTAATTCAGTGCCACGGTCAGCCGGATCCTATCTATATAAAGCTTGCAGGAGAGGCTGCAAAGGGAACTGTTATGCCCTCAACAAAGTGTGTTGTGGCAGACCAGCTAAGAGAGGATGATCCACAAAGAAAGATTGTGCAAGAGTTTGTAAAGATGTATGAGGAAAAATACGGTCCTGTGAGCACTCATTCAGGATATGCCTGGGATGCTTTCATGATTGTTGCCCAGGCTATAAAAAGAGCAGGAAGTACAGATCCTGCTAAGATAAGAGATGCTATTGAAAACACAAAAGGCTATGTTGGTATATCAGGAATATACAATATGTCAAAGGAGGATCACTGCGGACTTGGAGTTGACTCTCTTGTTATGATAACAGTAGAGAATGGGAAGTGGAAAATAGTTGATTATTAATAAAACTTAAAAGAGGTTGAGAAAATGGGTCAGAGAGAAGCTTCCAAAAAAACCTTATACTGGGAAAAGGATATTGAGTGTGCACCTCGTGAGGTAATTGAAGAGCTTCAGCTTAAAAGGTTAAAAGATACACTAAGATACGTTTACACCTCAAATTTTCTGTATAAAAAGAAGATGGATGAGAAAGGTATAAAGATAGATGATATAAGGTCTTTAGATGATCTTAGATATCTTCCTTTTATGACCAAAAAAGATTTGAGAGAAAGCTTTCCTTTAGGATATCTTTGTGTTGATAAAAAGAAGATAAGAGAGATTCACACCTCTTCAGGTTTCACAGGTCGTCCTGTTTTAATGGCTTACACAGAAGAGGATATAGATCAGTGGGCAACCTGTATGGCCCGCTGTTACAGGATGGCAGGAATAGGGGAGGGGACTGTTGTTCAAATTACTCCCTCTTTTGGTCTCTTTAACGGAGGATTTGGATTCTACCATGGAGCAAGAAAGGCAGGACTTTTTGTGGTTCCAACAGGTCCTGGAAATACGCTTCGGCAGATAAGCCTTGCCAACGAGCTTAAAACAGAGGTGATAACAGCTGTTGTCTCCTATGGGGTTAGAATTCTTGAGGTTATGAGAGAAAAAAATCTTTCTATTCCTTCTCTTAAAAAGGGTCTTTTTGGAGCAGAGATTTTCTCATCCGAGATGAAAAAAAGATTGAAGGAAGGTTTAGGAATTGAGGTTTTTGATATCTATGGTATGACAGAAACAGGTGGTGTGGGAACAACTGGTATGGACTGTCCCTCTCACAGTGGAATTCATGTATGGGAGGATCATTATATTGTAGAGGTTGTAGACCCTGAAACAGGAGAGCCTCTTTCTGAGGGAGAGGAGGGAGAGCTTGTCTTTACAACTTTAACTCGAAAAGCAATTCCTCTTATTCGATTCAGGAGTGGAGATTTATCTTCGATAAAAACAAAAAATAAGTGTGAATGTGGAAGAACACATCTTCGTATAGATTATATTAAGGGAAGAGTTGATGACATGATTATTGTTAAGGGGGTAAACTTTTTCCCAAGTCAGGTGGAAAGGATTCTTCTATCTATCCCTAAAGTTAAGGAACATTATCAAATTGTGGTTGAGGAAAAAGATGGGATTCAAAATGCATATATTCATGTTGAGGCAGAAAGAGGTGTAGATGCATCTATCATAGAGAAAAAAATTGCAGAAGATTTAGGAGTTACCTTAAAGACCAAAATATATGCACCAGGTGCCCTCAAAAGAAAAGAAGGCAAGGCAGAAAGAGTTGTTTATGTTAAAGGATAAAGATGGTATTTGATATCATTGTTCATGGTTTTGGATGGGCAAGTATCTATGCTTTAATTGCAGTGGGGTTTTCTCTTATATTCAGTGCCAGTAAAATCATAAATCTTGCCCAGGGTGAGTTTGTGATGCTGGGAGGACTTATAGGATACTCTCTTTTTTCTCTTAAAGTTCCTCTCTTTCTTATTCCTCCTCTTGCTGCAGCATCTGTTGCCCTTGTTGGTATGCTGGTTGAAAGGGTAGCTATCTTTCCTGCACAAAATGCATCTCCTGTTTCTCTTATCATTATAACAATTGCCATATCCATTATTTTAAAATCTGCAGCAGCTCTTGCCTGGGGACCTTCACATTTTAGATTTCCAGGTTTTTTTGAAACTGCTTCTTTTAATGCATCAGGGCTTTTAATAGATCCTCAGTATCTTCTCATCATGGCAGTTTGCGCAGCATCAATTTTTACCTTGAACTTATTTTTAAAAAAGACAAAGCTTGGAAGGTCTCTTCGTGCCTGTTCAATGGATATTGTTGGTGCAAGGATAGTGGGTATATCTCCTGGAAAGATGAGGCTTTTATCTTTTCTCATAAGTGGAGCAATGGCAGGTCTAATTGGTGCTTTAATTGCTCCCATATTTTATGCAAGCTCAGACTCTGGTCTTGTTTTAGGTCTTAAGGGATTTTGTGCCTCTGTTCTTGGTGGAATGGGAAGTATTCCTGGTGCTATTGCCGGAGGTCTTATAATAGGTATTGCAGAAGCCTTTGGAGCACAGTTTCTATCCTCCTACAAGGATGTCATTGCACCTCTTTTAATGATACTGGTTTTATATGTTAGACCCAGGGGGATTTTAGGAGGAAGAGTTTGATGAGAAACTATCTTAGGTGGATTTTTTTCACAGGAGCTGTTCTTGTTGCCCCTTTTATTTTTGAAAATATCTTATCCTACTCCCTTGAGCCTCTTCTTCAGGCAGGTTTTTTTGTAATTCTTGCTGTATCCCTTTCCCTTCTTGTTGGTCTTGCAGGGCAGATATCCTTAGGTCACGCTGCATTTTTTGGAATAGGCTCCTACGCAGCTGCAATACTGTCGCTTAAGCTAGGTCTTTCACCCTTTCTTACAATCCCTCTTGGAACATTTACAGGAGCTTTAGCTGCTTTTTTTATTGGATATCCTGTTTTAAAGCTAAAAAGTTACTACCTTGCCCTTGCAACTCTTGGAATTGGTATGGCGGTGCATGAGTTTTTTAGAGCAGCAGAACCTCTAACAGGAGGAGAGATAGGTCTTTATAATCTTCCTTACATAAGCTTTGGAAAAATTGAGCTATCCTCTCCCCTTTCCCGTTACTTTGTTGTGTGGTTTTTTGCACTTCTTGTAATTTTTCTTTGTGATCTTCTATCTCGTTCCCCTTTTGGAAAAAGACTTCAGGCACTTCACTCAGATGAGGAGGCAGCAGAGTGTGTGGGGATTGATGTTTTTAAGGAAAAGCTTAAAATTTTTGTTTTTTCCTGCACTCTCTCATCCTTTGCCGGAGCTTTATTTTCCCATTGCTCCTACGGAAGCATAGAACCTGGTATCTTCAGTGTCACCCTTTCTATAAAAATTATTACTATGGTAGTAATAGGGGGGATGTATTCAATTTATGGGGCAGCCTTTGGCGCAGTTGTTCTTGCTCTTCTTCCGGAGATAATAAGAGTTGCAGGAGGATTTATCTATCTTGACCTTACAAAGGTTACCCACATTGAGGATATAGTGTTTGGCATAATTCTTGTTATATTTATAATTTTTGCCCCAACGGGTCTTTTTAGAAAAAAAGGGGAAAAAGATGCTTCAGGTAGAAAATATATCTTGCCGCTTTGGAGGATTGGTAGCCTTAGATAATGTATCGCTGGAGGTAAAAAAGAAAGAGCTTGTTGGGCTTATGGGTCCAAACGGTGCTGGAAAGACAACTCTTTTTAACATAATAACAGGTTTTATCTCTCCAACATCAGGCAAGGTGTACCTTAAAGGTGAGGATATTACAAATCTTCCTCCCCATCTTATCACAAGAAGGGGGCTTGCAAGAACATTTCAAAATGTTAGGGTATTTGAGCATTTAAATGTTCTTCAAAATGTAGAAGTGGCAGTTCCTGAGGGAGAGAGAGTCGGTCTTCTTTCAGCTCTTTTTCCCACATCATCCTCAAGGCACATTAAAAGATATGTAAAAGATAGAGCATATGAGTGTTTGAAGCTTTTAGGTCTTGAATCTTTTGCAAAAAAAGACGCAACCTCTTTAACATTTGGTCAGCAACGTCTTTTAGGTATTGCCCGTGCAATTGCCTCAAATCCAAAGATTCTTCTCTTAGATGAGCCCTCAGCAGGATTAAATCAGAATGAAACTTTTTTTCTCTCCTCTGCCATAAAAAGAATTTGCAGGGAGGGAACCTCTATATTTATTATTGAGCACGATATTGATATGCTTATGGATGTTGCACAGAGAATAATTGTTTTAGATAGAGGAAAAAAGATTGCAGAAGGCACTCCTGATAAGGTGCGAGAGGAGGAGCTTGTTTTGCAGGCTTACTTTGGCAGGAGAAGAAGATGTCTTGCCTAGAGGTGAAAAATCTTGTTGCAGGGTATGGAAAGATGAAGGTGGTTGAGGGGATAAATGTCAGGGTAGATGAGGGAAAGATAACTTTACTTATTGGTCCAAATGGGGCAGGAAAAAGCACCCTGGCAAAAGTGGTTTTAGGGCTTGTTCCCATATGGAGAGGAAAAATTATTCTAAAAGGAGAAAGAATAGATAATCTTCCAACAGAGAAAATAGTGAAAAAGAAAGTTGCCTTTGTTCCAGAGAGGCGTCATCTTTTCTGGGATATGAGTGTGGAAGAAAATCTTTTAATTGCAGCCTCTCTTTTAAACTCTAAATTTTATCCTGAGGATGAGATAAAAAAAGTATATGAGATTTTCCCATCCTTAGCTGAGCGCTCCTCCCAGATAGCAAAAACCTTATCAGGGGGAGAACAGCAGATGCTTGCTTTTGCAAGGGCACTTGTAAGTGGCTCAGAAGTTTTTATTCTTGATGAGCCTTTTAATGGAATAGCAGCAGCAGTTGTGGATAAATTATTTGAGGTTATTTTAAATCTGAAAGAAAAAGGATGCG
>CAYRAK010000090.1:0-6521 GCA_964422215.1 uncultured Clostridia bacterium | reverse complement strand
GATGGAAAGACCCTTTCTTGAACTTCAGATAGATGAGCACTCAGCTGAAGCTGGAATTATAACAAGAATTGAGGCATTCCTAGATAGTATAAAAGGGAAAAGACCCGAACTTAAGAAGAAAAAACCTAAAAAAATTTTCTTCTCTACAAACGGAAGAACACTTTACATCCCCTACATGGATGACCACTCTTACGCTCTAAAAGCTACTTTTGAGGCCCTAGGTCAAAAAGCAGAGGTCATGCCAATAAGTGATGACGAATCTCTTTATTTAGGGCAAAGATACACAACAGGAAGAGAATGTTATCCAAGTGTCCTAACAACAGGTGATATGCTAAAGGTACTGAAAAGAGAGGATCCTAAAAAAATTGCTTTCTTCATGGGAACAGCAGAAGGCCCCTGTAGATTTGGACAATACAAAAAATTCCAAGAGGACCTTCTTGCAAGACTAGGTTACCACGAGATTCCTATAATATCTTTAAGTTCTGAAAATTCCTATGGAGGATATGGAATAAAATTTACCAAACTTGCTTGGAGTGGTATATGTGCTATTGATATCCTACGCAAAGTGCAAAGAATTATTCGTCCTGATGAAGTGAAAAAGGGAGAAACAGACAAAGTATATGAAAAATACAGGGATAAAGTGTGTAAAGCAATAAGAGAAGAAAAACCTCTCTATCCTATAATGAGAGAAGCAGCAGAGGAATTTAGAAAAATAAAAAGAATTGATACCAAAAAACCCGTTGTAACTGTTGTAGGTGAGATATATGTAAGACATAATCCTTACAGTAACCTCTTTATAATCGATGAACTTGAAAAATTAGGAGTGAAAGTTGAACTTGCTTCCATGAGAGAATGGTTCTTTTATACAAACGAGATGTACAAAGAAACAAGTCTTAAGGAAAAAAAGCTTTTAGAATTTGTAAAAAACAGAATAAGAAATCTTTTTCAGGAGCACATTGAAAAACAATTAGAAGAACCTTTTCATGATTTAATAAAAGGTTTCGAGGAACCTCCTATTGAAGAGATCATAAGCTTTGGGGAGAAATATCTTCATCGCTCCCTAAGGGGAGAAGCAATTTTATCCGTTGGAAAAATCCTTCATTCCATACACAGGGGAAGATCTGGTGTAGTAAACGTTATGCCTTTCACCTGCATGCCAGGAAATCTTACAAGTGCTATTACTACAAGGATAGAGAAAGATTTTCCCAACTTTCCCATACTTTCACTATCCTATGACGGCTCATATCAGGCAAATTATTTAAACAAGATAAGAACATTTGTAGTTCAGGTTGAAGTTTACCACCGAAGAAAAACAAAAATTACTCAATAAAACTTAGCTTTCGCCCTTAGAGGAGGGAAAAATTGAGAATAATGATGATTTATGCGGGTCAGTCAAAAAAATTTGATACTTTAACTGAAACTGTTTTTGCTACCCTCCAAGCAAAAGGGCATCAGGTTGAAAAAATCAAGGCAGAAAGAGGAATCAGAGTTCCAAGTCTTTTCGCATATGATTTGGTATTTGTAGGCTCTCCAGTTGAGGGATTTTGGGGTGGCAAATTTTCTGAGGAACTAAGCGACATTATTGGAAGATGCACTGGTCTCGAAGGAAAAAAGTCAGTAGTATATGTGTATCCTAAGACTTTTGGTACAGGAAAAGCAATGAAAAGAATTATGAAACACCTAGAACAAAAAGGCTCCATTGTTATAGATTTCAGAAGCATAAAAAGTAAATCCGATGCCCGAGCCTTTGCGGAAAGATTAGGAAGAAAGAAGTAACCAAAAGTATATATGAAAAAAAAGAACGAAGAAAAAAAGGAAACTTTAGGTTATTTAAGGGAGCAGATAGAAGAGTACAGAAAACAGTTAATGGAGCTGGAGAATTTAGGAGAGAAGCTTATTGATGTTCTTATTCTCCGAGACAAAATAAAAGAGCTTTCTTTGAAACTGGAAAAAAAAGGGATAGATTTATCTGCCGAGAAATCAAGATTAGATAGTTTAGATCACATAATAAAGGATAAACCGCGTTTTGTTTGGAAAAACCTTAAAGAGTTTATTGACCCTATAACTTACCGAGAGAAAAACAAAATCCCTTCCGAAAATTGGTGGTGGTATCTTGATCGTATTATAAAAGAGGAAAAACAAAGAAAGAAACGAAAATGGATACTTAGAATGTCAACTATAGCAGCTGTGATAGCATCTATTTATTTTATTTTCACCTATGTGGTTCCCAAGCCTGAACCTTATGTTGTATGTCTGGAAGAGGCAAACAGGTTATTCGAAGAAGGAAAACTGAATGAAGCGTTGGAAACTTACAAAAAAGCCATTCGACTTGATCCAGATCAAGGAGAACCTTATCTTATGATAGGCATTATTTACAAATTCTTAACAGAGGATGAAAAAGCAGAGGAATATTTTACTAGAGCAAAAAAACGATATTCTTCTCAAGCAGACTTTTATTTGCAACGAGGAATGACATGGTTGCGTCTTGGAGAATACGTTAAAGCTGAGGAAGATGCTAAAAAAGCCCTGGATATAGATCCTAAAAATGTTGAGGCTCACTTTCTTTTAGGAAATGCTTATGAGGCTCAAGGCCAAATAGCTAAAGCTATTGCTGAGTTTAGTATTGTATCAGAAACAAGCGAAGATCCGAAACTTACTGTTATTGCTCGTTATAAAATAGGAATGCTCACCATAAGAGGAGTAACCTCTCAACCTCCGAAATAGCAACTAGTAAATCACTGAGGTTGGTCCAGTTTTTTCAATTTTAGATGAATCAGCATTAAAGAGATTAGAGATCAACTCTCGATTTTAGAGATGTCCACTCTTTCATAATAATTTCAGTTGAACTTGTTCCCAGACGAGTTGCACCTGCTTGAAGCATACGAAGTGCCCTCTCTAGATTACGAATCCCTCCGGCTGCCTTTACTCCTAAACGAGGTGCTACTACACGATACATTAATTCCACATCTTCAACTTTGGCTCCCTCTGGTCCAAAACCAGTTGAGGTTTTAACATATACTGCCCCAGCTTCTTCACTTAATTTACAACCTTTTATCTTTTCCTCTTCCGTTAGATAACAAGTTTCCAAAATTACTTTAACCAATGCTCCTTTCGCAGCTTCAACAACTTGTTCTATCTCGTCTTTAACATACAAATGGTTACCTTCCTTCATAGCTCCTATGTTAATAACCATATCAAGTTCCTCAGCTCCATCTTCTACTGCCTTTGAGGCCTCAGCTGCTTTTATTTGTGGTAAATGACCTCCAAGAGGAAAACCAATAACTGCAGCCACTTTAACCTCAGATCCCCTCAAAAGTTTAGCGCATAATTTCACATGACAGGGTTTTACGCAAACTGTAGCCACATTATACTTCAAGGCTATCTGACAACCTTTTTCAATATCCTCCTGGGTACAATTTGGTTTAAGCACAGCATGGTCTATGGTGTGCGCTAATTTTTCGGTAGTTAGTGAAGAAACATCAAGCTTTTCTATATTTTTATGTTTCAATTTTAACCCACTCCCCTCTTCTTGCGCTTTCTAAAATTGCATCGCACAGAACTTCCTGTCTGTGACCATCCTCAAATGTAGGAAACTCCGGCTTTACTCCTTCCTTATATTTCTCATCTCTTATATACTCATAAATTGCTCGGTTACATTGGGTATGAGAATCAGGAAAACCTTCGCCATGACCTCCAGGATAACGAGCATATTTTGCTACATCCCTATCTAAGAGAGCAGGATCTTTAAGTAAAATTTCGTTTGGTTTATCACGATAGCCTATCCACATTTCATTGGCTCTTTCTTCATCCCAGGCAAGGGCACTTTTTTCCCCATAAATTTCAAAGAAAAGACGGGACTTTCTTCCAGCAGTTACCTCAGATACAGTCATTATTCCCCTTGCAGGAGATCCAGAAAACTTTAAAAGAACAACGGCAAGATCTTCTGTATCAACTTTTATCTCCTCATATTCCTCAAGCTTCTTTTTCTCTTTTCCTGCAAAGGTTTCAACTTCTCCTTTTGGTTTTTTTCTTGTTGGGATAAATGTAGCAAGATCGGCAAATACTGCCTCTATTCTAAGTCCCGTAACGAACTCTATTATATCCATCCAATGAGTACCAAGGTCACCAACAGCTCTTAATTTTCCAGCTTTGGATGCCTCTACTCGCCAGTTATAATCTGTATCATAAAGTAGCCAATCCTGCAAAAACCCTCCTTGGATAAGATAAATGGAAGAACCTAAAAATCCTTTCTGAATAAGGGCTCTGCACTGTTGAACTAAAGGAAAGAAACGATGATTAAAGGTAACAGCATGAACAACTTTTTTTTCTTTGGCAAGCTCAAGTAAAACCGCAGACTCTTCGGAGTTTATAGCTAAAGGCTTATCACAAACAACATGCTTTCCAGCTTCGAGAGCAGCCTTTGCTTGAGGAAAATGAAGATAATTGGGGGAGGTAATCTGGACAACTTCAACCTCATCATCTTCAATCAAATCCTGATAATTTCCATAGGCCTTAGGGATAGAAAGCTGTTTGGCCTTGGCTTTTGCTGTCTCTTCTCTTGAAGTTGCAAGAGCAACAACTTCTACAAATCCTAATCGACGAAGAGATTCAATATGAGCCGGTCCTATAAAACCTGCCCCTATCACTCCCACTTTAATTTTTTCCCGCACTTCTTCCTCCTTTTTGCTTTTTTTCTCTAATTAATCTAAAAAACTCTCTTAAAGGCAAGGTATTTACAATGTCCTTTTTTTCGAGCCAACCTCTTCGAGCCGTAATAACACCTAACCTGATATAATCAAGAGCATCTTTACTGTGAGCATCAGTATTTATAACTATTTTCACTCCCCTTCTTTTCGCTTCCATTGCCCAGTAATCTGTCAAATCTAATCTATCTGGCTGAGCATTTATCTCAAGCCAAACATTCTCTTCCTTTGCAACATCAAGTATTTTCTCAAAATCAATAGAATAAGGCTCCCGCTCTCCCAGAAGTCTTCCTGAGGGATGGGCCAAAATGTCAACAAAAGGATTCCTCATAGCCTTAATTATACGTTGAGTAAGAGTTCTTTTGTCTTGTTTAAACCCTGTATGAATAGCAGCAATTACAATATCTAGTTTTGCAAGGATTTCGTCTGGAAAGTCAAGACTTCCGTCTAAATTTATATTAACCTCTGTTCCTGTAAACACCATAGGTTTACCTAGTCTCATATTAATCTTCTCTATCTTGCGTACTTGAGATAAAAGAGCATCTATACTAAGTCCCCTTGCTACTTTAAGAGAGGAGGAATGATCAGTTATAGCAATATAATCGTAACCTTTACTTTTTGCCTTTTTTACTATATCTTCAATATCATCTTTTCCGTCACTTTCTTTTGTATGAATGTGAAGATCACCCCTTATATCCTCCTCACATATAAGAACCGGAAGCTCACCCCTCTCTGCTGCTTCAATTTCTCCTCTATCTTCTCTTAACTCTGGAGGAATAAAAGAAAGATCTAATACCTCATAAATTTCCTCTTCCTCTTTACCAGCAATTTTTGTATTGTCTTTTGTAAAAACACCATATTCATTTATTTTTAAGCCTCTTCTCAATGCCCTTTCTCTTAAACTTATATTATGAGACTTAGAGCCAGTAAAGTATTGAATAGCTGCACCAAAAGATTCAAGAGGTACAACTCTGAGGTCTATTTGAAGTCCTCTTGAAGTTAGAATACTAGATTTAGTCTCCCCCTTAGCCAAAATCTCCTCTACAAAGGGCAAATTGGTGAAAGCTTCCATTAAGAGTGGAGGATTGGGAGAAACCGCTAATATATCAATGTCCCCTATAGTCTCTTTACCTCTTCTTAAGGAACCTGCTGGGGAAATCTTTTCAATTAGATGAGAAGCCTTTTTAGTTAGCTCTGAGATTACTTCTTCTACTAAAGGAAGAGCTTTTCCTAAGAGAATTCTAGAAGTTTGAGTTTTGTAAAGTCTTATTCCTCTTAGAATGTTTTCTTCCTTTTTGGGCCCCATTCCAGGAAGATTCCTCATTTTCCCTGTTAGGACAACTCTTTCTAGGTCTTGTAGGTTCTTAACCCCTAATTTTTCATAAAGAAGTTTAACTGTCTTTGGTCCTAAATCAGGAACAGAAAGAAGCTCAAGTAAACTGGGGGGAAACTCAGATTTTAGTTTTTCATAGACAGGTAAAGTTCCTGTTTTAAGAATTGTTTCAATTTTTTCAAGCATTCCTTTACCAATTCCAGGAATCTTATCTAGTTTTTCCTCTCGAAAAAGTTCCTCTACATCACCGGAAAGATGCTCTATAATATCAGCTGCTTTCTCATAGGCTCTTATACGAAAAGGATTTTCCCCTTTTAAAGCAAGAAGATCAGCCATGTCTCTAAATATTTTGCAGATCCTTGATTTATCAACTTTCATAACTTTTTATCTCAGCTAAGATTTTATTTAGCACCTGCTTTGCTTTCTTTTCAAGCTCCACAAGATCTCCTTCATTTTCAATAGCAAAATCTGCTCTTTTTATTTTC
>CAYRAK010000089.1:0-6764 GCA_964422215.1 uncultured Clostridia bacterium | reverse complement strand
TAATGTGAGGGTAACCCAAATAAAGTTGTTAAATTATTTAAAAGAGGGCTCTGGGTAAGTTTTTATTATGTAATGATTTTTAAAGAGAATTTTAGAGGTGAAAAATACCCAACTTTAAGTAATTTATCTTGACTAGACTAAAGGCTTAGATATTATAAGAAGAAGTTATGTAAGCAGGATAGGCTTATGCAGACTCTTAAGGCTACAGTAGAGAAAATAATCTACTACAATGAGGAAAGTGGATACCTTGTAGCAAAATGCTCCTCTGACTCTAGAGAAGGATTTTTTACCATAGTCGGTAATGTCGCAGATCCCACTCCAGGGTTAACTTTACAAATTAAAGGCGAATGGCTCATTCATCCAAAATACGGGAGACAATTCAAACTCCAAAGCTACACTAAACTTCCTCCCACCACAAAGGAGGGTATAGAAAAATACTTAGGGAGCGGAATAATTGAAAAGATTGGTCCAGGAATATCTGCGAGGATAGTGAGACACTTTGGTAAAGATACTTTAAAGGTAATCGAAGAAAATCCAGATCGTTTAGAAGAGGTTGAAGGAATAGGACCCAAGAGAAAACAAAATATTCTCTCTGGGTGGGAGAAGCAAAAAAAGGCAAAACAAATAATGCTCTATTTATATTCTTTAGGAATAGGCTCTTCAGCAGCGACAAAAATATATAAGACCTATGGGGAAGAGGCATTTGAGAAAATACAGGAGAACCCCTATAGATTAGCTGAGGATATCTTTGGTGTAGGTTTTAAGACTGCAGATGCTATTGCTCGAAACTTGGGAGTAAAAAAAGACTCTCCTTTACGAATAAAGGCAGGTATTGACTACATCCTCGTTCAAAGCGCAGAGCAAGGACATACCTATCTTCCTCCTGAAGAGCTTAAAAAAAAGGTTATAAAACTCCTTGATGTGGAAGAAGAGCTTCTAGATGAAGTAATTTCTACTCTTCAGCAAGAGAAAAAAATAATAGTAGAAAATGGTGCTGTATATCATCCTTCTTTATATTCTGCGGAAGTGGGAGTTGCAGATAAACTAAGTAGACTTGTAAGTAAGGCAAAGGAGTCTTTACCGCTTGGCTGGAAAAACATGATAGACTGGGTAGAGAAAAAACAAAAAATAAAGCTTTCCTCAGAGCAAAGAAAAGCTGTTGAAACCGCTATTTTTGAAAAAGTAATGGTTCTTACCGGAGGACCGGGAACGGGTAAGACAACCACATTAAAGTCAATCGTTCTTTTATTTGAGGAGTTTGGTCTTAAGACGTTTCTTGCGGCTCCTACAGGAAGAGCTGCAAAAAGACTCTCTCAGGCAACAGATAGGGATGCCAGTACCATCCATCGGCTTTTGGGGTATGTGCCTGGTCAGGGATTTATGAAAAATCAAAAAAACAAACTCAAAGCTGATGCAGTGATAGTTGATGAGGTTTCTATGATAGACCTTATTTTGATGAATTCTCTTCTTAAAGCGCTTCCTTCTCACTGTAGGTTGATTCTCGTTGGAGATGCTGATCAGCTTCCTTCAATAGGAGCAGGTAACGTATTGAAAGATATTATTCAATCAGGAGTTATAAGTGTGGTAAAACTAGAAGAGATTTTTCGTCAAGCTAGAAAAAGTCTCATAGTGGTGAATGCCCATCGTGTAAATAAAGGAGAGTTTCCTTATCTTCCTCCTTCTGGAGGTAAAGATTTTTACTTTCTACAGGAGTCTGATCCCACAAAGGTAGAGGCTATAATAGTTAATCTTTGTTGTAAAGAGTTGACCAGAAAATTTGGTTTTGATCCCTTTCAGGATATTCAAGTAGTATCTCCTCTGTATAAGGGAGCCGTTGGGGTTGAGAGGTTAAATAATATTCTCCAGAAGAGGTTAAATCCTGATGGACCTTCTCTTTTGAGAGGGAATACGGTATTTCGAGTAGGAGACAAAGTAATGCAACTTAAAAATAATTATGAGAAAGAAGTTTTTAATGGAGATATAGGAATAATAACTCAGGTAGATACGAAAGAGGAAACTGTTGAGGTTGAGTTTACCGAGAAAAAAGTTATTTATCAAAAAGAGGATCTTCCTCAACTCACTTTAGCCTATGCAGTAAGTGTACACAAATCACAGGGGTCAGAGTATCCTGTTGTTATAATGCCTCTTTTAATTTCTCATTATATAATGTTACAAAGAAACCTTCTTTATACTGCTCTCACAAGAGCTAAAAAACTTGCCATATTAATTGGAGAGAAAAAAGCTATAGCTATTGCAATTAAAAATGATAAAGTAGCAAAAAGATATACCAGACTTTCAGAAAGATTAAAAAAATTATGTGGATGATTGACATCTTGATTAGAACTGATACTATTAGAACCCAAATTTTTCAAATTAAAGGAATATAAATAAAAAGGAGAAAAATATTGAAGGCAGCAATATTTTATGGTCCAGGTAATATTAAGGTAGAGGAAGTAAAAAGACCAAAACCTTCACCTGGAGAGGTTTTAATTCAGGTTAAGGCTTGTGCTATTTGTGGAACCGATGTAAGAATTTATTCTTATGGTCAAGCTAATGTGAAACCTCCTCATATAATAGGTCACGAAATAGCAGGGGTTATTTGTGAGGTAGGAGAAGGGGTGAAGGGTTATAAAGAGGGAGAAAAGGTAATTTTGGTAACTTGTGTTGGATGTGGGGTATGTGATTTTTGCCTCGAGGGAAGAGTAAATCTTTGCAGAGATCTTAAAGCTATAGGCTACTACTACTCGGGAGGATTTGCGGAATACATGATCGTGCCTTCTCAAGCAGTTTTAAAGGGAAATATTCTTCCAATTCCTGATAATCTTCCCTTTGAAGAGGCGACTTTAGCAGAACCTTTATCTTGTTGTATAAATGGCCAGGAATACTTACATATAGATAAAGGAGATACAGTTGTTATAATAGGATCAGGTCCTATTGGATGTATGCATACAGAGCTTGCCAAAGTTTCAGGAGCAACCAAAGTTATTCTTGTTGATATCTCTTCTCAAAGATTAGAACTTGCTCAAAGAGTGGATGCTGATGTGTATGTAAACTCTAAAAAAGAAAACTTAATTGAGAGAGTTTTTGAGGAGACTGAAGGAAAGGGAGCTGATGTTGTTATAACAGCCTGTCCCTCCCCTGAAGCTCAGCAACAAAGTTTGGAGATAACTAAACCGCGAGGAAGGATAAGTTTTTTTGGAGGGCTTCCTCATGATAGATCCAAAATTAGCTTTGATAGTAACATAATCCACTATAAAGAAATTTCAGTGTACGGAGCTTTTGCCTCTCATCATTTACAGTACAAAAAGGCTTTAAAACTTCTCTCTTCGGGTCAAATTCAAGGTAAAAAATTTATAACTCATCGTTTTTCCCTAGATGAGATTGAAGAGGGAATAAGAAAAGTAAAAAGTGGAGAAGCTTTAAAAGCTGTTATAACTATGTAAAACTAGGAGAGGAAAGAAAATATGGATAATCTTTACGAGCTTCCAGCTCACAGTCTATGTAAGTTGATTAAAAGAAGGGAAGTTTCAGTGGAAGAGGTTGTTCGTGCTCAATTTGAAAGAATACGGCAGGTAGAGGATAAGATAAAAGCTTTTCTGTCTCTTTATGAGGAGGAGGCTCTAGAGGAAGCTAGAAGGTGGGACGAGAAAATTAAAGAATCCGACGAACTTCCTCCCCTATGTGGTATTCCCATTGCGATTAAGGATAATATATGCATTAAGGATAAAATAACAACTTGTGCCTCTAGGATTTTAGAAAATTTTAAACCTCCTTATTCAGCAACAGTTGTGAAAAAACTAGAGGAGGCAGGATGCATAATTATAGGTAAAACAAATATGGATGAGTTTGCTATGGGTTCTTCAACCGAAAATTCTGCATTTCAAAATACTTACAATCCATGGAACACTCAAACTACTCCGGGAGGATCAAGTGGAGGCTCAGCTGCAGCTGTAGCAAGTGGAGAAGTTCCCCTTGCTCTTGGTTCTGACACAGGAGGTTCTATTCGTCAGCCAGCTGCCTTATGTGGAATTGTTGGTTTGAAACCTACCTATGGGAGAGTTTCTCGCTATGGTCTTGTAGCTTTTGCCTCATCTCTGGATCAGATAGGACCTTTATCTCGTGATGTGACTGATTGTGCACTTCTTCTTAAAATAATAAGTGGAAAGGATGAGATGGATTCAACATCGGTTAATTATCCTGTTCCTAACTATCTTGAATCCCTTATTCCTGATCTTGAAGGAATAAAAATAGGACTTCCAAAAGAGTACTTTGTAGCTGGAATAGAGAAGGAGGTGAAAGAAAAGGTTCTTCAAGCTGCCAAAGTTATGGAGGATATGGGGGCGGAAGTGAGAGAGGTCTCGCTTCCTCACACTGAGTATGCTGTTGCTACCTATTATTTGATTGCGACAGCTGAGGCAAGCTCTAACCTTGCTCGTTATGATGGAGTGGGATATGGACATAGAACTAAAGAAAAAGTTGACATGATTGGTATGTATAAGAAGACAAGAAAAGAAGGATTTGGAGATGAGGTTAAGCGAAGAATTATGCTTGGCACTTATGTACTCTCTAAGGGCTATTATGAAGATTATTATGGAAAGGCACAGAGAGTACGTACTCTGATAAAAGAGGATTTTGAGAGGGCATTTCGAGAATTTGATGTCTTAATAACTCCTACTTCTCCTACAGTAGCTTTTAAAGTAGGAGAAAAAATTGATGATCCTTTAAAAATGTATCTTTCTGATATTTTTACTATTTCTGCCAATTTAGCTGGAATTCCAGGTATTTCTATCTCTTGTGGATTTGGTCGAGATAATCTTCCTGTAGGGCTTCAGATTTTGGGGAAACCCTTTGATGAGGAGACTGTCTTACGGGTTGCCTATGCATATGAGCAAAACACGGAGTGGAGAAAGAGAAGACCCAAGATTTAGAAAAAATTTTAAAAAATGAGCGAAAAATTGCCCTCCTTTAAAGGAGGATGTCCAGTAGTTGTGGTTAAAGCTGAAAGTCTTCCCGAAGGATGGGAAAAGTCTGTAATAATGTGTTGGGAGAGGGGTATTCCTGTTAGAACAGAATACGACAAACCAGGTGATCCTCCATCAAAGGATTGCACAGTAATTATTGAAGTGGAGAATCCGTTTAAAGAACCAAGACTTCACAGAGCTTTACCAGGAGGACTTGAAGATTTAGAAGTTTATAGGCAGGAGGTTCTTTTTGGAGTACATGATGATTGGATTAAGCCAGAGGAAGGGAAGTGGGAGTATACTTATCACGAAAGGCTCTTCAACTATACTGTTGATGAAAATATTGGTTCTGTTAATCAAATAGACTTTGTTGTTGAAAAACTTGCAAAGACTCCCTTCTCTAGACGGGCGCAAGCTGTTACTTGGAAATGTTGGATGGATCCTAAGTTTGATGATCCACCCTGTCTCCAACGACTGTGGTTTCGAATTTTTGACAGAAAACTGCAGTTAAATGCTCATCTTCGAAGTAATGATGCTTTTAAGGCGGCTTTTATGAATATGTTTGCTTTCACCGAATTGCAGAAACTGGTAGCAGAAAAAATTAGCGAAAAAAGAGGAGAAGAGATTAAAGTAGGAAAATACATCCATATTGCTGACAGTTACCATATCTACGGTTCATACTATAAAGAGTTTAAAAATTTTTTAGAAACTGTAAAAAGACGCTCGTTTAAGGAAAGGACCTGGACTACATCTTTTGCTCTCCCTTTTTTTGAAGAAGGAAAGAAACGTTTGAGGCAAAAAGGTAGATGGGAAAAGTTTTAGTTACAGGTGGCGCAGGGTTTATAGGATCTCATGTAGTGGATGGGTATATTAAAGAAGGGTGGGAAGTAGTAGTAGTAGATAATCTATCAAGCGGAAGAGAAGAGTATATTAATCCGCGGGCAAATTTTTATAATTTAAGTATCTTAGATACAAAATTAAAAGATGTATTCAAAAAAGAAAAATTTGACCTTGTAAATCACCACGCTGCCCAGATAAATGTAAGAGCCTCTGTGGAAAAACCTCTCTTTGATGCAAGGGAAAATGTTATAGGGAGTTTAACTCTTCTGCAAACCTGCAAAGAGTTTGGAGTAAAAAACTTTATATTCATAAGCTCCGGAGGAGCAATATATGGAGAGCCTGCTAGTTTACCTGTCAAGGAGACTCATCCTAAACTACCTTTATCTCCTTACGGTATCAGTAAGCTAGCGATAGAGTTTTACCTTTACTTTTACAAAAAAGTTTTTGGGTTAAACTACATTTCCTTAAGATACGCAAATATATACGGGCCAAGACAGGATCCTTTTGGAGAGGCAGGAGTTGTAGCTATCTTCTCTAACAGTATGCTAAAAGGTAGCATTCCAACAATTTTTGGAGATGGAGAACAAACAAGGGATTATGTGTTTGTTGAGGACGTGGTTAGAGCAAATCTTTTAGCAAGTTACAAAATTGAGGAGTTGAATAACAAAAAAATTTGTTCTATTGATGATCTTGCCTATAATATCAGCACAGGAAAAGAAGAATCAGTAAACACTCTTTATAAGAAATTAGCTTCCATTACTAAATTCAAACATCTCCCCATCCACTCTGAGCCAAGGAAAGGAGAAGTGAGAAGAATTTATCTTGACCCTTCGAAGGCAAAAAAAGAACTCACTTGGAAAGCAACTACCTCCCTTTCCAAAGGTCTCAGACAAACAGTTGAGTGGATGTCCCGTTATTGATTCACAGGGCGCAAGTTAAATATTTTAAATTATTCTTTTTTCT
>CAYRAK010000088.1:0-6771 GCA_964422215.1 uncultured Clostridia bacterium | reverse complement strand
TTGACAAAGGCAAAGATAAGGGCAGCAGCAACTACTCCTGCTAGAAAGATAAAAGTAACAGCTTCTGTCAATTTTATTTCTTTAAAGGAACTTGTAAAGTTAAAGAATAACAGCTAAATTTATTTTTCCCTCTTTTCCAAAAATGCTGGATACAGGGTTGCATTTAGTTCTAAAAAGGCAGGCTATCTTACCTTTTACTTGAGGCTTGTATTCTGAGAGAGCATAGTAATTTGCTTGACCTTTAGCTATCACCATATCGGCACTTTTAAGATTTTCTCTTAACTCATCAGACATCTCCTCCAAAGAGATTCCCAGAGTATCAGGGCCAGCTAAAATAAGCTGAGAGGATACTCTTTGAAGGCCAACTTTTTTACCATCTTCCAAGGTGGCATCACTTGTTATTGCTCCTCCCCGCAAAGCAGAAATTACAACCTCTACATATCTTTTAAGTTCTTCAATTAACAGTTTATCCAAAGCTATCTCACCCACATTATCATGAATATAAAGAATTTTTGAGGAATTTTTCACCAGCTGGAAAATTTTTTCTGTTTGATCAATTGCTAAATTTTCTTTGAACCGCTCAAAGAGCATATTCTCTATTTTTTCTATCTCAAAATCATATCCTGTGCCAACAGTTCTAAAATCAAGTTCATTAGCGGCAATTGTCCACCTCACTAAAAAGGAAAATCTCTCCAGATCTTTAAGGTTTTCTGCTTTTTTATAAATTCTTTCTGCAATCTTTAATCCAATCTCATTACATTTTTCTCTTCTTTCCTTAAAAGGAACAGGGATTCCGGATATTCTCTTTAAAATACGATGAACTCCAGTAATAAAGTAAGAGGGTGTTTTAGAGTACGAGAATTCATTGTTTAAGAAGTTAAAAGCCTCCCTTAAAATTTTCTTCTCAACTTCTTTTTCTAAAGACAAAAGTTTTAAGGCACCTACAAGATCATCCACTATGCAGCTTGCACATTCTAATCTGGTAAGCATTTCCTTTATCTAATTAAACCCTAGGAAATTATTTTGCGTGTATGCAAAATACCCGATCACCTTGTCGTTTTTTCAATAAATTGCCGAATAGCTCTCTCAAGTTCATTTGGAACATTGGTACCGATTCGATATTTTTTCTTGTTCACCATCCTAATTTCAACAGCATAAAAGCCAGAAACATTATAAAGCCAGCCATGAGGAGTCAGATGAATTCCCCAGCCATAGTACCATGGATTTTTAACAGTTTTACATGATTTGATATCTTTCAAAGGAAATTTTTTTCGGATGATCCCTGGTCCAAAGCGAATTTCAAGAACCTCTCCTTCAATCACTACAGTTAAGGTGGCAAATAATGCCAGACAGACACTAAGAATAATCATAACCGCTAGGGCAACCCAGTTGAAACCATAGATAACCATAAGATAGGTAATGAAAAGTAACGCACTAACAAATATAATTATAGACAAATATCCGATTTGTGTATGTTGATAGTGTTTAGTCATAATTGAATCTGTCCCAACCTCAGCTCAAACATAACAAAATACAAGGAGGGTGTCAAATTTTACGCTGAGTTGGCTATAGTTTAGAATTATAGTTTATTTTAATCAAAAAGAAGCTCATTTAAACCTGTAACTTTGCTTTTTTCTCGGCGACACCGACTGTTATAAATCTCGGTTAGGATAAGTTCCAGGGTTGTCCACACCTTTGCCCGCATTACATGACCACCATAAACTGTTCCATCTTCACTTCCTAAAGTTATATGAAGGTGGACAATTATTTCATCTTCTAAAGGGAAAACGTTTCCTTCTAAGGCACAAATTTCATAAGGACCCATAAGATTTATTTCGTTTACTTTTGATGGCTCAACAGGAATCTTGGCTCCAGCTCGAGGATCTCTAATAACAACTTCCTTTGCACTTCCCACTCCAGAGTTAATTACAGCTCGTCTTATTCCTCTCTTTTCACAAAACTTCTTTATACCTGCTATGATATCCTCATCGGGCATCATCCTAATAAGATAAGTGTCGCCCAGCTGTATTTTTTCAAGAAACTGATCACGCATAGCATTAAACTCCTTTTAGAATGTACACTGTTGCTTTACAACAATGCTTTTATGGAAGTTGGTAAAAAATTTTGTATTAATTCTCTCCAGATAAAATTTTTTCAATTTCTTCAAGATCAACTTCATTAAGTTTGCAATTTATAGAAGCTATATTCTCTTCTACTTGGCTTGGACGTTTCGCTCCTACCAGAGCACTTGCAATACCTGGCTGAGAGAGAACCCAGGCTATTGCTAATTGAGCTATGGTGATTTTTTTTCCGATTGTTATTCTTTTCAGTTTATCAACAATAGTTAAATTCTTTTTGTACGCTTCTCCTTGAAACATTGGAAGGGTGGGTCGGAAATCACCCGGATCAAACTTTGTATCTTCTTTAAATTTACCGGTAAGCAGTCCGTGGGCTAAGGTGCCATAGGATACTACTGGAATTTTCTTCTCACGACAAAATGGAAGTAGATCCTTTTCAATTCCTCTGTCCAACATATGATAGGGAGGTTGTATAACGTGAACAGGTCCAAAATTTAGCCATTCTTTTACTTGTTCAACAGAAAAATTGGATACACCGATATATCTAATTTTTCCTTCCTTCTGCGACTTTAATAGAACCTCTAGTGTTTCCTCCCAGGGGACTATCATATCCGGCCAATGAATATAATAGATATCAATATATTCTCTTTTTAGTCGCTTTAAGCTGGCATTGATTGCTGCTTCCAGATAATCAGGCTGGCAATTTCTAACTATACCCTCAATTATTCGTCCTCCCATGCCATAATGCTGTTGATTTGGACGAGGGAATTTATCTCCAAATTGCCCCCAATCCAGTCCACCTTTAGTTGCAATAATCACCTCCTTTCTTTTTGATAAGACTTCTCCTAAAATCTCTTCTGAATGGCCGTATCCATAAATATCTGCAGTATCGAAAAAATTTATACCTACATCTAAAGCTTTGTAGATGGCAGCAATTGATTCCTTATCTTCTACTTTCCCCCAACCCTTTCCACCAATCGCCCAGCAGCCAAAGCCAATCCTGGAGACTTTAAGATCTGTCTCCCCAAGCTTTATGTATTCCACAACAAACCTCCTTATTTTCAAATAGCTAACAAATATCCCATTTTTAAGAGTTGACAGGTTCAATCAATAATAGAGAAAAACTATGTCATTAATCTCACAGTTACCTCTAGAGTCAAAAAATCTAGAACCACTGCTTTTTAATTTTACCCTAGTTTGTCCCATCAAACTGTACATTCGGAATAGATTAAGTATCGGTTTGTCGATATCATGAGTAGCAAGATTTCTAAAGCCTTTAAAATATCCCTCACAGTCAAAGTAAAAAGCCCAGATAAGGCTCTCGGTAATATTTCCTGATATTCTTATTGTTATTATAATCCTTTGGAGGATATCTCCAACCCCCTAATTTGAGTATTGAAGAAAAAAATATAGAAGAGCCATATATCCTTTTTAACCATTTGGTTTCTAAGTTCATAAATTCTTTCTGTCTTTCAAATCTTTCTCTACTACTTAATATAAGATAAGAGGGCACAAAAATTCTTGCAATCAGCCAGTTTGTTTGACAGCTAGAGATTAATAGTATACTTTATACCAAGCAAATGGTAAAATACATAAAGTTAAATTTATGAGTTATTTTGGAGAAAGTAATAAACTTAAGTAAGGCTAAAGATGAAAGAAGAAGAAAAAAACAAAAAGTATCCCTTGATTAAAATGGAAAATATTCATAAGCAGTTTAATGGAGTGTTAGCGCTAAAGGGGATAATTTTTGAACTAGAGTACAATGAAATTGTTGGATTAGTTGGAGACAATGGAACAGAGGAAAATCAACACTTATAAAAATTCTTTCAGGAGCTCATCCTCCAACCAAGGGAACAGTTATTGGTTCATTATTTCTTGGAGTACTTAGAAATGGTCTAAATCTTCTTAATGTTTCTCCTTTTTATTAACAGGTCTTTATTGGTCTTCTTATTATCATAGCTGTAATTTTGGATAAGTTTAGAAGATAAAAGAGCAATAAAAAGTTTTGAATTTTAAGTAAGATTAAAGGAGGAGGCTCTTTATGAGAGCAGTAAGAAAGCTAAAAAAAGGAAAAGGAAATATCCAGCTTGTTGAGGTTCCAAAACCTAAAATTGGACCAAAAGATATCTTAATGAAAGTGTGGGCAGCAGGAGTGTGTGGAAGTGACCTTAATATCGAAGATGATACTCATTTTTATCGCGCTCCAGTAACTATTGGCCATGAGTACTCAGGTGTTGTTGAAGAGGTGGGAAGGGATGTCAAAAAGGTAAAGATTGGAGATAAAATCGTTGCTGATATTGAGACATCTGAGGGATGGATAGGAGTGGAAATTGATGGAGGCTATGCTGAGTATATGAGAGTACCCGAAGAGGTTGTTCATAAATGTCCTCCAGATATGGATCTTGATGCTGCAGCTCTCTGTGAGCCTGTTGTTGCGAGTATTCACTGTTTTCAGGAAAGAAATACTATAAATGCAGGAGACTTTGTTGTAGTTGTAGGACCAGGTCCAATGGGAATACTTGCTGTTCAATTTGCCAAGCTTAGAGGGGCAAGAGAAGTTGTTCTTGTGGGGCTTCGCTCTGATGAGGAAAGACTTAAAGTGGGAAAAAAAGTGGGAGCAGATAGAATTTTCTACTACGAGGATAATCCTGTTGAAGAGATAATTGAGATATCAGGAGGAGGGGCTGACTTTGTGGCAGATTGTGCAGGAACAGAATCTGGGACACAGTTTGCCATAGATGTTGCAAAACCAGCTTCTACAGGACCCGGTGGAAAGGGAAGAATAAGTCTTGTTGCCATGTGGGGAAAGCCTATCACCTTAAGAATGGATAAAGTGTCAATGAAGCAGCTTGACCTTAAGGGAAGCTGGAGCTGGAATGGGCCTGAAACCTGGGAAAGAGCAATTAAGCTTCTTTACAAAGGTTTTATCAATTACAAGGATATGATAACAGGAAGATATACCTTAGAGGAGTGGAAGGTTGCTTTTAAGAATCTAAGAAATAAAAGAGATGTGAAAGCTTTTATTCATCCCAATGGAACAGACTGGAAATACTAGAGCTTTAAAAGATAATTTATTTTTACACAACTTATGAGAAAAAATATGGAAAAGAAGGTAAGAGGTATTTATAAATGAGTTTGTATAAGATTCCCTTTAAAGAAGGTGTTGAGGCTCAGGTTGAAATTGATGAGAAAAACTTTCTTTTTTATGCATCCCCAATAAAGTCTAAAAGTATTCCTGATCAAGAGAAAGTAATAGAGGATGCTTTAGAAAATCCTATTGGAACAGGAAAAATTGAGGATCTTGTTCAACCTCAGAATAAAGTTGCCCTGCTTGTAGATGATATTACAAGACCGACTCCCACTGCCAGGATTTTACCCCATGTTTTATCAAGAATTGAAAGGGCAGGTGTGCCTAAAAGAAAAGTGAAAATCATTATGGCTTTGGGAACTCACCGTCCTATGACAGAAAAGGAACTTGAAGTGAAGCTAGGTAAAGAGGTGATAAAAAACTACGAAGTTATAAACAGGCACTACCAGGATAGATCAAAGCTTATTTTCCTAGGAGAAACAGAAAGCGGAACTCCTGTTGAAGTATATCAGGAGGTTGCTGAGGCTGATTTTGTCCTGGCGGTGGGTAACATTGTTCCCCATATATCATCGGGTTGGGGAGGAGGATCAAAGATAATTTTACCTGGTGTGTGTGGACAGAAAACAACAGATATGATGCATTATGCAGCCTGCACTGTGCAGTCTGTTCTTGAGGTTATTGGGAAAAGGGATAACAAGCCGCGCCAGGAGATGGATGAAATTGCAGAAAAGGCAGGGCTTAAATTTATCGTTAACACTATCCTTGATGAGAAAAGAAACATCTTGGATGTATTTGCTGGAGATTACATTGAAGCTCACAGGAAAGCTGTAAAGGAAGCTGAGAAGTACATGCTCGTTCCTGTTCCTCATCAAGCTGATATTCTCATTGTTTCTGCTACTCCCTGTCATGTTGATTACTGGCAGGGTGTAAAACCTTATGCTTTTTCACATCGAGCTGTGCGGCAGGGAGGAATTATAATCTTTTTACTGGATGGTAGTGAAGGCCTTTGTGGAGATGCACCTTCTCATGAGGAGACTGTGCGAAAATATATATCTTCTTCTTTTGAAGAAATGAAAAAAGCGGTAGAGAAAGGAAAAGTTACTGATCTTGCTGGACTTAATGTTCCCATGTACCATTCCATGCTTCGCCATAGGGTTACAACATTTTGTGTAAGCAATAACTTATCTAAGGAAGATATTACTGCTTTAGGTTTTATTCCTGCAGATAATGTGCAATCTGCCCTTGATGAGGCATACAGGATTTTAGGAAAGGACGCAAAGGTGGGAATTATCCCCTACGGAGGAAAAACTCTTGTTAAAATAAGGGATAACTCAGAATTCTTGTAACAGTCTCTTGACGCACTTGCCAAACGAAAAAGGGAGTTGACATTTTTTTCTTTTCTGTTATAATATTTGTCAGACATATTATTTATGATGTATGAAATATGTAGTCAGATAAAAGAGGAGGAATATGAGTTTAGAAAGTTGGAAACCCGTGCAAAGGGAACCTGTTGTTACCGCCGTTGTAAATAGAATTAAAGAAAAACTTATCAGTGGCGAGTTAAAACCGGGACAAAAACTTCCCTCAGAGATTGAATTGAGTCAA
>CAYRAK010000087.1:0-6904 GCA_964422215.1 uncultured Clostridia bacterium | reverse complement strand
ATCTTTGAAGCAAAATAAAAATTAAAATTGCAGGAAGCATTGCCAAAATACTTGCTGCAGCCAAAAAGTGAGTAGAAATCTCAGCTTGCGTGGATTGAAAATTATAAATTCCCACTGAGACTGGAAGAAGCTTTGGCTTGCTTATAAGGATAAAAGGAATTATAAACTGAGCCCAGCTCTGGATAGCAATAAATACAACAGCTGCAGCAACTCCGGGAGTGGAAATGGGAAGAATAACTCTTAAAAGAGCCTGAATTCTTGAGCATCCATCTACCATAGCTGCCTCATCTAAGCTTTGAGGAATGGAATCAAAAAATCCCTTAAGTAGCCAAACGGTGAAAGGAGTCTGTACAGCTATATAAACCATAACAAGTCCAAGATGAGTATCTAGCAAATTTAAAGCATTCATATATCTATAAAGAGGAATAAGAATAATAATAGGAGATATCATCTGAAAGGCTAAAATTCCAAATAAGGCTTCGTTTTTTCCTTTAAATCTAAATCTGGAAAAAGCAAAAGCTGCTGGAACACTTACACACAAACAGCCAAGTATGGTAAATAAAACTATTTTAAATGAATTGAACATAAATAAAGAAATCTGGCTTCTTGTCCAAACAGTAACGTAATTTTTAATCGCCAGTCTGCTAGGAATAAGCTGGGGAGGATAGGTAAAAATTTCGGCTGGAGTTTTTAAAGAAAGGGAAATAACCCATAAAACAGGTCCAATGAAAAAGGCAATTATAATAATATAGCATATATAAAGAGCCAAATTTGTACCTTTTGTCCTTAAACTCTGGCTTATCAATGCTACACCTCGGCTTCTGCTCTAATACGCAAAAATCTAGAGTAAATTAAAGTCATAATTAGATTTATCATCAAAAGAATAACAGCAATTGCCGCCCCTGTACCTAAATCTAAAAATTTAAATACTGTATTATAAACATTTAAGGCTATAACCTCTGTGCTTCGGGCAGGACCTCCTCCAGTAAGAGCAATAATCATGTCAAAAGTATTGAAGGTATAAATAGTGATTAAAACAAGGTTAATAAAAATCATGGGGCGAAGCTGGGGAATAGTTATATAACGCAACATCTGAATTGCAGAAGCTCCATCCACCTTTGCAGCCTCATAAAGTTCCTGTGGAATTCTTTGAAGTCCCGCGTACTGCAGAATCATGCTAAAGGCGGTTCCTCTCCAAATATTAGCTATAGTAACGGAGACTAAGGCAAAGGTAGGAGATGACAAGAAGGGAAGTTTACCAAATCCCATTTGGTCAATAAAATAGTTTATCACACCGTAGGGAGAACCACTTAATAGCATTCGCCATATAATTCCAATGACTACCCCCGGTGTAATCCATGCGCATAAAACAGCCGTCCGCGTTGTAACAGTTCCTTTTAAATTCCTTCTTGTTCCCTCATTAATTGCCAGTGCTATGAAAAAACCAAGTAAAAGTTGAAAAAAGACACTGGCAAAAACAAAAATAAAGGTTACTTTAAGCATAAAAAGAAAATCAGGGGAGGTAAAAAGATAAGAGTATGATTCTAAAGTATAAGAATATTTGGGACGTATAAGATAGGCATCAGTAAAACTAAGTCTTATTACATCAACCACAGGATAAAGGTAAAATATAGCAAGTACCAAACCTGTAGGAAGAATCCAAAAAAGAGGACTTTTTTTAATCTCTTTAAACATATGTTTATTTTTAGTGCCCAGGGCTTCCCTGGGCACTTTTATTTTTAATTAACTGATTTTTTCATACTCTCTCAATACATTCTTCCAGGCATCATCAAGAGCTTTTTCAGGAGATTTCATTCCGGTGAGCACTTCTCCTATAGCTATTTGCAATTGCTCAGAAATTGTGGGATAAATTGGAAAACCTGGGCGAGCTCTTCCATACTTTAGCATCTCTGCCCATTTCTGATTCCAAGGATCTGCTCTGAAGAAATAAAAATCCTTATATACTGACATCCTGGTAGGTAGATATCCTCCAGCCTTGCATGCCTGAGCCATGGCATCTCTTGAAGCATAACAGTCCCATAAAAACTTAAAGGCTTCTCTTTTTTTCACCGGATCTTTGGTGAATATTCCAAATGTCCACCCACCTGTACCTGTTGAGGCAATATCTGCTCTCTTTTGAGGAATTAAAGCTACATCCCATTTTTCAAACTCTTCTGGAGGTAAAATTTCCTTGAGCTGTCTTATTTGCCAGTTTCCACCAAGAAACATAGCAACTGTTCCAGCTTTAGCCTCAGCATTCATATCATCATACTGTTTGATGTTTGCAACTCTTTGGGGACTTGCTCCTGAATCCACTGTTCTTTTTAAGAAACGCAGAAGATCAAGCATGTATTCTCTGTTTTCACCTTCATTGAACACAGGTTTTCCCGTCTCGTCAACCAATCTTCCACCTTGAGCCCAAAACATTGCTATATTATCAAAAACTGTAGCTTCCCATCTTCCACCATTGTAAAGGTATCCGGCAATCCCTCTTTCTTTGGAGATCTTGGAAGCGACTGTGATTAACTCATCCCAGGTTCGAGGAGGGGTTGGGACTAAATCTTTTCTGTAATACAGTGCTCGCAAATCTGTATCCCACCAAAGGGCTCTCACATTTCCCTCTTTGTCTGTTACCACATTTCGCGTGAACTCAAAAAAGTCATTAATTTCCTCTTCAGTGAGAAACTCATTTAAAGGCTCAAGTGTTCCTGCCAATACAAAACGAGGAACAAAGAAAGAGTCAACCTCTGCTATATCTGGTGCTCTTCCTGTTGCTGCCATCTGTAGAAGTTTCATCATCATCTCATGTATCTGTGCTCCGGGAATGGGAGTAATGTTTATTTTCACATTGGGATGTTTGGTAACCCAAGAGGAGTACAACTTACTCCAGGTGATGTTTCTGCTTTCATAGGCAGATTGGTGATAATGAGGTGCAATAACCCACCAGCTTAAAGTTACTTTGGCATCTGGATTACCTAACCTGTCCTTAGTTACCCATGGATGCTCTGCTCCTGCAATTCCTGAGGTTAGGATTATACCTGCACATAAAAATAAAGCAACTACTACCAGTTTTACCCTTTTCATGTTTTGCCTCCTTTATGTGGCAATTTTTCTCTTATACACTGTAGCCAACAACTAACTGAGAAATCTCCTTCTTTCACCCCCTTTCTGGCTTTATTCTCAGTCCTCTATTTTTTCCTTAATGAATAGTGCTTTTACACCAAGCACATACATACCGCTGAACAACCTGTCCTTTCTTGGAATTATTATTACCGCTTTTTTTAATATAAGTGCCGTTTTTATAAACCTTGTGGCAGCCACAGATCGGACACCTCTGAGGCTTTTTGTTATTCTGTTCTGACAGATTATTTTCTTTCTCAAAGGCTTCAATCTTTCTATAAATCCTTTCTACTTTTACAGAGAGCTTTCTCACTTCCTGATGTATCTTTCCAGCCAAAGGTTTTTGAGTTTTCCTTTGAAGCTTTGGTCCTTTCCTTCCTTCCTCTAGAGCTTGAAATAAAGCTACTTCGGCTTTTTTCTTCCAAGTGTAAATCATCTGTCTGCTTATTCCATAATCCCGAGCAACATTTGTAACTTTTTCTCCACCCCAAATGCGACGGAGGGCTTCTATTTTGACCTGTTTAGGAAAATGTTTTAGCCTCTCCATAGCCCCTCCCTTTTATTCTTTAAAAGAACCACTATTTAATTTGTTGTTTTCATCATACACAAAATAAAGAAACTTGTCAAAAATTCTTGACTTACACTTTTAAAATACTATCATACTCTTAGGATGAAAAAGTATGAGTTTATTGATCACACAGCTGACCTTGGTATCCTGGTAAAAGGAAAAACCCTTCCTGAACTTTTTTCTAATGCTGCTTACGCCATGTTTGATATACTAGTGGAAAATATCAAAAAAGTGGAACCTAAAAAAAGTGTAAATATAAAAATTATAGGAAGAGATGAGGAAGATATTTTTTTTGATTGGTTAAGGGAACTTTTGTCAAAATTTAACCTCGAAAAAATGGTCTTTAAAGATTTTAATATCCAAAAGATTGATAGCACTGGATTAGAAGCCATTGTAAGAGGTGAAGAAGTAGATGTTTCTCGGCATAAATTAAAAACAGAGCTAAAAGCTGTGACATACCATGGCCTTGAACTTAAAAAAAGGGGAGACATTTGGGAAGCACAGGTAATATTTGACATTTAAAATTCTCTCCAGAGAAGGAGAGGTAAAATTCTATATTTTTTAGGAGGAACAATATGGCTAATGGATTCAATATAAGAAAGATAGATGATTATAGATGGGAAATACCAAAATCTGGGGGAATGAGAGTTCCGGGAAGATTGTACACCAATGAGAGAATGCTCAGGGCAGCCGAAAAAGACAACACTCCTCTTCAGGTAAAAAATGTAGCTCATCTTCCTGGTATTATAAAGTATTCTCTGGCAATGCCTGATATGCATTGGGGTTACGGCTTTTGTATAGGAGGAGTAGCTGCGACAGACCCTGATGAAGGAGGAGTTGTATCTCCTGGTGGAATTGGTTATGACATTAACTGCCTTTCTGGAGATGCTAAAGTGCTTCACTCTCATGGATATAACTTAAAAATAAAAGATTTTGAAAATATATGGAGAAATGAAAAAATTAACTGTTTTGACTTTAATGAAGATAAATTAAACGAAACATCCATAGTATATTTTTTAAAGCGCAAACCCTATAATAAGGTTTATCAAATAAAAACCGCTACCGGAGAAAAAATACTGGCAACAGAGGAGCACCCATTTTACACCAAAGATGGAATGGTACCTCTTAAAGATTTAAGAGAAGGAGAGAAGATAGCTTTATACCCCTTTAAAGGAGTAGCATATGAAAAACCAGGTAACGAAGTAATTCTTACCAGTAATGACATAAAAAAAACTATTAAAAAGCTAACATTAACATATAATACAAGTGGACAGGTATTAAAACATCTTTATAGGAGAAAACTTTTACCTCTGCGTTATAATTCTCCTCAACTTCCTTATTTGCTGAAATTAATAGGATACATTCTCGGAAATGGTTTTATTCACTTTGTCAACAAGAAAGGAATTATTAATTTTTATGGCTCTCCAGAAGACCTGGAAAAAATTAGAAAAGATATTTTAGCTCTAGGATTTAAGTGTTCCCGCATATACACTCACAGAAAAAAGCATAATACAAAAGCCCTCGCTCACCCTCTCTTAAGGCAGAAAACATCATTTAAAGTTATATCAAGTACTCTAGCAGTACTTCTGATTAGCTTAGAGGTCCCCTATGGGAAAAAACCTCAAAAAGATCTTCTTATACCAAAATGGATTTTTAAAGCTCCACTCTGGCAAAAGAGGTTATTTCTAGCAGGTTTCTTTGGAGCAAGACTTTTCCTTCAAAAAAACTTTTCCAGCAGTGCCAGTCCTTACTGTCCTGTAATTTTCATTAATAAAAGAAAAAAAGAGGAGAAAAGTGCTAGAGAGTTTCTCTTCCAAATAGGTAAGCTGTTAGCTGAGTTTGGAGTTAAAGCTTGGAAAATAAACTCTAAAGAGGAAAAAATCGCTTATAACAGAGAAAAAACTGTTAGATTAAGATTAACCATCTGTGGAAAGGAAAAAAATCTTATCAATTTATATACAAAAATAGGATTTGAATATAGTCAAAGAAAACAATTTCTTGCCAATGTTACTGTTCGGTTTCTAAAAGAAAAAAAATTAATCACAAAAGAACAGCAAAAAATTGCTGTTAAGATGGGGATAATGAAAGAAAAAACCAGCCAGAGCACTAAAGTTATTGCTTTTTCCAAATTCTTGAGAAAAGCTACAGAAGGACTTGGATCATCAGGTATGGTATGGGATACAATAGTAGAAAAAAGGTTAGTTAAATTTAACGATTATGTGTATGATTTTACAGTTGAACATCCTCATCATAACTTCATAGCTAACAGCTTCGTGGTCTCAAACTGTGGTGTAAGACTTATCAGAACCAATCTTGAGAAAAAAGATATACAGCCTAAATTAAAAAATCTTCTTGCCGCTCTTTTTACTGCTATTCCCTGCGGAGTTGGTTCTACTTCTAAATTGAGACTTTCTATATCTGAATTAAAGAAAGTATTAAAAGAAGGAGCAAAATGGGCTATTACAAGAGGATATGGAGAAGAGGAAGATTTGGAAAGATGCGAAGATCAGGGCTGTATGGAAGGAGCAGATCCTGAGAAGGTAAGTGATCAGGCATATAAACGAGGCTATGATCAGCTTGGAACGTTAGGTAGCGGGAATCACTTTTTAGAAATAGATGTTGTAGAAAAAGTTTTCGATCCACATATTGCTGATGTATTTGGTCTTTTTGAAGGACAAATTGTTGTGCTCATTCATTCTGGGTCTCGTGGTCTTGGTTATCAGATATGCGATGATTATCTTGCCACAATGAGAAGAACAGTAAGTAAATACAATATATCTCTCCCTGACCGTCAGCTATCCTGTGCACCCCTCACTTCTCCTGAGGGAAAAGCTTATATTGCGGCTATGACAGGAGCTGCGAATTACGCTTGGGCAAACAGACAAATAATGACACACTGGACAAGAGAGGTATTCCAGAAGGTGCTCAATTTATCCCCAAAAGAGCTTGGAATGAAACTTGTTTATGATGTTTGTCACAATATAGGAAAATTTGAAGAACATAAAGTAAATGGAAAGGAAAAGACTATTTTTGTACATAGAAAAGGGGCTACTAGAGCTTTCCCTGCCCATCATCCTCAGGTACCTCAAATATATAAAAAGGTAGGGCAACCTGTGCTCATTCCAGGAGATATGGGAACCACCTCTTATGTCCTAGTAGGAGTTGAAAGAGCAATGAAGGAGACCTGGGGAAGCACCTGTCACGGGGCAGGAAGGG
>CAYRAK010000086.1:0-7035 GCA_964422215.1 uncultured Clostridia bacterium | reverse complement strand
CTCTTGAAGCAAGAGAGCATGGAACGGCACATCACTGCGAGAGAGTGGCAAGATACACACAAATTATTGCTGAGAGAATAGGACTTGATGATGGTTATATAAAAGACATAGTCTATGGTGCTCTTTTGCATGATATAGGGAAGATAGGTATAAAAGATTCTATTCTCTTAAAGCCTGGAAAACTTACACCAGAGGAAGAGAAGGAGATTAAAAGGCACCCTTTAATTGGAGCAAAGATTTTAGAGGGCATAGATTACTTTAAAAGAGCTATAGAGGTTGTACTTTACCATCATGAAAGATGGGATGGAAAGGGCTATCCTTTTGGTCTTTCAGGTGATAAGATTCCTCTTTCAGCAAGAATTTTCCAGGTGGCAGATGCTCTTGATGCTATGACAACTGACCGCCCCTACAGAAAGAAAATATCCTTTGAGGAGGCAAGAAAGGAAATAAGAAGATGTTCTGGCACTCAGTTTGATCCAAAGGTGGTGGAAGTTTTTTTAAGCATTCCCATAAATGTATGGCAGAATATTCAAAAAAGACTACCAGAGTAAAACTTATAATCAATTTATCTGGTCCTTTTGGTCTATCTGGTCTGTTTGAGTTGTTGGGGTGTTAGGTATATAGTATATCAAGTTAAGGGTATCAAGAGAACGGTAAGGGAGATAGTCTCTATTCTCAATTGATGCTCTTCCTATCTGCAAAAGATGAAGTATCCGATAATAATTTTTTGTGATTTAAGGCATATTAGGTGAGATAGTTACCTGTGGGAACACTCAACCTTCTATTAGAAACAAATACCTTACCAAAATACTAAACTATTGTGACTGTGACCACATTGTGACTATGGAATTTAAAGTCTGGAGAGAATTTGGAGTTATGATGGAGATTTTAGAGAATCGGCAAGATTAGATTTTCAGTCCGGTGCTCTACCCACTGAGCTACCCTGACACCAAAACCTGAACTTCTTAAAAATATACAAAATTATTTAAAAAAGTTAAATCTCCCAAGTAAATGGGCCAGGAGATTGCTGCTAGGGGGACCCTTTACACAGAATAAAGGAGTTTGTTAAAATAGCCGGTATCCCCAACCTGGAAAAGTTTTTCCAGGAGACCAGGAAGGAGGAACCTGCTATGGAGATATTTTAATTAGGAAATACAAAAAAGGACTTGAGGATCTATCCAAGAAGACTCAAAAGATCTCCCTTTAAGACTTCTTCTTATATAGAGAAAAAGGAAATGCTTCCTGAATTTGAAATTAAAGAAATATTGGTTGTCGGAGAAGGTTCAGACATGTTATAGAATCAAATTAAAGCAGATGTTCTTGGACTACCTTATGTTAAATGTAGCTATGAATTTGCTTTAAGAGGATGTAGAAGTTGGGGGTATACCAAGATGTTGTGTCTATAGCAAAAGCATAAAGATGATAAAAATCACAAATTTAATATGGTGCTAAATGTGCATGTGGCGTTTCTCTTATTCTTAAAAAATTGGGAGATACTTACAATAAAGAAGATAAAAAAGCTAATAAGTTTATCCATGAACTTAATATAAGCTATAAAAAGGAGGTAGGGATGTATATAGTCAATATTAAAGATGTAAAGGAGCTAAAAACCCCTCACGGTAAATCAGTCAGGTGGTTATTATCTACAGAAATAGGGGTTCCTAACTTTGAAATGAGGTATTTTGAGGTCACAAGAGAAAGCGAACCATCTGAAGATAAGCACCCCTGGGAGCATGAGGTGTTTGTGGTAAAAGGAGAAGGGATTGTAAAAAGTGGAGGGGTTGAAAAAAAGGTTAAACCTGGTGATGCTATATTTATTCCTCCAAATGAACCACATATGTTTATGAATGTTAAAGAAGAGCCTTTTGGCTTTATCTGTGTTATTCCAAAAGGGTGTGAGGATCACGTCAAGGAAAAGAGAATATAGTTATAAAAGATAAGAAAATTTAATTTGTCTAATCTCGATATCCGAACTATTTTGTGGAGGAGGATGAATGAGTAACAGAATTTCAGAGGAAAAAGCAATTCAGCTTGCGGTTGAGAATTTTTGGAGAGGATTTCATTGTTCAGAGGCAGTATTAACAGCTATGGCAAAGTAAACCTCCTCTTTTACATCATCCAACCTCTTATTTGCATCCCTTACGACATGAAAAGGATCTTAGGTAATCCTTACATGGGGAAGGACTTTTCTTGTAGATAGTTATGCCCGTAAGGGAGAACGACGCAAATTGACCGTCAAATGCTCAAGCCTTGCTCTTTTCTCTTTAATTTATTTTACACTTTTATTGAGAGAAAGTCTTTATTTTTAAGAAAAAAGAAAATAAAGTGTAAAATAAAAGAGAAAATCACAGCAGATTCAACGAAATAAAATCTTGAAAATTCTGATTGAGAAGGTTATGGCAAGTTATTTGCATCTTTTTGTTGGATTGACAAAAATCTTTTTAATCTCTATAGTGGAATTGTGTGGTAAAAAGTGGAGGATTGTGGAAAAATGTTTATCGGAGAGTATCGACATACACTAGATGAAAAAAATAGATTAACTATTCCCTTTCCTTTTAGGCAAATTCTGGAGAAAGAAAAAGAAGGATTTATTATTACTAAAGGATTTGATACAAGTCTTTTTCTTTATCCCTTTTCTGAATGGAAAAACCTTGAAGAGAAGTTAAGAAATATTTCTACCCATCGCTCAGAAATGCGTATTTTCTTGCGAATTTTTTTCTCCGGAGCTCATCCTGTTCGACTGGACGGTCAGGGAAGAATAACCTTACCTCAAGGTTTGAAAGATTTTGCTAAAATTAAAGATAAGGTAGCAATAATAGGAGTTTTTAATAGACTGGAGATCTGGAGCGAAGAAGTTTGGGAAAACTACTACAAGGAGAAAAAAGAAATTTATGATAAAATTGCAGAGAAAATTATGGATTTAGAGATATGAGCTCTCTTTATCACATCCCTGTAATGGTAGAAGAAGTTTTACATTGGCTTAATCCCCAAGAGGGTAAAATTTATGTTGATTGTACTGTTGGGTGTGGCGGACATACCTTAGCTGTATTGCAAAAGATGAGTGGAAAAGTGAGAATTATTGGGATAGATTGGGATGAGGACGCCCTAAAGATAGCAAGGGAACGTTTACAAGAATACAAGGAGAAAGTTACTTTAATAAGGGCAAATTTTGTTGATATTCAAAACATTCTTGAGGAACAGAAAATAAAAAAAGTGGATGGTTTTCTTTTTGATTTAGGTCTTTGTTCTCTTCAGGTGAATAATCCTGAAAGAGGATTTAGTTTTCGTTATGAAGGTCCTTTAGATATGCGGATGGATAAAAGGGAAAAAATAACTGCAGCTGATGTTGTCAACAAATTATCTAAAAATGAGTTGACAGAAGTTTTGTTAAAGCTGGGAGAGGAGAGATGGGCAAAACGTATGGCTGAATTTATAGTAGAGGAAAGAAAAAAGAAGCCTATCTGTAGCACAAAGGAATTAGTAGATGTTTTAAAAAAAGCAGTACCCGCAAAATTTAGAAGAGGAGGAAGGATTCATTTTGCTACTCGAGCTTTTCAAGCTTTAAGAATAGCAGTTAACAGAGAACTTGAGAACTTAGAAATTGCTCTAAACAAAGCTGTTGATTTATTAGAGAAGGGTGGAAGAATTTGTGTTATAAGCTATCACTCTTTAGAAGATAGGATTGTTAAAAATAAATTTAAAAAGATGGAGGGAAAGAGACTGCACATGCTCACTTCTAAGGTTGTAGGACCTTCGAGGGAAGAGGTTAGGAGAAATCCTAAATCTCGTTCAGCGAGACTTAGGGTTGCAGAGAAACTTTAGGAAAACCTATGAGATGGGTATTTCTTATTTTAAGCTTTTTTTTATGTCTTCTGGGACTGGAGATTTATCACAACATAGAAATAATGGATAAAGGGTATTTACTGCAGACACTGGAAAAGAAAAAAAAAGCTTTAGAGGAGGAAAACAGTCGCCTCCAACAGAAACTTTCTTCTTTTTTTTCTTTAAGTGAATTGGAAAGTTACGCTCGCGAAGAGCTTGGTTTAGTGAATCCTGAAAAGGTACGCTTCCTGGAAAAGAAATTTTCTCCTTAAAAGATTTTCCTCTTTAATGTATGGATTGCAAGTAAAAACTAGTTAATATGAGGAAGAAAAATAACAACAGAAAAATTAGAATTTATTTTCCCTTTATATTGCTCTTTGTCAGTTTTGGTATAATTGAGCTACGTCTTATTCAACTTCAGATAGTAGAACACGAAAAATATGCCAAGCTAGCTCAAAAAGAACAGGTAAGAGTAGTTAATACCTCTCCAGAAAGAGGAATAATTTACGATCGACATTTAAAACCTCTTGCTATTAACGTGACTTCATACTCTCTTTATGCATTGCCAAAAAGAATTTCTGATCCGGAGAAGGTTGCAGGAAAACTCTCTTCCTTGATAGATGAGGAAAAAGATTTAATTTTGTCCCTTTTGAAAAAGGATAAAAGTTTTGTATGGGTAAATCGAAAGTTGCCTTTTGAGGTGAAAGAAAGGATAGAAAAGTTAAATCTGGAAGGCCTTGACTTTGTGGAAGAGAAGAAGAGATTTTATCCAGAAAAGAGGTTGGCAAGTCATATATTGGGATGGGTTGGAGTTGACAATCAAGGTTTAGGTGGAGTTGAGTATTACTACGAGAAAGAACTTCGGGGGAAAGCAGGAAGCATTTTACTTAGACGTGACGCTTTGGGGTATACAATTCCTTACACACAAACTATTTTAAAGAAAACAATTCCAGGAAAGAGTTTAGTTTTAACTATAGACTCCAAAATTCAATCTATAGTGGAAGAGGAAATATCTCGCGCGATTAATAGAACAGGAGCAAAATCAGGAGAGGCAATCTTTATGGATCCTCAGACCGGGGAGATTCTCGCTCTGGTAAACAAGCCAGATTATAATCCTAATATTTACTGGGATTTTTCTTCTTATGCACGGAAAAACCGAGCTATTCAACACCTTTATGAACCAGGCTCTACATTTAAAGTTATAACAAGTGCTGCTTTGCTAGAGGAAGGTCTTATTGATTTAAAAGATAAAATTTACTGCAGCGCTTCTATACGATTTGGTAGTCATACTATTACTGATTGGAAAGAATTTAACAGAAAAATGAGCTTTATGGAAATTATCTCTAACTCTTCAGATATAGGAACAATTAAAGCAGCTCAGCGTATGAACAAAGAAATATTTTATAAGTACATAAAAAGTTTTGGATTTGGAGAAAAAACTGGAATAGATCTACCCGGAGAGGCGAGGGGAATAGTTAAGCCTCCCAATAAATGGTATCTTACCGATTTTCCCTGTATTTCTATAGGACAAGGAATAGCAGTAACTCCCTTGCAGATGGTGACAGCCCTTTGTGCTGCTATCAATGGAGGGTACCTTCTGCAACCACATGTTGTAAAAAGCATACTTAACCAGGAAGGAAAGGTAGTTCAAGAGATTAAACCAAAAGTTATAAGAAAAGTGATTTCTTCTGATACGTCCTTGAAATTAAAAGAGGCATTAGAAAAAGTTGTAGACAATGGTACCGGAAAGAAAGCTTGGATAAGAGGATACACCATAGGAGGTAAGACAGGAACTGCCCAAATCCCTTCCCTGAATGGCAGAGGTTACATTCCGGGTAAATACATTGCCTCCTTTATGGGTTTTGCCCCCGTAGGCGATCCTAAAATAGCAGGAATAGTTGTAATAAAGGAGCCTACGGGGGTATACTGGGGTGGAGAAATTGCAGCTCCCGTTTTTAGAAATATACTTTCTCGAATACTTCCTCTTCTTGGTGTTTTACCTGAGAGAGAACGCTGGGTAAAGGGATAAAGATAAATTAAAAACGCCTATGATGATAAAATATGAAAATAAGAGATATTGTTTCTAAAATAGACACAGAAGATGTTGTAGGAAATCTTGATTTAAAAATTGAGGGTGTCTGTTATGATTCTCGCAAGGCTTCTAAGAATTTTCTTTTTGTGGCAATTAAAGGATTCAAAGTGGATGGACATGTTTTTATTCCTGATGCTTACAGAAAAGGAGCGAGGGCTTTTGTAGTAGAAAGATATCTTGATCTTCCAGCTGATGCAGTTTTAATTAAAGTTCCTTCTTCAAGAAAAGCTTTAGCTCAAATTGGAAGTGTATTTTATGGTTATCCTTCGCGCAAGTTAAAAATAATAGGAGTCACCGGCACTAACGGCAAAACTACCGTAACTTATCTTTTACAGTCCATCTTTCAAAGAGCGGGAATAAAGGTTAGTCGACTTTCTACCACTGATTATAACATAGGAGGAGTAATTTATCCGGCTCTCACAACTACACCTGAGTCGCTTGACCTACAGGAGCTTTTCAAAAAAATGGTATCTTGCAAGACAAAATATGCCGTTATGGAAGTTTCCTCCCATTCTCTCGTTCTTCACAGAGTAGATGGAATAAATTTTGAATGGGCTATTTTTACCAATCTTTCTCCAGACCATCTTGATTTTCATCGAAATATGGAGGAATATCTTAAGGCAAAACTTATCCTGTTTGAAACGATGCTTCCTGATAAAAGGGCTCTTATTAACCTGGATGATCCTTACAGCGAGCAAATTATAAAAAAGAGCTCCTGTAGAGTAATAACCTATGGAATGAAAAAGGAAGCATATTATTGTGCATCTAGATGGGGAATGGATGGGGAGAAAACCTCCTTTATACTTAAAGTGGGCAAAAGAAAAGAAAAATTTGAAATTTCCCTTTTAGGGATTCACAATGTGTATAATGCTCTTGCAGCTGTAGGAGTTGCTCTTGAGGAAGGGATTCCTCTAGAAATTGTTAAGGAGGGATTGAGAGAGGTAAAAGGTGTTCCAGGGAGACTGGAAATTATTGAAAATAAGGCAAACTTGAAAATATATGTTGATTATGCCCATACCCCTCAGAGCCTAGAGAGGGTGCTTAATACTCTTCGAAAAATAAGTAAAGGTAGGTTGATAGTTGTTTTTGGATGTGGAGGTGACAGAGATCCCTATAAAAGA
>CAYRAK010000085.1:0-7036 GCA_964422215.1 uncultured Clostridia bacterium | reverse complement strand
CACGCTCCGATAGGAAAGATATCTTTTGAAGAGGAGGCTCTTTTGGAAAACTTTTATACTTTAATGAAAGCTTTAGAAAAAGATAAACCTCCTACAGTAAAAGGAAGATACATTAAGAGTGTGTATCTTTCCTCTACCATGGGACCAGGTGTAAAAGTAAATTACTCAAGGTAAAGGGTATATGCCATGGCAAAGATTGAAAAAAAAAGAAAAACAGTAAATTGGTTACAAGATAATCTTTTACGGAGTCAAGCGGCAATTATAGTAGATTTTCAGGGACTGAATGTAAACGAACTCACAGAGCTTAGGAGAAGTTTGAGAGAGCATAAGGCCACGTTTAAGGTAGTGAAAAATACATTAGCACAAATTGGAGCAAAACAGGCTCAGATGGAAAAGCTTACTCCCTTCCTTGAAGGACCAACAGCTTTTGTCTTTGCTACCGATGATCCTGTTGTTCCCATTAAGGAAATTAAAAGGTTTATGGATGAGCATCCTGAGTTAAAGATAAAAGGAGGGGTTTTGCTTAAAGATGTACTTGATGCAGATAAGCTACTCTCCCTGGCTGAACTTCCTGGAAGAGATACTCTTCTTGCTCAACTTTTGGGTAGTTTACAGTCTCCTCTTACCCAGTTTTTAGGAGCTTTAATATCCCCCTTGCAACAATTTATGTGGGGATTAAATAACTACATTAATGAGAAGAAAAAAGGAGGACCATCAATGGCAACTAAGTCCAATCAACAAACAGAGGTAAAAAAAGAGGATAGAAAAGAAGTTGTTCTTAAGGCAATTCAAGAGATGAATATCTTGGAGTTATCAGAACTTGTAAAGGAACTTGAGGAAAGATTTGGAATCAAGGCGGCTGCACCTCAGGTAGCTGTTGCTCCTGCTGCTCCTGGTGCAGAAAAAGCAGCTGCAGAGGAAAAAACTGAGTTTGATGTGATACTCTCTGAAGTAGGAGCAAAGAAGATACAGGTTATCAAAGAGGTTAGAAAGTTAACTTCACTTGGGCTTAAAGAAGCAAAAGAGCTTGTAGAGTCCGCTCCTAAGCCTATAAAGGAAAAAGTGAGCAAAGAAGAAGCTCAAAAAATAAAAGAAACATTAGAAGCTGTAGGAGCTAAAGTAGAAATTAAATAACAAAAAATAGATAATGAATGATAAAAAATAGGGGGGAGCCATATTATGGCAACTATATTAGAGATAGAAGAAAAAAAAGAAAAAAAGAAAAAAATTCGAGATTTTACCAAGTATCCTCCCTTAATTGATGTTCCGAATCTTCTGGAAATGCAACGTCGCTCTTACGAGGAGTTTCTCCAGAGAGATGTTCCACCAAGTAAGAGAAAATCTATAGGGCTACAGGCTGTTTTTGAGGATACTTTTCCAGTTGAAAGTTATACTGGTAAGATGTCTCTTGAGTTTGTAGAGTATTATTTTGCTGAGCCTCGATTTACTATAGGGCAGTGTGAGGAACAGGAGCTCACTTACGCTATGCCTCTTTATGTGAAGCTGAGACTGAACAAAAAAGAGACAGGTGAAGTGATAGAGCAGGATGTCTACCTTGGGGATTTGCCACTTATGAATGAGAGAGCAAGTTTCATAATAAATGGAGTGGAAAGAATAGTGGTAAATCAAATTCAAAGAGCTCCAGGAGTTTTCTTTGAGGAGGATACCGGAGGTGTTGGTGAAGGTAAAGTCTCCTACAGAGCTCGAGTTATTCCAGAAAGGGGTAACTGGCTTGATTTTGAGCTTAAGGGAAAGCTCTTGTATATGCGCATTAATCGTGGAAGAAGACTTTTTGCTACTTTGTTTTTAAGAGCCCTTGGTGCTGAACCGGAAAAAGTTTTAGCTGAAATTTCTCATCCTGAGGATAGAAAGATACTTGAGAATACCTTTGAGCAGGATGGATGTGAGTCTACCAAGGATGCTCTTTTAAAAATATATCAGCGACTGCGGCCTGGCAGGCCTCCTGTATTTGAGTCAGTAAAGGAAGTATTTGAGAATACTTTTCTCAATCCACGCCATTACAACCTAGAGAAAATAGGTCGATTCCAACTTAACAAGGAACTTGGAATAACAACAGGATGGGATTGCATGATTCTGCGTCTGGAGGATGTTATTGCCGTGATAAAACATCTTTTAGAACTTAATCGGACAGGAGCTGAAATGAAAAGTCCTGATCATCTTGCCTACAGACGTGTAAGAAGAATTGGAGATCTTCTCTCTGAACAAATGCGTATCGGACTTGCCCACCTTGCCAGGATAGTTCAGCAGAGAATGAGTATTCAGGATCCTGAAACTATTACTCCTCGTTCCCTTGTAAATACTAGAGCTTTAAGGGGGGTGATAGAGAGTTTTTTCCATACAGGAAGATTATCTCAGTATCTTGATCAGACAAATCCTTTAGCTGAGATAACTCATAAGAGAAGACTCTCAGCACTTGGTCCTGGGGGTCTGAGTAGAGTTCAGGCAAAAGAAGAAGTTAGAGATGTTCACTACACTCATTACGGAAGAATTTGTCCTGTTGAAACACCGGAGGGACAGAACATTGGTCTTATAACCTCTCTTGCAACTTACGCTCGTGTAAATGAACTTGGTTTCCTTGAAACTCCGTATAGAAAAGTCGAAAACGGAAAAGCTACCGATAAGATTGAGTATCTGACAGCAAGAGAGGAGGATAACTATTACATTGCAGGATGTGATGTTGTTGATCAGGAGGGTAGATTCGTTAGATCTCCCGTGATAGCAAGATATCAAGGTGAAATAGTGGTTATTCCTAAGGAAAAAGTAAATTATGTGGATGTTTCTCCTAAACAGATGGTAAGTGTTTCCACGTCTCTTATTCCTTTCTTAGAGCATGATGAGTCAAATAGAGCTCTTATGGGTTCAAATATGCAACGTCAAGCGGTTCCACTTGAGAATCCGGAACCTCCCCTCGTTCAAACAGGAATGGAGGGAAAAGTTGCAGAGGACTCTTTTATGGCGGTAAGAGCTAAAAGAGGAGGGGAGGTTATTTATGTGGACGCCAATAAAATAAAGATAAAACATTCCAAGGGAATAGATACATATAATCTGGTAAGGTTTAAACGCTCCAACCAGAGGACTTGTATTGACCAGCGTCCCATAGTGAAAAAAGGTGATAGGGTTAAAAAGGGAGATTTTATAACCGATGGTCCTGCAATCACGCAGGGAAAACTTGCTCTAGGTAGGAATGTCTTGGTTGCTTTTATGCCCTGGGAAGGATATAATTTTGAGGACGCTATTCTTATAAGCGAAAGACTTGTTAAAGAGGATATATATACTTCTATACATATTGAAGAATTTGAAGTAGAAGCAAAAGAACTTAGATCTGGGGTAGAGGAGATAACCGCTGATATTCCTAATGTAGATGAAAGTGCTCTTAAAAATTTAGATGAGAGAGGAATAATTAGAATCGGAGCTGAGGTAAAATCAGGAGATATCCTTGTAGGAAAAGTTACTCCTCAGGTAGAGGTAAAATTGACTCCTGAGGAGAGACTTCTTAGAAGCATTTTTGGAGAGAAGGTTCAGAAAGTAAAAGATAACTCCCTTCGAGTTCCCCATGGTATTGAAGGAAAAGTTATAAAGGTGAAGCGTTTTTCTCGGGATGGAGGAGACAATCTTCCTCCTGACGTTCGAGAGAGAGTAAAAGTTTATGTAGCTGTAAGAAGGAAAATAGGTGCAGGGGATAAAATGGCTGGACGTCATGGGAACAAGGGAGTTATTTCTAGAATTTTGCCTGAAGAGGACATGCCATTTCTCCCTGATGGTACTCCAGTAGATATAGTGCTAAATCCTTTAGGTGTTCCTTCTAGAATGAATGTAGGTCAAATTTTTGAGCTTCATCTAGGATGGGTGGCAAAAGAACTTGGTGTGGATATGATAACACCTGTATTTGAAGGGCCAAAGGATGAGGAGATAAAACGTCTCCTAAAGGAGGCAAATTTACCTGAGACAGGAAAAATAATCCTATACGATGGACGAACTGGTGAGCCTTTTGATAAACCTGTAGCTGTTGGGTATATGTATATGATGAAGCTTATTCATATGGCTGAGGATAAAATACATGCTCGTTCAACAGGACCTTATGCTCTTATTACACAACAGCCGCTTGGAGGAAAATCAAGACAGGGGGGTCAACGCTTTGGCGAGATGGAAGTTTGGGCACTTGAAGGCTATGGAGCAGCCTATACTTTACAGGAGATGCTGACCTGTAAATCTGATGATCTGCAGGCTCGAACAAAGATGCATGAGAAAATAATAAAGGGTGAGAATACTTTAGAAACGCGAACTCCGGAGTCCTTCAAAGTTTTGGTTAAAGAGCTCCAATCTCTTGGATTGTCTCTTGAATTTTGGAAAAATGGCAAAAAATATACTATAAAAGATTTGGAAAAAGAAGAGGAGGACTAAGGAGGTTAAAATTGCTAAGAACAGATGAAATAGAAAAAATTAAAATAAGACTTGCCTCTCCAGAGGAGATAAGAGAGTGGTCTTACGGAGAGGTAAAAAAAACAGACACTATAAATTACCGAACTTTTCGTCCAGAAAGAGGGGGGCTTTTTTGCGAGCAAATTTTTGGTCCCACAAAAAGCTATGAGTGTTACTGTGGAAAATACAAAAAGATGAAATATAAAGGAGTTGTTTGTGAGCGCTGCGGAGTAGAAGTTACATCCTCCAAGGTGCGAAGGGAGAGAATGGGTCATATAGAGCTTGCAACTCCTGTAGCTCACATATGGTACACCAAAAAATATTTACCCCTTCTTTTGGGGATTAAAAGAAATAACTTGGAAAAGATAATCTACTTTGTCTCATATATAGTAATTGACCCTAAAGAGACTCCTCTCAAGCCTCTGCAGATTTTAGAAGAGGAGGAATATCAGCATTATAAGGAAAAATATGGTGAGGATGCTTTTGAAGCGGGCACGGGTGCTGAGGCTATTTTAAAGATTTTACAGAATCTAAAACTTGAGTCTTTAAAGGAACAGCTAAGGGAAAAACTTTTAGAGAGCGGAACAAAAGGAGAAAGAATAAAACTTATCAAGCGTCTTGAAGTTGTAGAAAGTTTCCTCCGTTCCGGGAATAAACCTGAATGGATGATATTGAGAGTACTTCCTGTTATACCTCCAGATTTTCGTCCCATGGTGCAGCTTGAAAGTGGAATATTTGCTAATTCTGATTTAAATGACCTTTATAGGAGAATTATCAACAGGAACAACAGACTAAGGTATCTTCTTGAAATTGGAGCACCTCAAATTATCATCCAAAATGAGAAGAAAATGTTACAACAGGCAGTAGATGCTCTTTTTGAAAATGAAAAGCTTCCTCAGCCTATCCTAGGGGCAGGAGGAAGACCCTTAAAATCTTTAGAGGAGATAATAAAAGGGAAACAGGGAAGATTCCGCCAGAACCTACTTGGTAAGAGAGTAGATTACTCAGGAAGAGCTGTGATAGTACCTGGTCCTGAGTTGAAGTTTAATGAATGTGGACTTCCAAAGAGAATTGCTCTTGAACTTTATAGGCCTTTTGTTCTTGCTGAGATTTTAAAAGAGGGAAAAGCCGAGACGATAAAAAGAGCTAATGATCTTATTGAAAAAGCAGATCCCTTTGTATGGGAGGTGCTGGAGAAGGTTGTAAAAGATCATCCAGTACTCCTCAATAGAGCTCCTACACTTCATCGCTTGGGTATACAGGCTTTCCAACCTGTACTCATTGAGGGTACAGCAATTCAGCTTCATCCACTTGTTTGTACAGCATTTAACGCAGACTTTGATGGAGACCAGATGGCTGTACATGTTCCTTTATCACTAGAAGCACAGATGGAGGCAAGACTTATTATATCCTCTGATAACAATATCCTTTCTCCTGCGCATGGAGAGCCTATTGTTACCCCGACGCAGGATATTACCTTGGGCTGTTACTATCTTACTGCTACTGTTGATAAGGAGGAGGCAAAAAGGGCTTTTTCATCTCCTGATGAGGTAGAACTTGCTTATGATTGTGGAAAGATAACCCTCCATGAGAAAATTAGAGTACTAATTGATGGAAAATGGATAGAGACCACTCCAGGAAGAGTTATATTTAATCAGATTTTACCTGAAGGAATGGAGTTTCAAAACTATCTTATGGATAAATCAGCTCTTTCCAAGTTGATTACCAAGATATGGAAAAAATATGGAACTGAAAAAACTGTAGAGGTTTTAGACGAGATTAAAAAACTAGGATTTAAATTTGCGACAAAATCTGGGCTTACCTTCTCACTTGCAGATATTCCTACAATTAAGGAAAAACAGCAGCTTCTTGAAGAGATGGAGGAAGAGGCAGAAGGATATAATATGCTGGCAGAGGAAGGTAGCATAACTCCTGAGGAAAGGTATATAGATATAATTGATCTGAGGAGCCGGGTTACTGATATGGTTAGAGAGAAGGTATTGCAGTATCTATCTAAGGATCCCTTCAATCCTCTTTACATGATGTGGCACTCTGGAGCACGAGGTTCTGCGGATCAGTTGCAGCAGATTGTAGGGATGAAAGGACTTATATCTCGCTCTATTAGAGAGACATATCGTCGCGAACTCTGGGATGAAGTTTTTCGCAGAGGTCTTCCTATACCTTCAGATGTTATACGTCAGTATTTTTATCCTCTTCCTGGAGGAAGACTTAGAGGAAGAATTGGAGAGGAGCCAATCCGCTCAAGTTTTAAAGAAGGACTTTCAGCTCCAGAGTATTTTATGTCCACTTCTGGTGGGAGAAAAGGACTTGTGGATACAGCTTTAAAAACAGCCTATGCGGGATATCTTACAAGAAAGCTTGTAGCCGTTGCTCAAAATGTTATAATTACAGAGAAGGATTGTGGAACAATAGATGGTTTTAACATGGGACCTCTTATTGAAGGGGGGCAGGAACTTGAATCTCTCGCTGAGAGGATTATAGGTAGGGTAACTGCATCTCCGGTGATAGATCCAAAAACTGGGGAACAAATCATTGGTGTAAACCAGATAATAGATGAAGAGATTGCTCAGAAGAT
>CAYRAK010000084.1:0-7041 GCA_964422215.1 uncultured Clostridia bacterium | reverse complement strand
CCACTATAGCGATTTTTACTTTTTCTTTAACATTATTAATCTTCTCCACCCATTTTATCCACTCTGTAAGACCTTTTTTCCTGTTAGAAAGACCAAGTTCCTTCATTATCTTATCTGTTAATCCCTCTTTCTCAAAACGCAGTGGCACCTCATAAACATTATCTACATCAATAGCTTGAATTACATTCTCTTCCTTTACGTTACAGAAAAGAGATATCTTTTCTCTCGCCTCCTTTGTGAGAGGAACCTGAGTCCGACACAGGATAAAATCTGGTTGAATACCTATCTCACGCAATCTTCCCACGCTGTGCTGGGTAGGTTTGGTTTTAAGTTCTCCTGCAGAGGGAACATAAGGAAGAAGAGTAAGATGCACAAATAAAGTATTTTTCTTACCTTTTTTTAGTCTAAACTGTCTTATGGCTTCTAAAAAAGGCAAAGATTCAATATCGCCAACTGTTCCTCCAACTTCAGTTATAACAATTTCTACTTTATCCTTCTCTGCTACATCTTTTATTCTCTGTTGAATCTCATCTGTAATATGAGGTATTACTTGAATAGTTCTCCCCAGATACTCTCCTCTTCTTTCCTTTTCAATCACAGAACTGTAAATTTGTCCAGCAGTTACATTATTGTAACGGGATAAATCAATATCTATGAATCTCTCATAGTGTCCAAGATCCAGGTCTGTTTCTGCTCCATCTTTAGTAACGAATACTTCCCCATGCTGGTAAGGATTCATTGTTCCTGGATCTACATTTATGTAAGGATCAAATTTTAACATACTTACACTAAATCCCCTGCTTTTTAGCAAGGTACCAATAGAAGCTGAGGCTATCCCCTTTCCCAATGAAGATAAAACTCCTCCAGTAACAAAAATGTATTTAGTCACGAATTTATCCTTTCTTTCATGGAATAAATTTCTTTCATTAAAGTATCTATAAGCTCTTCCCTTTTTACCCTGTTTAAAAGGCGTCCTTTTTTGAATAAAATCCCTCCCCCTCGTGTACAGGCTATTCCAATATCGGCTTCCATAGCTTCTCCTGGTCCATTTACTTCACATCCCATAACAGCAATTTTAAGAGGTAAGTCTATCTTACTTATCCTACTCATAACTTCTCTTGCAATAGAGTGGACATCTCCCCTGCATCTGCCACAGGTGGGACAAGCTATTAGAATTGGTCCACGTTCATCGGTAAGATCAAGGTATTTGAGAATCTGATATGCCAACCTTACCTCTTGAACCGAATCACAGGTGAGAGATACACGAATAGTATCTCCAATTCCCAAACTTAAAAGAGCACCAATTCCCAATACAGATTTAATCAAACCATCTGGAGGAAGTCCTGTAGCAGTAACTCCAAGATGTATAGGATATGGAATTTTTTCTGCAATTATCTTATTTGCTAAAATAGTAACAGGCACTTCAGAAGACTTTAAGGAAACTATTATGTCTTCTATTCCATTTTTTTCTAAGAAATTTATGCACCCAAGGGCAATATCAACCATAGCTTTTGCTGTAAATTGACACCTTTCCTCTTTTTTATCTCTCAATTTTGATACCTTATCCAATACATCTTTAGGTAAAGACCCTGAATTAACACCTACTCGCAGGGGTATTTTGTTTTCCTTAGCCTTTTTTGCAACCTTTAGTATATCTTTAAGACTCATATTACCTGGATTTATCCTTATCTTATCTATGCCTTGATCTATCGCCTCCAATGCCAGACGATAGTTAAAGTGAATATCAGCTGCCAGAGGCACATCCACCATATTCTTTATTCGAGAGATAGTCCTTGCTGCCTTAAGATTAGGCACTGCTACCCTCACTAGTTTGGCCCCTGCCTTTTTAATTTCATTTATTTGCGAAACTGTTGCTTCTATATTTGTAATATCAGTCTTAGCCATCCCCTGAACTACAGGAGATAGACCTCCTCCAATTTCAATCTCTCTTACTTTAACTATTTTACTCTTTCTTCTCATAACCAAAGTCTACCTTCGGGCTTGTTAAAGATGTATTGTGCATTATATAATGTAAAAACATTACTACAAAATTAGAGGAGGAGTTAAGGGGACAGAAAATCTAACAGTTTAATAAGAGTAGGGCGTATTTTTGCTCTTTCTACCACCATATCAACCATTCCATGTTCAAGGAGGGATTCAGACCTTTGAAATCCTTTGGGCATCTGTTGCTTTATGGTCTGTTTTATTACCCTCGGACCGGCAAATCCTAACAATGCTCCCGGTTCAGCTATAACGATATCTCCTCTACTGGCAAAACTTGCCATCACTCCTCCCATTGTAGGATGGGTAAGAAGAGAAATATAAAGACCGCCATTTTCTTTGAATTCAGCTATTGCAGCACTTGTTTTTGCCATCTGCATTAACGACAAAACCCCTTCCTGCATTCTAGCTCCTCCACCTGAACCAGAGATAAGCAACAGGGGAATTTTTTCCTTTAGCGCTTTCTCCGTGATAATTGTTATCTTCTCTCCCACAACAGAACCCATACTACCACCCATAAACCCAAAGTCAGTAACTCCTACAGCTATTCTTTTTCCACCTATTTTTCCTTCACCTATCACTGCAGCTTCTTCAAGTCCTGTGCGTTCTCTACTTTCTCTTATTTTCTCTTCATATCCTGGAAAGCCGAGGGGATTCTCTGAATACATTCCACGCTCATATTCTATAAAACTGTCCTTATCAAGAGTTATTTTAAGTCGCAGCCGAGCACCAATGTAAAAATGGTAACCACACTTCGGACAAACTCGAAGATTCTCATCTAACGTTTTATTATAGACAATCTCTGAACAATTTTCACATTTTGTCCAAAGACCATCAGGTACATTTATCTTTTTTTTACCTCTTTTTATTCGCTTATACGTCCTCTCCAGCCACCCCATAAACTAGACACCTATCTTAAGTAAATATTGAATTTTCTTTTTATCTCTTAGAGGTTTGGGGTGCAGCTCGAGCACCTCTCAGACCGGGTTTTTTTCTTTCTTTTACTCTAGGGTCCCTTGTAAGAAAACCAGCTTTTTTCAAAGTTTTTCGAAGTTCGGGATTAATCTGAGAGATAACCCGTGCAATCCCCAGTCTCAAAGCTTCAGCTTGCCCAGTAAGTCCTCCACCTTTAACATAAGCTTTCACATCAAACCTATCTATAAAATCAACAAGCTCCAAAGGTTGCCTTACTATTTTCCTGTGTACCTCTCTTGGAAAATAATCCTGAATATCACGATCGTTTATAGTTATTTTTCCCTCTCCAGCTCTCATCCATACCTTGGCAACAGCTTCTTTTCTTTTTCCAGTAGCATAATAATTAAGGGCTGCTGTTTTTTCCTCTGTTTTAACTTCACTCATTTTTATCCTCTTTTCTTAAAATTGTTTTAGCTTATAAAAATAGCAAATTTTCATAAGCAGTCAAACTAAAAGGACAAAGCTTCTGTAGATATAATTCGTTCATCGCGAGTAATCTCGTATATATCTTCCAAGAGTTTAATATGCATCCGGGTCTGCTTTACGTTACGTCTTGCAAACATCCTCTTTTGAGTTCGAACAGCTGAAGAAAGATAATGTTCTGTTATTTGACCAAAAGTTCGAGCATAATTACAAAAGCTTGGAACATTAGTTGTTACAAAACCATACACATAACTTGCAACTCCAATAATTTTTCCAGTAAAAATACTTGTATTTATCGCTGTTTTAGAATAGTCACCAATTATACATCCTAAAAACTGCATTCCTGTAGGAATCTTTTTCCCTTGATACTCAATTGTTACCTCCCCATAGGTATTTTTTAAATCAGAACTGGAAGTTCCAGCTCCCATATTAACCCAACTTCCAACCCAACTGTGTCCTAAAAAACCGTGGTGTTGTTTATTGGAGTAAGGTTCCATAATTGTGCATTCTACCTCTCCACCCACCTTGCAATTGTGGCCAATATGAGACATATCTTTTATACTGGTTCTCTCAATAATCCGGCAATTTCGCCCAATATACAAAGGTCCCCTTAGATATACAAAAGGAGCTATATAGGTACCATCATCAATTATTATCTCTCCTTCCTCTGTATCAAGGCAAGCTGTTGGATGAATTTTAACATTTTTTCCCACAAACACACCTTCAGAAAATTTTTTATAATTTCTCATAAGATGTTTTATGTTCTCCTTAAAATAAAGTTTATTGTATCGAATAATATCAAAGGGATAATTTATAAGAGGAAATTTATCCTCCAAAAACTCGTATTCCTGCCGCTGTAAGAAATTGGTTAAAGAATTTTCGTTAAACTTTGCCAAATCAAAATCAAGCTCTGGGAAAAAAGCAGCACTTATTCGGGAATCAGTTTGGGCAATAAAAGCTTTTCCTTTACCAGTCTTATCTAATATCCGTTGAAAAATACTGTAAATAGGGGGAAGAGAAGCATTTATAAAAACCAAATCTTTTTTCTTCTCTAAAGGCTTATTAGGAAACTCCTGCTTGCAGATTTCGCGCAGATAATCTCGAACTATATAAGATATTTCAAATCCTTCCCCTTTTATCAGATTATACAAGTTTGTCCCACACATACTTATTGCAAAAGCAGCCCTTGCTAAAGTTACCGGTCTTAGTTCTCCTGCAAGGTAGTCCTCAAAAATAACAATATGCATTTTTTACTCCACAGTTACACTTTTTGCAAGATTTCTTGGCTTATCAACATCGCATCCCCGTCTAACAGCAACGTAGTAGGCAAGAAGTTGGAGAGGAACAACAGTAAGAATGGGAGCAAGAAAATGAAGTGTGGGAGGAACGGTAAATTTAAAATCACTCAGCGCATCCATTTCATGGTTTGCCTCGGTAACTATTGAGATTATCTTTCCCTTTCTAGCCTTTATTTCGGCTATATTTGATTTTACCTTATCCAAAATATGACTTTCTGTTGCCAGTGCCACTGTAGGCATATTCTCGTCGATTAACGCTATAGGTCCGTGTTTTAACTCTGCAGCTGGCATACCTTCTGCATGAACGTAAGATATTTCCTTTAACTTTAAAGCTCCTTCAAGTGCAATAGGAAACTGATACCCTCTTCCTGTAAAGAGAAAATTTCTATACTTCCAGGTGTGTTCTGCTATTTCCTCTATCTGATCCGCTTTTTTTAGAATTCTCTCTACCTGGGAGGGAAGAGCCTCTATAGCATTTAGAGCAATAAGTCCTTCACGTCTTGAGAGATTTTTAAGTCTACCTAAAAGAATGGCAAAAAGAGTCAATGCAAGAAGTTGGGAAGTAAAAGCCTTGGTAGAGGCAACACCAATTTCAGGTCCTGCATGAAGATATATTCCTCTACCACATTCCTTAGCAATTGAACTTCCCACTACATTACAGACCCCTAAAACCTTTGCCTTTTTCTTTTTTGCCTCCCTTACTGCAGCCAAAGTGTCTGCTGTCTCTCCAGACTGAGAAATGGCAACTACGAGTGTATCCTTGGAGAGAATGGGGTCTCTGTATCTAAATTCTGAGGCATAATCAACTTCAGTTGGAATATGTGCAAGTTCTTCAAATAGGTACTTACCTACAAGAGCTGCATGCCATGAGGTCCCACAACCAATTAATTTTATACTCTTTATACTAAGGAGCTCTGAGTAGGTTAGTTCAATTCCGCCTAATTTTGTGGTAGCTCTTTTATGGTCCAAACGTCCACGAAAAGTATTGTGAAGAGATTGTGGTTGCTCAAATATCTCCTTAAGCATAAAATGAGGGTATCCATCTTTTTTCAAAAAAATTGCATCAAAGGGGATAGTGTGAATTTCCTTTTCAAGCCTTTGTCTTTCTAAACTCGATATTTCAAAAGATCTGGGAGTAAGTTTTACTATTTCATCATCATCAAGATAAATTACTCGACGAGTATGGACAACAAGAGCATTTACATCTGAGGAAAGAAACATCTCTCCCTCGCCTATCCCTATAACTAAAGGGGAACCTCGACGAGCACCATATACAACATTAGGCTCATCACAGCATATAATTCCTAGACCAAATGTACCTGCTACTCTCGTCATAGTCTGCTCTATCGCATACACCATATCCTTGGTTTTCCGATAAAAATCTTCCAAGAGATGAGGAATAACCTCAGTATCTGTTTCACTTCGGAAAATATGTCCTTTCTCTTCAAGCTCTTTGCGCAGTTCAGAATAATTTTCAATTATTCCATTATGGACAACAGCTATTTTAAAAGAGCAGTCAAAGTGAGGATGAGCATTAGTCTGAGAAGGTTCACCATGAGTAGCCCAGCGAGTGTGAGCAATCCCAGTAGTAACTCCCTTAGGAAAATCACCGGAAAGATTGTTAATCTCAGAGATTCTTCCTGCATTTTTTATACTCACAAGACCGTTTTTAGTAATAAAACTAAATCCCCAACTATCATATCCCCGATACTCTAAACATTTAAGACCTTTTAGAAGAATTTCCGCAGAATCACGAAAACCTGTATAACCAACTATTCCGCACATTTTCTCTCTCCTTCAACCTTGTTTCAAAATAATAAAAAACTTCTCTACCTGCTTAATAATACCAAACTTCATTATTTTGTCGAATAAAGCTTGAATTTTAAATGCACTTACTAAAGAATATATCTTGAAAGATCCTCCCTTTCTACTATTTCCCCAAGTTTTTCTTGCACGTATTGCCTATCAATAGTAATAGTTTTTCCCCTAAGTTCAGAGGCATTAAACGACACCTCTTCGAGAAGCTTTTCCATTATGGTGTGAAGTCTGCGAGCACCAATATCTTCTGTTCTTTCATTGACAAGAGCAGCTAGGGAGGCAATTTCTTTTATAGCATCTTCAGTAAATACCAAATTAACTTCCTCAGTTTTTAAAAGAGCCTGATACTGTTTTATAAGAGCATTATCAGGTTCGGTCAAAATACGTTCAAAATCTTTCTCTGTAAGACGGTCAAGTTCTACTCTAATAGGGAATCGGCCTTGAAGCTCGGGTATAAGATCTGAAGGAGAACTTCCATGAAAAGCACCTGCTGCAATAAATAAAATATGATCAGTTTTCACTGGTC
>CAYRAK010000083.1:0-7042 GCA_964422215.1 uncultured Clostridia bacterium | reverse complement strand
TTTAAGGGAGAAGGTAAGGTGAGAAGGTTATATTTATGGCAGAAGAAAAACCAATAAATGAGGGAAGGGTTAGAGAGATAGTCAAAGAAGAAGTCCTTAAGGAGAGATTAGAAAGAGCCAAAGCTGAAGTTACTCACTGGTATATTCACTTAGTAGTGTATCTTGTGATAAATGGAGCTTTTTCAGCTTACGTTTATAGATGATTTGATGCGTGATTGTACTTTTTTAAAGGTCTAAGATAAATTAATAGGGTGGCTTTCTTTAGAGGAATTTTTAAGAATCGTTCGAGCTATTAATTAAATAAATTTTAAATTAAAAGATAAAAAAGAGAATCGGAAACAAAAACCAAAATGCGTATATTGGTGATAATTCAAGGAAATTATGGTAAAAGAATAGTGAATAATCTTTTTTCCAATGCTCCCAAAGACTGGAAAATAGATGTTTGGAAAGCTCCCCTTCATCTTCCTCCGATTATTGAAGAGCCAGAGGAGTTTTTACCAGAAACTTTTCCCCAGGTTGATCTTCTTCTCTCCCTGGGTGAGAGTGCAGGAGTTGCGGAACTTATTCCAGATCTTGTGAGGTTATCAGAGGCAAAAGCAGCTATTGTACCTTGTGATAATTTAGACTGGTTACCTCCAGGACTCAAAAATCAAATAAAACAAGAATTGGGGATTCTCAAGGTAGATTCTGTTTTTCCCTCTCCTTTTTGTTCTCTTACTGATAAGTTTAGTGAAAATAAATATATAAAATCATTTACCAGATTTTTTGGAAAACCAGAGATTACTATAACTTGTAGTGAAGGTAAAATTAGTAAAGTTATAATTCATAAAGAGGCACCCTGCGGATGTACACGATTTATCGCACAAAAACTTGTAGGAGTTCAAGTTAAAGAGGCAGAGGAAAAAGCAGCACTTTTTCACCATTATTATCCCTGTCTTGCTTCAATGAAAATGAGAGCCGGATTCAAAGATTCTCTCCTTCATCAGTCAGCAAACATGACAAAGAGTATAGTAAAAAAGGCTATAGAAGCCTGTCTTTAATTTTAAATTTCTATATTTTAGAATGAAGTTCGCTAAAAGTCACTGAAGTTGATATTATTGCAAAGCCAAAATTGACGAAAAGTTGCATTTTACATACAAAAATATAAATCAACTTCTTATGGGAGTTAAGAATGATAGATTTACGTAGTGATACAGTTACAAAACCTACTCAGGAAATGCGGAAGGCAATGTTCCAAGCAGAGGTAGGAGATGATGTATATGGAGAGGATCCAACAGTTAACAAGCTGGAAGAGAAAGTAGCAAAACTTTTAGGAAAAGAAGCTTCTATTTTTGTCCCTTCAGGAACTATGGCCAACCAGTTATGCTTGAGAGCCCATACACATCCAGGTGATGAGGTAATTGTAGAAAGGTACTCTCACATCTTTCTTGATGAAAGTGGAGCAGCAGCTGCCTTAGCTGGAGTTCAACTTCATCCCATTCTGGGGGAAAGAGGAATTCTTTATCCCGAGCAGATTGAAAGAGCCATTCATGATACTGAAGATTATCATCAACCTCCAACGCGTCTTATTTGTATTGAGAATACCCATAATCGGGGAGGAGGCACTATTTATCCTCCTAAGATAGTAAAGAAAATTTCACAAGTTGCCAAAAAATATCGTTTACTGGTACACATGGATGGAGCAAGACTTTTTAATGCTACTGTAGCCTTAGGAATAGATCCAAAGGAATATACCCAGTATGTAGATTCAGTAATTCTTTGTTTATCTAAGGGTCTTGGTGCACCTGTTGGTTCAATGGTGGCAGGAGATAAGGAGTTTATCCATAGAGTGAGGCGTTTTCGAAAAATGTACGGTGGAGGTATGAGACAGGTGGGGTTTTTAGCTGCCGCTGGAATTTATGCCTTGGATCATCATATTGAACGGTTAGCAGAGGACCACGGGAAAGCTCAAAAACTAGCCAGAGCTTTAAGTGAAATTCCTTGTATTGAAATTGATCCTCAAAAAGTGGAAACAAATATCCTTTACTTTAAAGTTAAAGGGTGGACGGCTAAAGAAGTAGCTGAAAGGTTAAAGCAGGAAAAGATTCTTGTTCTTCCAATGGAAGATGAACTTTTGCGAGCTGTAACTCATCTTGATGTAAGTTGGGAAGATATTGATAAAGCTATTTTGATTTTTCAAAAACTTTTTGGATAACCTCGGGAAGCTAAAATAAGTGACAGGCTACTTTATGCTCTTTCTCCACCAAATGTAAAGATGGTTTTAAAATGCGACATTTTTCTTTGGCAAAGTTACAGCGAGGATGAAATCTACAACCAGAGGGAGGATTAATAGAACTTGGGACCTCTCCTTTTAATTTTACATCCTTTCGTCTTCTTTTAGGATTTGGAACCGGTATAGCAGATAACAAGGCATTAGTATAGGGATGTAGAGGATTGGAAAAAATAGTTTCTTTTCTACCCATTTCAACGATTTCTCCAAGATACATAATACCTATCCAGTCTGAGATATATTTGGCTACTGCCAGGTCATGGGTTATAAAAATGTAGGTTAAGTTTCTCTCGTTTTTTAACTCCAGCATGAGTTCAAGTATTTTCGCTCTTAAAGAAACATCGATCATCGAAATAGGCTCATCAGCAACAACAAGCTCCGGATTTAATATCATGGCCCTTGCTATTGCTGCTCTTTGCCTCTGCCCACCACTTAATTCGTAGGGGTAAGCGTTATAAAACTTTTCACCAGGTTCTAAACCTACTCTTTCCAGAATATCCAGGACAGCTTTCTTTTTCCTCTCTCCTGTTGCTATTCCGTGAATTTCAAGAGGGTGTCCTACTGTATAGCCTATTTTCATTCTAGGATTAAGAGAAGCGTAAGGATTCTGAAAAATTATCTGTATATGCTTTCTTAAATTTCTAAGTTTTTCCCCTTGCAAAAAAGTAATATCTTTTCCCTTAAAGATGATTTTTCCTTCAGTTGGCTCAATAAGACGTGTTATCAATTTTCCTGTAGTTGTTTTGCCACATCCACTCTCTCCCACCAGAGAAAAAACTTTTCCTTTTTCTATTTTAAAACTAATTCCGTTAACTGCCTGAACATATTCAAGTTTTCTGGAAAGTATCCTTTCTAAAAAACTTTTTTGCACCGGAAAGTATTTTTTTAAATTTATTACTTCAAGTTGAATCATTTTAGCTGTACCTGAAACATTTAACCATGTGTTCTTTTTCAATTTCAATCAAGGGCGGCTCCTTTTCTGTACATATTTTCTCAGCATAGGGACAGCGTGGATAAAACCTGCATCCTTTAGGAGGATTTATAAGATCTGGAGGCATACCTGGGATATAACTTAAGATTTGATCAGATAGTTCGATATTTGGTACTGAGTTTAAAAGCCCTTCAGAGTATGGATGAAGATGTTTTTCGAAAAAAACATCTGCCTTTGCAAATTCAACTATTTGACCTGCATACATGAGAGCAATTTTGTCTGCAATTTCAGCAACTAAACTTATATCATGTGAGATTAAAATCATTGCCATGTTATAAGAATCTTTCAGTTTTTTCATTAGATTAAGGATTTGAAATTGAACTATGACATCAAGAGAAGAGGTAAACTCATCTGCTATCAGAAGATCTGGATTTAAAGCTATTGCTAGGGCTATTCCAACTCTTTGTCTCATTCCTCCGCTAAACTGATGGGGATAGTCTTTGCCTCTTTCTGGTGGAATTCCAACTTCATTTAAAAGTTGGGCAGCTCTCTTTTCAGCTTCTTTTTCTGTTATTTTCTCGTGCGTTTTTATAGTTTCAATTAAATGATCCTCTATTCTCATGAGAGGATTTAGTGAGGTCATAGGATCTTGAAAAACCATGGAAATTCGCTTACCTCTGAGCTTACGCATCTGTTTATTATCTAACTCGGTAAGGTTTTTTCCATTAAAAAATAATTCTCCTTCAACTATTTTTCCTGGAGCAGGAACAAGTTTTAATATAGAAAGACCAAGGGTAGATTTTCCTGAACCTGATTCTCCAATTAATCCCAGGGTTTCTCCCTTTTTTACAAAAAGACTAACTCCATCAACTGCTTTAACTGGTCCTCCCCTTATATAGTAGTAGACTTTCAGGTTTCTAATTCTAAGAAGTTCCCCCAATTTTTACTTCCTTAGTTCAGGATTTAATATTTCGTTAATACCTTCTCCAAATAAACTAAAGCCCAAAGTTAATAATACTATCATTAGCCCTGGAAATGTACTTGGCCACCAGATTTTTGATGCAAGGTAGGCATGTCCTGCCTTTAGGTCAAATCCCCAATCCGGAGTGGGAGCGGGTAGCCCAAGTCCGAGAAAACTTAAAGCTGCCAGAGTAAGTACGGCATCTGCTGCATTGAGAGATAATACTATAGGGATAGAAGAGAGAACGTTAGGAAATATATATTTAAAAACTATGGTTCTATCTTTTGCACCTATTGCTCGAGCTGCCTCTATAAACAAACTCTCTTTGAGAGAAAGAACCACTCCCCTTACCATTCGAAAATAAGTTGGAGTGTAAATAACTGCTATTGCTATTGCCGTATTTATTATTCCTGGCCCTAGCATAGCAGCTAGAACTATAGCTAATATAAGACCAGGAAAAGAATATATAGCATCCATAACAAGGGAAAAGATACTATCAAATTTACCTCCAGCATAACCTGATACTAGTCCTAAAAGGACTCCACAAGAAAGGGAGATGCTCACTGCCAGAAAAGTGACACAGATAGCAGTTTGAGCTCCATATATTATTCGACTCAAAATATCTCTTCCCAGTCCATCTGTTCCTAAAATAAACTTACTATTTGGACTTTCGAGAATTTCTCCCACTTTCTTGATAGGATCATATGGAGCAATAAAAGGAGCAAAAATAGCCATGAGAATAATGGTAAGGATAATAATAAACCCTATGAGAGCAAAATATTCAGTTACACTGGTTGGGCAAATATTTTTAAGTTTTGTTGTAATAAATCTGGAAACCGAGTATTTTATTTCTGTCATTTTATCTCAATATCGTATTCGGGGATCAATGTATGCATAGACAATATCAACCAAAAGATTTACAGTGACTACTATTAAAGCAAAAAAGACCACAATTCCCTGGACAGTTGTAAAATCCCGGTATGTTATTCTTTCAAATAGAAGCGACCCCATCCCAGGCCAGGAAAAAGTAATCTCAGTTAATACTGCCCCTACAAGAAGAAGTGCAAATTGTAAGCCCATCATGGTCAGTATAGGAATAAATGCGTTTTTTAAGCCATGTCTGTAAACTACGATTTTTTCAGGTAATCCCCGTGCTCTAGCAGCTTTTATAAAATCTTTTCCAAGAACTTCCATTAGGTTTGTTCGAGTAAGGCGGGTATAAATACCTGAAAGATAAACTCCTAAGGTTACAGAGGGCAAAATTAGGTGTTTAATAGCACTGACAAAACTGTCCATATTAAATGTTAGAAGGCTATCTATTACATAAAGCCCGGTTATGTTTTTAGGTTCCATTAGAATTCCTATTCGCCCTCCAATGGGTAAAACTCCCAAATAGACTCCAAACAGAAGTTGTAACATTATGCCAATCCAAGGAATAAAAAGGCCATAAGTAATAATGCCGTAGAGTCTAAAAGCATGATCAATGAATTTATTAGCGTTAGTGGCAGCAATCATACCAGTGAATATGCCTATAACTATGCTTATTATAAATGCACATATGGACAGCTCAAGTGTTGCCGGGAAATGGTCCCAAATTTCATCTATTACAGGTCTTTGACCCCATATAAGAGATTGTCCTAGATTTCCTCGTAGAAGTTGCCCGAGATAATCAGAAAACTGTAAAATAAGGGGTTTATTAAGACCAAGTTGTTCTTTTATTCTTTCGATCTGTTCTCGAGGCGCATGACCACCAAGTATAGCACTAACTGGGTCTCCAGCAACCCTCATTATTAAAAAGACAATACTTAAAAGAATAAGAATCATAGGAATAGCTAACAGTATCCGTCTTACAATGCATACTCTAAGAGAAGCCATTTTTGTTTATGTATTGTTTAAAAAATCAAACTCTCCTCTCCCTTAGCAGGAGAGGAGAGCATTGAATCTTTAGAGTAATTATTTTTCTATTTATTCGCGATAAATTAGATAGTATCTTAGCAACATAACAGGGTCTAATACAACACCCTTTATATTTGGTTGAACAGCAGCGATCAAAACTCCCTGGAAGAAAGGTATTACAGGGGCTTCCTTAGCCATAAGCTTTTGTACCTCTATGTAAAGCTTGGTTCTTTTCTCTATGTCAACTTCAGTTCTGGCTTTATCAAGAAGCTCGTCCATTTTAGGGTTGCTGTAAAATACACCCATGTCTGGTGACCACTTTGAATGAAGAAAGATACTTGTATAATCATCTGGATCTATATAATCCGGGTACCATCCGAGAAGAAAGATGGGCATAACTCCCTGGGCAATATATTTTGCGGCATAAGTAGGCCACTCAGCACTTTTTAATGTTACCTTCATCATTTCTGTCTCTTCCAGGCTTTCTTTTATAATAGCTGCTACATCTGCTTCCAAATCACCATAGTGGGTCGGGGTATACCATAATTCAAATTTAAAGGGATTATCCTTACTGTATCCTACTTTAGTTAAAAGTTCTCTTGCTAACTCTAGATTGCGCTCACCATATTCTTCTTTAAAAGCATCTATATGACTCCACATTCCCATGGGAACCATGCTATAAAGGGGTGCAACTGTGCCCTTATATGCTTCCTCACATATTCTCTTTCTATCTATAGCAGCAGCGACAGCTCTTCTTAAGAGTACATTATTAAAAGGTGGTTTGTTAGATCTACAAATAATGTAACGAATGTAGGGACCTGGTACTTCAAGTACTTTCTGCTTACCTATAGTTTTAAGATCTATAACATCTATTGGTCTTAGAGTCTTCCAGGCAATATCAATTTCTCCTGTTTCTACTGCCAGTCTCATGGTGGCAGCATTTTTATAAAACTTTACCACAAAAAGTTTTGATTTCGGAGGATTA
>CAYRAK010000082.1:0-7045 GCA_964422215.1 uncultured Clostridia bacterium | reverse complement strand
TCGAGGGTTCGAATCCCTCCCTCTCCGCCAGTTATTCATGGAATTCAAAAGATTTTGTAAGGATAAGATTCCTGCCACTGAATCTTTAAATTGCCTTTCATGTTGAGAAAAGCCTTCCAAGGAATTTGTGAAAACAACTATGAAACTATTAAATTAACTACTTTGAGAGGAGGAATTTTTTAAATGAATAAAGTAAGAGTATGTCTTATAGGAGCAGGAAGGGTAGCAAAAGTTCATGGCTCTAATTTAAAAGATCATATTCCTTCTGCAAAGATAGTAGCTGTTGTAGATGAGAGGGAAGATTTGGCAAAAAAATTGGCCAGGGACTTAAATGTTTCCAATATCTTCAAGAGTCATCAAGAAGCTATACTCTGGAATAAATTTGATGTAGCAGTTGTTACAACCCCTACTTTCACTCACCGTAAGATAGTTGTGGATTTAGCAGGAGCAGGGAAACATATATTTTGTGAAAAGCCAATTGCTCTTAGTTTAGAGGAAGCTGACTCTATGATTGAGGAGTGCCAAAGGCACAATGTTAAACTGCAAATTGGTTTTATGAGAAGATTTGATCCAGAGTTTATTCTGGCTAAAAAGAGACTAAATGAGGGAGTGATAGGGGAGCCTCTTTTAATTAAATCAACGGGAAGAGGACCTGGACTTCCCCCAGAATGGGCTTTGGATATGAAGAAAAGTGGAGGAATGCTTGCTGAGGTTGGCAGTCACGATTTTGATAGTCTGATGTGGTTTGCTGAAAGTAGGCTTGAGTGGGTAGAGGCTACTGCTGCAAATTACAGGTGTTCCGAACTTAAAGAAAAATATCCTTTTTTTTATGACACAGCGGTAGTTTTAGGGAGTTTTGAAAATGGAAAAATTGGAATTATTGATATAAGTTGTCCGGTTAGATATGGATATGATGCTCGTATGGAAATCTTAGGTTCAGAGGGTATGATGGTTGTTGGTGATGTAAAAATGCATGATTTTAATTATTGTGTAAAGGATAAAGGAATAGTTAATCTTCAATATTCAAGTTGGCGACAGAGATTTAAAGAGGCTTATGTTGAAGAAATGAGATATTTTATCAAGTCAGTTATCGATAATGTTCCTCCTCTTGTTAGTGGAGAGGATGGTAAAAGGAGCCTTGCTGCTGTTATTGCTTCCAATCTTTCAATTAAGAAAGGAAGAAGAATTAAGGTAACATACTGAATAGAACTACCATAACTTCAGAATCGGAGGGTTGTAACTTTTGTAATATGTTTATAATTAAGTGATATTTTATTAAATGATACCGAGAGTGAATAAAAGGGAGACAAATGAAGTTTGTTGCAGAAAAGGGGGATAAAAAGAAAATAATTATGATAGAGGGGAACTATCTTGTAGAAAAAAACGAGTTTCCCAATCCTACCCAGGTTATGATGGCTTGGAAGAGAAGAAAAAACGAACTTCACAAAGCAGGCTACCAAATTCATGTTATAAATACAGACACAAAGAAGGTTAAAGAAGAGAAGCCTTCTGATTTGGATCTAAAAAAAGGAGAAGAGAGAAAGCTTAAAAAGGTTAGGCTGTTTGGCTACGAAGCGTTTGTAGAGGAAAACTGATACGAGCTTGTTATTCTGTTTCAAGAACTGCAAGGAAGGCTTGTTGGGGAATATTTACGTTTCCAAATTTTTTCATTCTCTTTTTACCCTCCTTCTGACGTTCAAGAAGTTTTTTCTTTCTTGTTACATCTCCTCCATAAAGAGGGGCAGTTACGTCCTTTCTTAATGCAGGGATAGTCTCTCGGGCAATTATTCTTTTTCCTATTGCAACCTGAATTGGAATAGGAAATAGGTGCCGTGGTATAAGTTCTTTTAGTTTTTTGGCTAAAGCTCGAGCTCTAGGGTACGCTTTGTCTTTATGGATGATTACTGAGAGAGCATCTAAGGGTTTACCATTTACTAAAACGGTAAGTTTAACAAGATCTGCTTCCTTGTAGCCTGCATGTTCATAATCAAATGTGGCATAACCTCTACTTACTGATTTTAATTCGTCGTAGAATTTTGTGGCTATTTCAGCAAGGGGTATCTTGTAAACTAAAAGTACACGGGTAGAATCAAGCCATCTCATATCTTGAAACTTGCCCCTTTTTCTTTCCAAAAGGTCAAAAATTATTCCTAAATATTCTTGGGTAGTAATTATGCTCCCTTTTATGTAAGGTTCCTCCACAATTTCTACTTTACCAGAGGGAAATTTACTTGGATTATCAACTTCTACTATTTCTCCATTTGATTTGAGTACTCGATAAACAACATTGGGAGCAGTTGTTACAATGTTTAAATCAAATTCCCTCTCAAGTCTTTCCTGTATTATCTCTTTGTGCAAGAGCCCTAAAAATCCACATCGAAAACCTGGACCTAAGACTGGAGATGTCTCTGGTTGGAAGGAAAAGGATGGATCGTTAAGTTTTAACTTGTTAAGTGCATTTTTTAGGTTTTCGAAAGTCTCTCCTTCTGCTGGATAAATTCCACAAAATACCATAGGTTTTGGTTCTTTATATCCAGGAAAAGGCCGAGGGGTGGGTCTGTCTGGAGATGTGATAGTATCTCCAACTCTTACATCGGAGATATCTTTCACATTTGCAATAAAATATCCCACCTCACCTGACTCAAGCTTATTAGTAGGAACTCTTTTTAATCTGAGAATGCCAACTTCCTCTACCTTAAACTCTTTTTTCGAAGACATAACAAGAATTCTCATTCCTGGCCTTATTGTTCCTTCAAAGACACGAATGTATGCAACCACTCCCCGATGGACATCAAAGAGGGAGTCGAATATTAAAGCTTTTAACGGAGACTGAGGCTTTCTTGCAGGTGGAGGAATTCTCTCTACTATAGCCTCTAGAATTTCTGGCACTCCTGTACCATCTTTTGCACTTGCTAGAATTGGTCTGTGGGTGTTAATATCTATACCTAGTTTAACAAGTTGGTTTTTTACCTTTTCTGGGTTAGCAAGAGGTAAATCTATTTTATTTATAACAGGTATAATGGTAAGTTTCCTTTGCTGGGCAAGATGAAGGTTGGCTATGGTCTGGGCTTCGATCCCTTGTACAGCATCAATTAAAAGAAGGGTTCCTTCACAGGCAGCAAGCGCCCTTGACACCTCATAGCTGAAATCTACATGTCCGGGTGTATCAATAAGATTAAGATGATATTTCTTTCCATTCTTTGCTTGATAAGGTAAGGTAATGGTATGAGCCTTAATGGTAATTCCTCTTTCTCTTTCAAGTTCCATTGTGTCCAGAGTCTGTTCTCTTATTTCTCGCGCAGAAAGAGCCCGGGTGTATTCAAGCAGGCGATCTGCCAGGGTGGATTTACCATGGTCTATATGAGCTATTATAGAAAAATTTCGAATATCCTTATTATCTGTCATTTTCAAGATTTATTTAAGAGGGGACTTTGACAAGATAAAAAAGTTTGCTAATTTTTGCTTTGGTTTAGTGCTTTATTGAATTTCTTCATTAATCGAGATTTTACTCGGGCAGCTTTATTTTTGTGCCATACACCCTTTCCCCAAGCAGAATCAATGAGAGTTATTACTTGGGGTAGTTTTTCCTTTGCTTTTTCAAAGTTTCCTTGACTTACAAGTTGAATTAGGTCTTTTATAGCGTTTTTTACTCTATTTTTTATCCGTCTGTTGCGCTGGGTTCTTTTTTGTGCTTGACGCATTCTTTTTTTGGCTGATTTTGTCTGGGGCATAACTTTTTCTCCTTCTTATAATTTTGAGTACAAGATAGTTTATAAAAAAATTTTTGATTTGGCAAGATGAAAAATGAGATTAGAAATACAAAAATTATAAAAGCTGCTGGGATAGTAAGTCTTGGTACTCTATTTTCTCGTATTACAGGTCTTGTAAGGCTGCAGATAATTGCATACATATTCGGTTACTCACAGGCAACTGATGCTTTCTGGCTTGCTTTTACACTGCCAAATCTTCTGCGTGCTTTGCTTGCTGAAGGAGCTTTAAGCACTGCTTTTATTCCAGTTTTTAGTGAGTGGTATTCTAAAAGAGGAGAAAAGGAGGCATGGAGACTTGCAAACAACATCTTTAATATTCTCTTTCTTTTAAGCGGTTTAACTGTTCTAGTAGGTGTAGTATTTGCTCCTTTTTATGTCCCATATTTTGGAATTGGTTTTAGAGAAAATTCTAAGCAGCTTAGTCTTGCCGTTTATCTTACCCAGCTTATGTGGCCTTTTTTGCTCTTTGTCAGCCTTGCTGCACTTGTTATGGCAATTCTTAACTGTAGAGAACAGTTCAATGTTCCAGCTTTTGCTCCAGTTTTTTTCAATATTGTGCTTATTATTTTTGCCCTTCTTTTTGCATCAAAAATTGGTATCTATAGTTTAGCTTTAGGAGTTGTTATGGGAGGATTTTTGCAGTTAGTTTTTCAAATACCTTCCTTAATAAAGAAAGGATTTAGGTACCAATTTTCTCTTTCTTGGAAGGATGAGGGAGTGAAGAAAGTTTTTAAACTAATTTTACCTGCTACCCTGGGAAGCATAACTCTTCAGATGAGCGTAGTTATAACCCGTATCTTTGCCTCAACTTTACCCCCTGGAGGAATTTCTGGTCTGCAGTATGCTATGCGACTTATCCAGTTTCCACTTGGACTTTTTCCTATAGCAATCTCCACAGTTATTTTTCCTAAGCTTTCCTTGCTTACTGCAACAGGAGATAAAGAAGGAGTTAAAGAGACAGTGAATATGGGTATGAAAATGGTTTTTTTCCTTCTTATTCCCTCCACAGTAGGACTTATTATGCTAAGAAAAGAACTTATTAGCCTTCTTTTTCAACATGGAGCTTTCTCTGGGCAGGATACTTTAATTACAAGCGGAGCTCTTTTTTATTATTCTCTTGGTCTTTTTGCTATGGGAGGAGTTATGATTCTTACAAGGGCTTTTTATTCTCTTCAAGATGTTATAACCCCCTTTAAAATATTTGTTATTACACTTTTAGTTAATGTTATATTTAACTTTGTATTAATCGGACCCCTGGAGCATAAGGGACTTGCACTATCTACTTCCTTATCCGTCATTTTTAATATGGCTCTTCTTGCTCTACTATTAAAAAAAAGAATTGGTAGTATAGGTGGATACTCGATTTTGATATCATTTGTAAAGACGGTTTGTATTTCAATTTTAATGGGAGGGGGGATCTATCTTACCTCAATTTTCCTTAAAAATTTACATGTTACCCTTTTACTTCCCTATGAAGTTGTATTTGTTAGTTTAAGTTTGATAGTAGGTATAGGAATAATCATGGGACTTTCCTATCTTTTGAGTATTGAGGAATTTAAGCTTATAATTTGTTCATTAAGGAGGAGATAGTATATTGGAAAAGCATTCTATTAGATTTATGGGTCTTGATTTAGCTGGAAGTGTACATCGCCCCACAGGGTGGGCAATAATTGATGAAAATTTATATATTTGTGAGGAACCAGGTGAGGTATTCAGTGACGAACAAATTTTAGAAAAAGTAGATAAATATGAGCCTCGTTGGATTGGAATTGATGCTCCTTTAAGTTTTCCAAAGAAGGGAAATAAGACAAGACTATGTGATAGGGAGCTTCGTAAATTTAATGTTTCAGCTTTATCTCCTTTTTTTATTGCCTCTCTCACAAAGCGTGGTATAATGCTTTGCAGAATTTTAACTAAAAGAGGTTATAGTTGTATAGAGGTATATCCAAGAGCAACACAAAAAATCCTTGGAATTACAGTAGCAGGAAAAAAATCTGATAAAAAGTGGTGTTATCTTCTTCAAAGGGAATTATCTTTAAAAGCAAAAATAAAAGGTCTTCCCCTACCTACGAAAAAGTTTTATTCTTCACATGTACTTGATGCAATTCTCTGTGCATATACAGCCTGGTGCAGGTGGAAGGGTATTTATCAGGAAGTAGGTAATAGAGAAGGGAAAATAGTAATCCCTCTTATAAAGTCTACATAAGAGTTCTGAAAATAACCAATTTTAAAGATGAAAGATAAAAAAGCTTTGCTCGCACTTATGGTTACAATCCTGATATGGGGAAGCAGTTTTACTGCTATAAAGATCCTATTAAATGAGATTACACCACTTGATTTATCTTTTTTAAGGAGTGTGCTGGCAGCATTCGCTTTAATTCTGTTGATTTGGTTTAATGAGGGATTTGTGAGACTAAAAAAAGTTTTGAGAGAAAAATTTTTATATTTTGTTTTACTTGGTATAATAGGAGTTGGTCTATTTAATATATTTCAGAATTTGGGTATTCAATATACCTCCTCAGGAATAGCTTCAGTTCTGTTAGCTACAAATCCTTTGTTTGTGCTGATTCTTGGTGTTATTTTCTTACGGGAGAAAATAACCAGGAACAAGTTAATTGGTGGGATATTTGGATTTGTTGGTGTTACGGTAATCATCTTTGGCGGCAAGAATATAATAAGTATACTTCTTTCAAGCTCTTTTGTTGGCAATATTATGGCGTTACTTTCTGCTTTATGTTGGGGTCTTTATGTAATTATGAATAAAAGAGTTTTAAGGCAATACTCACCTCTACTTCTTACTACTTCTGCCTTTATTTTTGGCTCATTGCTTCTTTTCCTTTTATATCTTTTTTCTGGTAATCTCTATGTTATTATTGACTTGTCAATTACTTCTTGGCTACTTGTTATTTATCTTGGTTTTGTTTCCTCAGCACTTACCTACTTTCTTTGGAATTATACTTTAGAGAGGATGGAGGCATCAAAAGCTTCCATTTTTCTTTTTCTAATTCCGGTTGTGGCTATACTTTTGGGAAAAGTTATTCTTGCAGAAAAGATCACTTTCTTCGTAGTTGCAGGAACTTGTCTTGTCTTATCAGGTATTTATCTGGTAGAAAGGTAATCTCTGTAATTTATCTCATTATAGAACATTGTTATTAGAGATCAGTTTCTCTTATTAGTTTCCCCAAAAATAAAGCTGCTATTATTATAGGGAGAGTGGCCCATCGGAAGGTAGCTATAAGTCCCCACTTGTCAGCAAGGAAACCAAAAAGAAGAGG
>CAYRAK010000081.1:0-7052 GCA_964422215.1 uncultured Clostridia bacterium | reverse complement strand
AAACATTAGGGAAATTTTTGGCTAATGCTGTAAGTTCTGGCGTATAGGGATAGGAAGCATGAAATATGTCAAATTTTGCCTGGGGGTATTGGATAAAAAGATTTACCAAATGAGTAGGATTTGAGTTTGTAATAATGTTTCCGTTTCCCTCTTGGAGACCGGTGTGGATTTGAATAGGAAGTTTTGCCTCAATAGCTCGCTGGATGACCTGATGCATGAGAAAATCCTGCAAAGGTTTTGCCTCTCTCCAGGATATCCCTTCCCCCATATGATTAAATATACGATTAAATACTCTTTCCGCCTGATATTTAGTAACTTTTTCGTATCGAATGATTCGGTTGTAAGCAAGAGCTGTTTTCACTCCCACAATTCCTTCTTTTATTCTTCTTTCAAAGGATAAATCAAGAACTTCAAGCAAATCATCCAGAGTATAAATATTCCTGTCAAATTCCTTTTCTAATACTCTTATTTGTTTTAGATTCCATATTCCCACAAATCCATCAAAAACCCCTACTGGTTTTAATAGTTCCTTGTCCATTTCAGGAATTTTCATCTCTATCTTTTCGTTTATATGTCCTAGGCTATCTTCTATTCTGGCAGGAGGAGAATAAATTGTTCCCTCCCCCAGGTAACAGAGGATACAACATTCTATATTTGCCATCTCTTTTAATATCTTCCTGTACCAGCCTTTTTCTTTGGAGGAGGCTATTTTTTCATTGAGAGTTTTATAAGTATTATCATTTATATCTTCCACTCCAAATATATCCTGGACCATTATTTTAATAGCTTTAGAATAGGCAGTATTTTTAATCCTTAACCAAAAAGGTTTAAATTTTTCCCATTTTTCTTCTAAAGATAAGCTGCTACAACGAATCTCTTCTAATAGAGAATGAGGCATTCCCGAAGATATCAGATCTGAGGAAGCATAATGAGGAAATAAATAAAAAATATCAAGGGGAAGAGATGAGCGTTCCTCTTCCATAATAAAATGCTCATGAGTATCTACCAAGGGTATTTTTTCTATTTCTTTTCTTAACTCATTGACCAAACTTTTGTCCATTTTGCATCTCCTGCATAATTATTTGTTCTTTTAATGAGAGGATTATCTTATGATGGATGTTATTTTAGCAGCTATATTTTATTGGTCAAATTTATCTTTACTGTTTTTGACATTTTTCAGGAAGGTTTTAATATATGATTGATCCAAACACGGAAGAGCAAAATTTTTATCAGGAGGTAAGGAATGGAAATTTTATGGGATAATATCCCGGTATTCACCGAGGAATATTTAAAAATTATAGATATAACTGACAAGATTCAGAAAATTGTTGAAGAAAAAAATGTTTCTGAAGGAAGCATTTTAATTTACAACCCTCATGTAACATCAGCTATCACTATAAATGAGCCAGATTTTGAGCTATGGGATGACCTTTTAGAGGCTTATAAAAGACTTGTTCCTTTAAGAGCAGATTACAAGCATAATGCAAAGTACAGAGGGATAAAAAGCGAAGAAAATGCTCACGCTCATATTCTCAACACATTCATCGGTCAGTCAGTAACCATTCCTGTAAGAGAGAAAAAACTCTTACTTGGGACCTGGCAAGCTGTACTTTACATTGAGCTTGATGGAGGAAAGAAAAGAAATCTTATTGTCCAGATAACAAAATTTAAATAGAGTAAAAATAACGAGAATAACAAAGAGGGTGTAAAAGATCTACCTATTGCTAACTTAATCTTTCCCAGAGAGGTTTTCTTTCTTTTCTTTCCTCTCCTAAGACTATAATTTTAATTCCTGCTATTTCAGCAAGATAACAAAGAGAGTCTATCCTGTTTCCAGCCACTGCCATAATATGGTTGCAAGGGAAAATATCCACAAATTCCTCATAATCGCAGAAAAGCTTTGCATGAACATGAGGCCAGGTAGGATCTGTCTCTGAATTTATCTTCCTTCTTTCTTCTTCAGGAAGATCTACTACTTCCCCTCTTACTACGACAAGATAGGGCTTATCATCCCAAAGTCCAAGTCTTGCAAAGGTGAGCTCTCCAGGTGCAGCGTCAAAGGAAACACTTGCCCCACCTGCTTTGAAGTAAAATTCAAGTGCTGGATAAAAAGTTATACGTTTGAAGTTGTCCTCGGGATTAAAACTTCGTTCAGCGTAAAAACTTGAGTGATTCCCGGAGTTACAAAAATCCCAAATTCCCTTATCCGGATGATACAGTCTTACATCCATAAAGAGGATGGGAAGTCCGCCTGATATGTATTTTAAAAGTTGCATAGTAACAGCAGCATAAGAATCAGCTTCTGTTGCACAAACGGTTGACTCCTTTGGTCCATTCCAGTCATAAGGGTCATTTAAAAGCATCTCGGCAACATCAGCCAAGCAAACATACTCTGTTAACTCTCTTTGTCCCTTTATTCCACAAAAATCAAATCCTTTCTCTTCATTTACTTTTTTTACTGCAAGATAAAGTCTTAGTTGATTTTTTAGGTGTTCCGGAGTAAGCATTTTCCCATCGTATTTTATTCTATCCCCTAAGAGATCAGTTAACCAGGTAAATCCTTTTTCAATTTCTTTTTCATCAACATCATTCATTACTTCTCTTAAAAGAAGCTGGTCGATTTGTCGAACAGTTACCCCAAATGTTTTTATAGTTGGAACAAGGTGAAAGTATCCTGTTTCCATTCCCATAGAATGTCCACCGTAACATCCATATACCTCATTTTTTATGGTAGTTAAAGCCTGAGCTGCCCTTACCCAATTGAACACCTTCTGTTGAGTTTTTTTATCTTCTATATCGCCTATAATACGGTGAGTTCTGTATCCTGCTTGTCTTAAGGCTCCATCTGTTGCAAGAAGACCAACATTCCCTGGGTATTTTCCATTATTATTGGAAAGAGAAAGAACAGGAGTATCCTTTCCTAGACTGTTTAAAAATGGCCAGACAAAAAAGGGGAAATTCCACACATTATAGCACATGATAACCTGTTTACAGTTTGCACGAGAAAGCTCCTCTCCCACTTTTTGAGCACTTCTTACACTTGTGATTATCTCAGAGCCCACAACAACTTGTGGTTTTGTTTTATCTATATTTACTACATTATCCTCTATAAGTTTTGCCCACTTTCTTACAACCTCCATATTTAAAGGATTATTTTTTGTATACACATGCTCCCGCTCATCATTTAACATCACAATACCTATAGGTGTTGTTCGCATTTTTCTTACTCCTCTAATTTTATTTAATTAGTTAAAGTTTATTCTTCGCGTATTTTATTTGCTAAATTATAGACCTCCACAATAGGACCTGCAGCTTTTACAAAAAATTGGCCAAAACTTTGAAAAAGTTAAGTTACCTTTTAAAATATGTTTTTAGTTTTTCTATTCTATCTGGAATAGGTAAGGATTCAGGACATTTTTCCACACATTTTTCACACTTAGTACAATTCTCCAGGGAAGATGCAAGATTCTCATACATTTGCCTTGCTTTTTCTACAAATCCTAACTGATAGGCATCGAAAGCTACCATTGCATCTGGAATCCAGATTTTTTCTGGGCAAGGAACACAGTAAAGACAAAGACCACAGAACTTTTCTCCTAATCTTTTGGCAACTTCGTCGTATGCCTGAATCATGGATTTTATTTCCTCAGATTTAAGCTTGGGAAGATCAACTATTTTTGCATTTTCTTCCACTTCCTTTACTTTTTCCATCCCTGAGATTGCACAGTGGACACCTAGATTTGATAGAACAAAACGAAGAGGGTTAACTACAGGGGAAGTTTCACTTTCACTTAAAAATTTCATTTTTATGGAAGGTGAGGAAAGAACCCCTCCTGCTAGAGGTCTCATTACCACAACTCCGATATTATTTTCATTGCAAAACCTAATTACAGGCTCGTTTTTCCTTTGTAAGAGATTGTATATGATAGTAACGCTTTCAAATTCTCCTGTCTTTAGCATATTAATTATATTTTCCGGCTCATCATGGGTTGTTACACCTATATGGTCAATAAGACCTTCTTCCTTTGCTTTCTTTGCCCCCTCTAATGGTCCTCCCTTTTTTATGGTAAGCTTAAATTTCTCAGGAGTATTTACACCCCACATCTGATAAAAATCTACTTTATCCACAGAAAGTTTTTTTAGTGATGTCTCAAGGGCTTTTCTCATACCATCTGCAGTTTTTGTTACTCCTGGATCACTTTTTGTTGAGATATATATCTTATCTCTTCTTCCTTTTATTGCTTTGCCAAGAATAATTTCACTTTTTTCCTCTCCGTACCCAATCGAAGTCTCAAAGTAGTTGATTCCAAGGTCAATTGCCTTGTTTATTGCCTTAATAGCCTCATCTTCATCTTTGTGGTATCTCATACATCCAAATCCCAAACGGGATACACGAACCCCTGTTTTTCCAAGGATGTCATATTCCATCTTTTCCTCCTATATAGTAAAAAATTACATCACTACTACACAATTTTACCCAATTTCTTTTTATGTCAAGCTAAAAAGAAGCTAAGATAAAATTACCTCCTTTCCTTCTTTAGCTGAGCTGTAAATTGCCTCAAGAACTTTCATAATTTCAAGTCCATCTTCCGCAGGAGATATCATTGGTTTTTCTTCCAGTATAGCATCTACAAAATTGTTTATCTCCTCCATATACATATCACCCCGATCAACTTGAGGTAGAAGGTCTGCAAGTTCGTTATTTTTTGTAGTATACAGGATTAAAGGATCAAGTCTTGCTCCTCCTTTTGTTCCAAAAAGCTTTATTAATTGCTCCTTTTCTGTGTGTGTGGCCCAGCTTACCTCCAAATTTATGATTGCAGAGGAATCAACTCTTATAAAAGCTACCGCAAAATCATCTACGGAAAAACCAGCAATCTTTTCTTTGCCAATCTTATCAAAAGTAAATCCACAAACTGTTCTAATTTTTGGGCGTCCCATAAGCCACCATACAAGATCAAGCATATGCACCCCTATATCCATTAAAGCTCCTCCTCCTGCTTTGTCCTTTTGAATAAACCACATACCCCGTCCCATCTCTGCATCAGGAGGAAAATCTACAACAGGCATACCTCTTCTTCTTAGCCATAAGGTATGGGCATAGTAAATTTCTCCAAGCTCCCCCTCTTCAATCAATTTTTTTAAAAATTGAGTATCTTTGCGGAACCGATGAGTCATTCCAATCATTAATTTTTTCCCCGTTTTGTTTGCAACTCCTATCATTTTTTCAGCTTCATTTGATGTGCAGGCCATGGGTTTTTCACATAAAACATGTTTTCCAGCTTCAAGTGCCTCTATAGTTACAGGTGCGTGAAGAAAGTTGGGAAGACATACACTCACGGCATCAATATCCTCCCGCTCAAGGAGTCTTTTGTAATCTGTGTAAACAAAAGGTACGTTATTTTCTTTTGCTATTTTGCTTGCAAGTTCCTCATCTTTGTCAGCAACTGCTACTATATTTGCTCTAGGACACTTTGCGTATCGATCAACATGATATCTTCCAATACCTAATCCTATGACTCCCACATTTATCTTTATGCTCATTTTTTCCTCCTCGAATTTGGGTTGTTCTATAGATACCTTTCCAGAAGTTTTTTAGATTTTTCTACTCCTTCAAACTCATCTCCAGGACCTTCAAATTCAATTGAAAGGTATCCTTTATAGGCTGTTTTCTTGAGAATATCGATACATTTTTTAATATTAATTTTTGTCTCCTCTCCTTTAGAGTCAAATTCATAAGTTTTTGCGTGCACAACCAAAGCATAAGGTGCTATAATTTCAAGAGCTTTATATCTTGTTTCCTCAGGGAAGTTTCCAAAGTCGGGACAGGTACCAAAAGAAGGTGAATTTACCTCTTTTACTATTTTTACTATCTTCTCAGGGTCGTTAGATATCCCCCCGTGATTTTCAAGAAGAATACCCATACCTAAATTTTCTGCATATCTTACAAGTTCTTTATAAGATTTAATAATTCTATCTAGTGCCCCTTCATCTTTAGATTTTCCGGTGTTTACTCTTGCATAAGGGGAACCAACCTCTTTTGCAACGTTTATCCAGTTTTTTATAAGAGAGATATCCTTTTCTCTTTTTTCATCATTGATCTGACTTATATCTCCTACATCTATTGGCACATTTATCACTTTGACTTTACATTTTTCAAGTTGTTTTTTTATCTCATCAATATAGGAGGAAGTGGTAGAGGTAAAGTGTTGTTGGCAAAGTTCAATTGCATTTATACCAAATCTTTCAGCAGAAACTTTTATAAAATCTACAAGGTCCATATTTTTTGGAATTTCCCGATGTAAACTCCAGCTACTTAGTGCGATTTTCATCTCTTGCCTCCTTGTACTAAGTATTTTAAAATTTTTTGGATTTTACATTATCAAAATATTGACCAAAAATCAAGTTGACAATAAGAGGTTTTTATCTATGCTACAATTGGTTGTTAGTTGCCGGTTTTGGTAAAGTGACCTTGTTACAATGATAAAAATTAGATATCCAAAGCCTGTAAAACTCGTAATAGGAATGATCTCAGGCGAAGAGGAGCTTTTTGTTGAAGTAAAAGAAAAGTTAGTAGAAAAATATGGAGAGATTGATTTTGAAAGCTCTACCATCCCTTTTATCTATACAAATTACTATAGGGAAGAGATGGGTGAGGATTTGAAAAGAAAATTTATAAGTTTTAAACATCTTATTGATCCTGAAAGTCTTATTTTGGTTAAACTTTTTACAATCAATCTTGAAAAAAAATTTTTACAACCCAACACTTTGAAGAGAAAAATAAATATAGATCCAGGTTATATCAGTTTATCCAAGCTTGTTCTTGCGACAACAAAGAATTTCTCCCATCGTATCTACTTGGGCAAGGGAATATATGCTGAGGTTACTTTGAGATACCAGAAAAATAAAGGATTTAAACCTTGGGAGTGGACATATCCTGATTATAGAACAGAGGAGTATCTTAACATCTTTAATTATCTAAGGCAGCTTTACAAAAAGCAGCTTGAGGAGGAAGAAAGATATGGAAAAGAAAACAACTGATATTGTGATTG
>CAYRAK010000080.1:0-7293 GCA_964422215.1 uncultured Clostridia bacterium | reverse complement strand
TTAGATCCTTATTTAAGGCTGCCTTATCCTACCTTGTTTTCAAAGATCATTTTTATACCACTAATATTTATTAACTTCATAAAAAATTCTGTCAAGGGGGGTATTAGACCAAATTTTGAAGAAAAAGAATATCTCAGAAAATTCTAGTTTCTCCACCTAATTTATAATCTGCAATTTTCAATTTCTCTATAATTGGTATATTGTAAGGACAGCGAGGCTCACATTCTCCACATTTTGTACAGGCAGTTGCTTTTATCTTCATCTTCTTGTACCTTTCTCTCGCAAGGTCATTATTCTGAAGCCAGAAGCGGAGCCTATCCCTTAAAGCATAATCTGCAGGGTCTTTAATCTCACCGTGAAGCATTTGCCGGTCATAGTATCCTTCTAGATTAAATATCTTGGGAATATCTATATTCTCCGGACAGGGAAGACACTTGCCACATAGGCGACATACATAGTTTCCTAATTCTGGAGCATTCTGAAAAAGATTTTCTTTTTCCTCCTCATCCATAGGAGTGAAGGAGTTAAAAATCTTTAAGTTTTTTTCAAACATTTCTTTTGTATTAAACCCAGCAACAACAGTTGTTACAGGAAGAGAAAGAACATATCGAAAGGCATTTTCTGCAGATTTCCATAAAAATCCATCAGCAAGAGCTTTCATGGCAATAATTCCTATATTTTTTTCCTGAGCCAGTGGAATAAGCTCATCCTCTATAAGGGGGAAATTAAACTTATCGTAGTAATTGATTACTGCCATCACTGCATCAAATGGATAATCCCTAAGAGCATCAATTAACACTTCAGGTCTGTGCCCAGAAATAGCAATATAGCGGATTTTCCCTTCCTTTTTTGCCTCTTCTGCTGCACGTAAAGCTCCTTGAGAAGAGGTTATCTTTGCCCAATCCTCATATGTACTTACTCCATGCATAAACCAAAGATCCAAATGATCAGTGCGAAGACGCATAAGAGATTCATCTAATAGTTCTTTAGCTTTATCTTTCTCTCGCAAATGGCATTTACTTGCTAATAAACATTCTTCTCTTCTTTCTTTCATAACCTTTCCTATCTTTATCTCCGACTCTCCGTTACCATAGGAAGGAGCTGTTTCTACATAATTTCCTCCCTCATCCAGATATCTGTTAATAAGCCAGATTGTATCTTTTGTACTTATCTCAACGAGATGAAATCCACCAATTCCTAAAATAGAAACATCTTCATTTGTTTTACCAAGTTTTCTTCTTTGCATTATTCTTCCCATTGCTTTCAAGTTTTATTTTGCTCCCCAATTATAATAATAAAGAATACCCTGTCAAATTAATCTGCCAACCTCGGGTCTAATTTTGGTTGACAAATTATAAAAATAGTTGTATTAGTGAGGCAAATGAGGTATGTCTTAATCTTTTGAACCTGATTTTATCTTTGGAGGTAGATAATGATACAACCCAAAAAAAGTGTTCTTTTAGGTTTAGACTCTGCAAATTTGGATTTGATCGAGAGATTTATAAAAGAAGGCTATCTTCCTAATATGAGGTATCTTATGGAAAATGGAACAACATCTGAAACTTTCCCTGCTATCCCAACAGGCACAGCTATGAATTGGACAACCATTGCAACAGGAGCAAACGTTGGAACTCATGGTATTGTGGAAATGACTCTCCATCTCCCTGGAACCTCTCTCGGAGAGAGATTCCAATCCTTTACTACAGAAATGTGTAAGGCAGAGTATATCTGGAATGCGGCAGAAAGACAAGGGAAAAAGGTGATTCTTTTAAAATACACTGCTTCTTGGCCTCCAACTATAAAAAATGGACTTCAAGTTGAGGGAGTGGGAAACCCTGATTGGAGTCCATTTCAGATTACTCCTCGACTTGGATTTTCCACAGAGAAAATGAAAGAAAGAAATATAGAAGCCTATGGAGCAGGACCTAAGGAAATAAGCCACGCCTACAAAGTAGAATTTAGAAAAGCAGAAAATTGGAAGAATCTTCCTGACTCTAGTTCTTCTCCCCTCGAAACTGTTTTAAAGATTCATCCTATGGGAGGAAAAGAAAAACTCTTCTACGGCCTTATCACAGACAGTAAAGGTGAAGGATATGATAAATTTTATCTAACAGAAGAAAAAAATGTGGAAAAAGCTTTATGTTGTATAAAGGAAGGTGAATGGAGCGGTTTTCTCAAAAGTGAGTTTTTTACATCTGAAGGGAAAAAAGAGGGGAATTTCAGGATAAAACTTATAGAACTTTCAAAAGATGCGAAAAAATTTCGTCTCTATTTCAGTCAGATTTTTCCCTCTACTGGATGGACTTACCCAGATAATCTGGCAAAGGAATTAACAGATTACATTGGTAGACCCTATCAACTTCTCTGCGACATTTACTCTCCTATTTTAGGAGGATGGATAGATTCTAAAACCTATCTTGAGGAGATGGAAAATCAGATGAGTTGGCTGACAGAGGCAGCAGAGTATTTGCTGAAAAATAAAGAATGGGACATGTTTTTTACTCAGTGGCATGGGATAGACTATACTGATCATTGTTATCTTGGAGGAATGGACCCTGAAAGCCCTGCCTACAAGAGAGAGCGAGCAAAAGAATGTGAAGAGGTTATTAGAAAGGTGTATCAAATGGCCGATACGTATCTTGGAAGGATAATGAGAGCAGTTGAAAAAGATACTCTCATATGTGTTGTCTCAGATCACGGTCATATGACCCCAAGGAAAGTATTTCATTGCAACAATTTCTTGGCAAGAGAAGGATTTATAGCCTATAAAGAAAAGGAAAATGGAAAGTTAGAGATAGACTGGTCTAATACAAAAGTCTTCTCTCCTTTTGGATCATACATCTACCTCAATCTTAAAGGGAGAGAAAAAAATGGAGCAGTTGATCCTAAAGATTATGAGAAAATAAGAGAAAAAGTTATAGACCTTTTTAGAAACCTAAAGGATCCAGAAACTGGAGAAAATATAGTTAATATGATTTTAAGAAAAGAAGAAGCAGAATTTTTAGGACAGTATGGAGAAAGAGTGGGTGATATAGTATATACTTTAAATCCAAAATATAACGATGAAACAGCCTGGATTCTTACCAAAGGATTCCCTGTAATAAGTGATCCCCCTTATGAATCAGAAGAAGGGATTTATCCCTTTGCTGGAGTGCATCACACTTATCTTCCTTCTGCAAAACAAAATATAGGCTCAATGAAAGCAATTTTACTAATAAAAGGGCCTGGGATAAAAAAGGGGTACCGGAGAAAAAAACCAGCAAAAACAATAGATATTACTCCAACTTTATCTTACATCATGGGAATGGAGCCACCAAAAGATGCAGAAGGAGCGGTACTTTACGATATAATCGAGTAAATAAATATAAGAGAAAAAAAATGAAACAAAAGATTGCTTTAATAGGAGCTGCTGGTAAAATGGGAAGCAGGATTACAGATAACCTTATGAAGGAAAGCTGCTATGAACTTTTGGTCTGTGAAAAAGGAGAAGTGGGAATAAGAAAACTTAAAGAAAAAGGACTTAAACCTCTTTCTACTGAAAATGCAGCAAAAATTGCTGATATTATAATTATGGCTGTCCCTGATACTGTACTAGGCGAGGTTGTAGAAGGTATACTACCTTTACTTAAGAAAAATGCAACTATAGTAGTTCTCGATCCCGCTGCTCCCTATGCCGGGGAAATTCCTATCCGTAAAGATATAACCTACGTAGCAACTCATCCCTGTCATCCCTCTCTTTTTAGGGAACAGAAAACTTCTGAAGCAAAAAGGGATTTTTTTGGAGGTGTTGCTGCAGTTCAAGATATAGTAATTGCTCTTATTCATGGTTCTGAGGAAAATTTTGAAAAAGCAAAAAAACTTTGTTGTGCAATGTTCTCTCCCGTTGAGAAATGTTACAGAGTTACTCTTAAACAGATGGCTTTACTTGAGCCAGCTTTATCAGAAGTTATTGGGGCAACTTCCACTATCATTTTAAAGGAAGCTGTTGAAGTTGCAGCTTCCTACGGAATTCCAAAGGAAGTTGCAAAATCTTTCATCTTAGGACACATTAGTACAGAGCTTGCCATTGCTTTTGGAATAATTGATGCAGACTTTTCCGATGCCTGTAAGGTTGCTATCGAGTTGGGTAAAAAGTGGGTATTCCAACCTGAATGGCAAAAGGTATTTAAAGAAGAGATGATCAAAAAAGCAATAGATCTTATGCTTCACCCAGAAAAACAAATCAGGAAAGAGTAAAAGTTTTTGGGGAGGATAAGATGAACTCTTACGAACGAGTAATGATTGCTTTAGAAGCAAAACAGCCAGACAGAGTTCCCATCCTTGAGTGGCAGATTTCTTTTAATGTTATAGAGGCACTAAAGCCAGGAGCTACAGAGATGGAATTTATGGCAGAAGAGCTTGATGCCGTCTCCACGTGGGAAGATATAAAAGAGAAAAGATGTGGGGATGATGTGATAATTGACGAGTGGGGTGCTAAACGCAAGTATCTTGGGCAAAGATATCCTATTCCCTTTGAATTTCCTATAAAATCAGAGAAAGAACTTAAAACCTATAAGCCACCTAATCCTAATGCTCCCTGGAGATTCAACAGATTAAAGGAAGCAATTAAAAACTACAAAGGCAAAAAAGCAATTATTTTCTGCCTGGAGACTGTGTTCACTTATGCCTGGGTTTTAGTGGGATTTGAGAAGCTTCTTATCTCCTTTAGAACCAATCCAGATTTTGCGAGGAAGCTTTTAAAGATAAGTGCAGACTATCATCTTAAACTTGCAGAATCTGCCATAAAGCTGGGAACTGATGCTATAATGTGTGGTGATGATCTTGCCTACAAAACCGGACTTATGATGTCAAAAAAAGATTTTAAGGAGTTTCTTTTGCCCTATTACAAGGAAATGATTGATCTTGCTCATAGCAAAGGTGTCCCTTTTATTAAACACAGCGATGGAAATATTTGGGAAATACTTCCTCTTTTTGTAGAAGCAGGTATTGATGCAATTAACCCTCTTGAGCCTGTTGCTGGCATGGATATAGGTGAAGTTAAACAAAAATATGGAGATAAAATCTGTCTAATCGGTAACATTGACTGCGGAGATCTTCTCTGTCGGAAAACACCAGAGGAGGTTGAAAGAGTAGTTAAGGAAACTATAAAAAAGGCCGCTCCTGGTGGAGGCTATATCGTATCCTCCAGTAACGCTATTCAAAGAGCTGTTAGGCCAGAAAATTACCGAGCAATGATTGATGCTACACGAAAATGGGGAAAGTATCCTCTTAAAATTTGATTTTTTTCTTAAGAAAAGATCAAATGTTAGCTATTGTTAATGCAAAAATTTTGACTCCTTTAAAAATAATTGATCCAGGCACAATTTTAATTAAGAATCATTCTATTGTTGCTGTTGGATATGCTAAAGAGGTACCTGTTCCCCCAACTGCAAAGGTTATAGATATCCACCGTAAAATAGTTGTACCTGGATTCATAGATCTTCACATACATGGAAGCCACGGTTTTGATGTGGCAGATGGTTCGGCAGAGGCTTTGCATACAATATCTAAAAATCTGGTTCAGTATGGTGTCACCTCGTTTCTACCTACCGTGGCCGATAGCTCTCTGGAGGAGATATTAAAAGTTATAAAAATTACCAAGAAGATTATGCACTCAGGAACAGAAGGTGCTCAAATACTTGGTCTTAATTTAGAAGGTCCCTATCTTAATCCGACTAAAAAAGGCAGTATGTATTCTGATTACTTTCGCCTCCCATCTCAAGATGAAATCAACCAGTTATTAAAAGAAGGAGAAAGTGTTATTAAAATGATCACTTTAGCTCCGGAACTTAAAGGAGCAATTCCTCTTATTTCTCTTTTAAAAGAAAAAGGAATAGTGGTAAGTGGTGGTCATTCTAATGCAACTTATTCTGAGGCTATGAATGCTTTTAAGAAAGGAATGAACCATGTAACCCATATCTTCAATGCTATGCGAAAGTTACATCACCGAGAACCGGGAATTGTTGGAGCAGCACTTGCTATGGATGATGTAAATGTAGAGATAATCGCAGATGGATTTCATCTTCACCCGGCCATAATAAAAATTATAACTCGTGTTAAAGGTATAGAAAGAGTAATTTTGATTACAGACGCTGTAAGAGCTGTGGGACTATCAGAAGGAGTTTCCTATTTGAGAGGAAAAGAGGTAGTTAACGTAAAAAATGGAGTGGTGCAAACAAAGAAGGGGGTCTTAGCTGGAAGTATTCTTACTATGGATAAAGCAGTACGCAATATGATTCAATTTACTGGTCTTTCTTTGGGTAAAGTGATTCAGATGTGTACCTTAAATCCCGCCCGGGCAATAAAGGTAGATGCTTATAAAGGAACTATACAGGAAGGTAAAGATGCTGATCTTGTGGTTTTAAACGAAGATTATAAAGTTTGTCTTACTTTAGTAGCAGGAAACATTGTATACACTGCTTTATAAAATGCCAAAGGCTCTTGCAGTTCCTCCTTTTATAATTACGTACATGTCTTAAGTGAGGCAAAAATTAAAAAATACGCAATTCCTTACAGGACTATTATCATTGAAAGACCCTAGTCTACAGTCTACAAGGAGAAAATGTAATATGTCAGTTCTTGATAAATTCTCTCTTGAAGACAAAAAAAGCAGTTGTAATAGGAGCAAGTAGAGGTTTAGGTAAAAGAATGGCACTAGTTTTGGCAGAGGCAGATGCAGATGTTATTGTCTTCAGCCAATCTTTAGAACCTCTTCAAAAAATAGCTGAAAAAATAAAAAAGATGGGAAGAAAAAGCTATGCTGTTGAATGTGATGTTAGTGATATTTCAAAAATAGAGAACTTGCACAAATTAGCAATAGATAATTTTTGTAGACGGAGGATTTATGAGTGGAGAAAATTTATAGTCTAAAATTGAAAATAGGAGAGTTTTATGAATGCAAGGGAAAGAGTTATCAAAACACTCAATCATGAATTTCCAGACAGAGTTCCGCTAGATGGAAGTTTTAATCCTCTAATTTGGAAAAAGCTAAAAGAGCATTTTGAAACCGAAGATGAGGAAAAAATAAGAGAAAAGTTGGGTCTAGATTTCAGAGGGGCAAAGATGACTCCACCCTCAAGTTTTCAAGAAAAGGGATGTTTAGATCCTTCTGGAGAAGAAGGATGGGTATATCCTCTTGATAAAGATTTATTTGAAGCAGAATGGGGATTTCGGTATAAAGTCAGGTCTGGAGTTCCATACTATGTTTATCATCCCCTGAGGAATATCTCTGACCTGGATAAATATGAGTTTCCA
>CAYRAK010000079.1:0-7318 GCA_964422215.1 uncultured Clostridia bacterium | reverse complement strand
GGAAAGTACGCAAACTGGCCTTTAAAATCTGGAAAAAAGGAGGAGTAGATATTGTACTTACCCATGCTCCTCCAAAGGGAATTCATGATGGGAAAGATCTCTGCCATACCGGTTTTTCCTCTTTCCTCAGATTAATTGAGAAATATAAGCCTCAGTATTTCATTCATGGACATACCCACAAAAGCTACAGTTACAGCAAAGAAACAGTAACAGTGATTGGCAAAACAAAAGTTGTGAATGCTTGTGGTTATTATATTTTTGAGATAGAACCTTTTATAAAGGAAGAGAAGAGGCTTTTAAAAGTTGAAAAAAATAAAGAGGTTGAAATTTGAAAGTCCTTGTTATCTCATCTTCTCCAAGAAAAAATGGAAATACAGAGTTGCTTCTTCATGAGATAATAAAAGGAATAGAAGATGCAGGTGGCAAGATAAGATTTATACGTTTACAGGATCTTGAAATTTGTCCTTGCCGTGAATGCCTCAGGTGCCATAAAAATGGTAGATGTGTTATAAATGATGATATGCAGACACTCTACACTGAAATTATCAATATGGATGCTATGGTTTTTGGTTCTCCTATATTTTTTATGAGTATTTCTGCTCAGGGTAAAACATTTATTGATAGATGTCAACCCTTCTGGGCAATGAAATACCTACTTAAAAAAAGCTTTATCCACCAAGAGAAACCTCCTCGGAAGGGAATCTTTGTTTCTGTTGGAGCAACAGAATTTCCGTATCTTTTTGATGGTGCTGTAAGAGTTGTAAAATCTCTCTTTAAGGTTATAGAGGTTGAATATCAAGATGAACTTCTCATTCGAAAAATAGATGAAAAGGGGCAAATATTAAAATATCCTGAAGTTATGAAATTAGGGTACAAGATGGGAGTTCGGTTTGTAAATCTTTACAAAAACACCGTTAGATCCTATTAAAGTTATTTTAGATATTTGTCGATAATAAAATCAATTAAAGATAGCTCGATCTTTAATGAATAAATAAATGAGTAAAAAAAATTCTATATTAGTAGCTGATGATGTTAAGCTTTTTCAACTTTTTATCAAGCAAACCTTGGCTTCTAAGGATTATGGGCTAACATTTGTAGAAACAGGGAAACAAGTTATTGATATGGTAATGAAAAAAGATTTCGATCTTTTAATTTTAGATGTAGAGCTACCAGATATGAGTGGTTTGGAGGTTTTAAGGAGTATCAGGAAACTCACTGAAGAGATGCAGTCTGTAGTTCAGCTGAAAGAGCTTCCGGTTATAATGGTTACTGCATACCCCCGTGAAGAAATTAGAAGAGAAGCGGAAAGATTAGGTGTAGTGAAATTTATGAGCAAACCATTAAAAGGAAAAGAGCTTAGAAAAATAGTTAAGGATGTGCTTAAAGGACATTATCAAAAATCTGGAAGAAGGAGGTTAATTCTCTGTGTAGACAGTGAACCGCGGGTGCAGAGGTTTTATAGAGGGACCTTAAGTGAAGAAAATCTGGATGTAATAACTGCTTCTAATGGAGTTGAAGCTTTAGAGATGGTGGAATTTAGTGATCCAGATATTATTGTGACAGAGTTGAACCTACCTGAGATGGACGGGGTGGAATTTATTAAGATACTTAAAGAATCGAATAAGAGTGTACCTGTAATAGTTGTAAGTAGCATAAATGAAAAAGAAGGAAAGCAGAAGATCGAGAATCTTAGTGTAAAAAAGTACCTGAGTAAACCTTTTCGGCTGGAGGAGCTAAAAAAAAGTATAAAAGAAATCTTAGGAGAGGAGGTTAATGAGTAGTAGTATTACTATTATGATTGTTGATGATTCAACAACTATGCGTAAAATTATAAAGCACCATTTAAACCAGCTGGGGTATGCCAAAATAGTGGAAGCATCTAATGGAGCAGAGGGGCTTAAAAAGTTAGACGAGGAAGATATAAATCTTATAATCTGTGACTGGAATATGCCAGAGATGAATGGACTACAATTTCTTCATGCTTTAAAGGAGAGAGGTAAAAATCCTCCAGTTATCATGCTTACCACTGTAAATACCGAAGAGGAAGTTATGGCTGCTCTTAAAGCTGGAGCTACAAGTTACATAACAAAACCTTTTACTCGAGATGATTTAAAGGAAAAGATTGAAAAAATTAAGATTGAAAAATAAAAGGAGATAAAAAATGGAACCAAGAGAAATTGAAGGGGCATTTCCTTCATACTCTAATATCAATATTAAAGATATAAATGAATTAAAAAGAAAACTTATTGAACTATCTAGCAAACAACAAAAAAAAGATAAAATAGACCTTTCTAACGAAGCTAAAAAAATATCTGAATATATAAAGATAATTAAAAATATGCCTGATGTAAGAAAGGATAGGATACGAGAAGTGCAGAAGAAATTGCTCTCAGGAGAATATGAATCTCAAAAGGTTCTGGAGAAAACTTTGGAAAAACTGTTAAAAGAAATTCTTTAAGCAAACTTTTCTTTGCCCATCTTGAAAATTTTTCCCACCCTCTTACGTATTGATCTACTTGTGTATAGATCAATACACCAAATACACCAATCGATCTCCAATTAAAGTTTGGCATAAATTTTGCAACAACAAAAAGTGGTCATCAGAAAATCCTTTATAGGAGAAGGTTATGCTTAGAGGGTTATTTAGCGCTGTTTCAGGGATGATAAGTATGGCGCAGGCACAAGAGGTAATTTGTAACAATATAGCAAATGTAGCAACACCAGGGTTTAAAAGAGATATTCCCGTGTATAGAAGTTTTTCCACTATTCTCGAGAGAGAAATACAGAACAGGGAAAGGCAATGCAGAATAGAGAGTACCTTCATTGATTTTAAACAAGGAAAGATTGAATCAACAGGAAGACCTCTTGATATTGCTATAAAAGGGGAAGGTTTTTTTGTTGTTCTCACTCCTTATGGTACAGCCTATACCAGGGCTGGCAGTTTTAGACTTGATAAGGAAGGAAGGCTAGTTACCCCTGAGGGCTACTTTCTTTTAGGCACTAAAAGACCTTTAATATACATTCCTTCCGATAAAGCTTCGAAGTTAAAAATTAATTCTCAAGGAGAAATATTGGTTGATGGGAAGGTGATAGATAAGATAAGAATAGATGTTCCCCAAAAACCTGTTTTTTATCTTTATAAGGAAGGGAAAAATCTTTTTAGAGTTGGGCATACAGGGTATGCACCATTAAAAAAGGGAAACTACTTTGTTAAACAGGGGTATCTTGAACTTTCCAATGTAGATATTGTTGAAGAAATGGTAGATTTAATAACAAATTTTCGCCTATATGAGGCTGCTCAGAAAGCGGTTAAAATTCAGGATGCTACTTTAGAAAAAATTTGCAATCAACTTGTATAAAAAGGAGGGGAGTAAAAATGTTAACAGCTTTATGGACAGCGGCTGCAGGTATGAAGGCACAGCAGCTTTTTATTGACACCATAGCCAATAACTTAGCTAACGTTAATTCCACAGGTTTTAAGAAGAGTCGAGTTGAATTTCAAGATCTTCTCTATCAGACCATAAGTGTTGCGGGAGGTAAAGCTCCTGGTGGAGGGCAACTTCCCATAGGGATCCAGATTGGTCATGGAGTTCAGCCAACAGCTATTGGAAAAATATTCACCCAGGGAGAGATAACAGAAACACAAAATCCACTTGATCTTGTGATTGAAGGTGATGGATTTTTCCAGGTACTTCAACCAGACGGAAGTATAGCTTATACTCGGGATGGTTCTTTTAAGCTAGATAAAAATGGAAGAATGGTGACTTCAAACGGTCTTCCTCTGGAACCAGAAATTATTATCCCCTCTGAGGCTACGAATATTTCTATTTCTCATGATGGAACGGTATCTGTTCTTTTTCCAGGTGATACTGCTCCTCAAGAAGTGGGGCAGATTACCTTAGCAAAATTTGTAAATCCAGCAGGGTTACAAAGTATTGGATATAATCTTTACAAACCAACAGATGCCTCTGGAGAGCCGATTACAGGAACACCAGGACTTGAAGGATTTGGCATTGTCTCTCAAGGATTTTTGGAAATGTCCAATGTTCAAGTGGTAGAGGAGATGGCAAACATGATAATAGCTCAAAGGGCTTATGAGATTAATTCTAAAGCTATTCAGACAACTGATGAGATGCTCAAAATAGCAAATAATCTGCGTAGATAAAGGAGATAAAATTGGGAAAAAAGTGTAAATTATCAGCACTTTTGATAGGAGTGGTAATTTTTGCTCTGGGCTTTTTTCCCTCACCTTCTTTGAGTAAGGAAAAAGTTAAGATAGTTCTTAAACCTCAAGCTGAAGTTGCAGGTGATTTTATTTATCTTGGGGAGATTGTTGAAAGTATTAAAGCCGAAGAAATGCTGAGGCAAAAACTTATGGGGATCAAAGTTGGCTCATCTCCCCTTCCGGGAGGAAAACGCCAATTAAATAAAGATTATGTTATGGTGCGACTCTATCAAAATGGATTCTCTCCAGGTGAGGTTCTGGTAGAGGGAAGTTATGAAGTTCTTGTAGTTCGAAAGTCTTTCACCTTCTTATCTGAGAAAAAACAAAGTAGATACAAAGGGGAAAGTTACCTTATAAAGAGAGGGGATGAGGTGAATTTGGTAATAGAAGATGAAAATTTGAAGATTATCACTAAAGGAAAGGCTTTGGAGCCAGGAAAAAGGGGAGAAATAATTGAGGTTTTCAATACCTCCTCTTTTAAAAAGATAAAGGGGAAAGTTGTAGCTCCTTTCACTGTGAAAATAGATATTCCTAAAAGTTAAAGACAAGGAGAGACAACATGAGAAATTTGCTAATTTTCTTTTTTTCCTTTCTTATCTGTCAACCTTTGTATGCAGGGGAAATTACATCTCTATTTATAACTCCCCGCGCTTCAAAAGTGGGGGATACTTTAACAGTGATTATCTCCGAGTTTTCCAATGCCTCTCAAAGTGCTAGGACTGATTTTGCAAAAGATACAAAAACAGAGGCTGAAGTGGAATTTGCCGAAAATGTGCCCGCCTTAGGATGGAACTATTCATCAGGTTATAAAGGTTCAGGATTAACTCAGCGTAAAGGGAGTTTAAATGCAAAGCTCACCGCTGAGGTGGTAGAAGTTTTACCCAATGGTAATTTGCGAATAAAAGGAGAAAAGGTGGTGAGAATAAATCAGGAAATGCAAATTATTCATCTTGAGGGAGTTGTTCGGCCTCAGGATATTGGACCAAATAATACAATTCTTTCAACAAAAATTGCGAAAGCAAATATAACCTATGATGGAAAAGGCCCTGTAAGTGAGGGAGGAAAAGCAGGTATTATCTCACGGTTACTCGGTTGGCTAAGAATATTTTAAAAGAGGGAAAAGATGAAAAAAGCCTTTGTTGTTTTTTTATCTTTGGCTTTACTTTTTATCCTCTCAATCACCAGCACTTTAGCCAATACATTGCAAGTGAGAATAAAAGATATAACCCGACTTCAAAATTTAAAAGAAGTTCAGGTATTTGGGTATGGACTGGTTGTGGGTCTAAATGGTACCGGGGATAAAAGAGGTGCCACCTTTACCTTTCAGTCAATAGCAAATATGCTTCAGAACATGGGAATTGTCATAAATCCTGAGGATTTAAGGGTGAAAAACTGTGCCGCAGTAATGGTTACCTCTACTTTATCCGCTTTTGACAGGCCGGGAAGTAAAGTTGATGTTACGGTTTCCTCCCTGGGAGATGCCTCAAGTTTAGAGGGAGGAACTTTACTTTTAACACCTCTGCAAGGGATAGACGGAGAAATTTATGTTCTTGCTCAAGGACCTGTTTCCATAGGAGGGTTCAATGTAGAATCTGGGGGAACAAGTTTTCGAAAAAATCATCCCACTGTGGGAATAATTCCAGAGGGCGGAATTGTTAAAAAATCTCCTGCAGCTCAGATTTTTCAAGATAAAATCGAGCTTATAGTCTCTCAACCTGATTTTACAACAGCTTCTCGCATATGTGAGGTTATAAATAAAGAATTTTCTCAAAAGATAGCAACTGCCATTGATGCAAGTACAGTTGAGGTGAAAATTCCTAGTGAAATGAAGAACGAGAAATTTGTAGCCTTTATCTCCCACATTCAGAATCTCTCTGTTACACCAGAAACTGTTGCTAAAGTTGTAATTAATGAAAGAACAGGAACTGTGGTTGTGGGAAGCAATGTAAGGATTTTGCCAGTAGCCGTAGCTCATGGTAACCTCTTTGTGACAATTAAAAGAAAACCTATCATTTCTCAACCACCTCCTTTGTCTGAAGGAAAAACAGTTGTGGAAGAGGAGGTTGAGGTAGAAACTAAGGAAGAGGTAGGAAGAGTTACTCTTGTGGAGGGTGCAACGGTGGAAGAGCTTGTAAGGTCTCTTAATACTTTAGGAGTTACCCCTCGAGATATGATTGCTATTTTTCAAGCACTGAAAGAGGCAGGAGCTTTACAGGCAGAGCTTATAATAATGTAAAGATGGGGGTGAGATAATGTCTCTTTTCATTGATCCTGTGTCTAATCTGTATATTCAAACTGCAAAGAATATGAGAGTGCAGAAAAGAAGTGTAAATGTAAGTTTTCAGGAAAAGAGGTTAAAAAAACTGTGTTCTGAATTTGAAGCAATTTTCTTAAGTTTTCTCTTTAAACAGATGAAAAAGACCATACCTAAATCTGACCTTCTGGAAGAAGATTTTGCTCAAAGAATCTATGAAGATGAGCTTTACAATATTTTAGCAGAAAAAATAGCCGAAGAGGGAAAATTTGGTATTGCAAAAATGCTTTATCGAGAACTTACTTCTATCAAGCAATCAAGGGAAGGAGGCTATTATGGAAGAAGCAAATGAGCTAATCAAAATTTTAGAAAATCAACTTAAGCTTTACGAGAAATTATGTGAATTATGTAAACAGGAAAAAGAAGTTATTGTGGAAGGTGATTTAAAAGGACTGGAGGAGATTGTACAGAAAGAGGAGGAGGTGTTTACTCAAATGAGGATTTGGGAAAAATTAAGATTAAAGGTTTTAACCTCCCTTAAAGAAAAATTTTCTTTACCTGAAAAGACAACTTTCTCAGAGGTTATTGAGAAGTTAAGAGATTTTCCATCTTTTCCCAAGCTTAACTCTCTCAGAGAGAAAATAATTTCAAAAATTAAAGAAATTAGTCAGATTAACCGAGAAAATATATCTCTTCTTGAATATTCTGTAAGATTGATTGATGAGTGTTTTAGCAAGCTAACAAAAATAAGAAATAATTCTATTTATACTCCTTCTGGAAAAACTCAGATAAGAGAACAAACTCAAAAACTTTTAAACGAGACAGGCTAAAAAGGTAAC
>CAYRAK010000078.1:0-7345 GCA_964422215.1 uncultured Clostridia bacterium | reverse complement strand
CACAAGATTTGCCTGGTGGTGAGCAGCAATTCCTACTCGAGGAGCCATTAATCCCCTTCCTATGCGGTTTTGTCCGGTATATTATATTAATTTCTTTCTCATTTAACTTTGTCTACATATACTTTAACCCTCCTGTAGGGTTATCTTATCTTGGATATCATTTTTTAAACGTAGATTAGCTGTCTCTGCCATAAATCTAACCCCGCAAAAAACAATTATTCTGCAAGAAAGTTCTGCCACCTTTTGGCTTAATTTTAAGGAATCACCAACAAAATCTGCTATTTGCTGGAGCCTCACCTCGCTGGTAATTATGAGCGAGGATAACAGCCTCCCTTTTCTCCTTAAGATAGTTGATTTTTTCTATTAGCTCAGTATTTTCATATTTTTTCATTAAAGTTTCTCATGAAGATTTAATTATACTAAATCTATAGGAATTATATAAATTATCAATAATTTGTCAAGTAAAATTTAATTGACATAGACACTCCTTTTAATTGACAAAAAAGATAGACAAGGTAATATACAAGGCTAAAAAAAGGAAATATGTTATGAAAGCAGTCCGTCTTGTAGAGATAGGAAAACCCCTTGAGATGCAGGATATTCCTGTACCCAAATTTGGTGAAAACGATGTCCTCGTGGAAATTAAAGCAGCAGGTATATGTCATTCAGATGTTCACTACCGGGCAGGAGTATCTCCTGTTGGTCCGCTGCCTCAAACGCTTGGGCATGAAATTGCTGGAATTATAAGAGAAAAAGGCTCAAAAGTTAAAGATCTTGAAGAAGGCGACAGGGTGTGTATTCATTATCTTTTAAGATGTGGAAGATGTTATTTCTGCACAGGAGGTAATGAGCAGTTCTGCAAAGAGGGTATGATGATTGGAAAACATCGTGATGGTGGTTTTGCCGAGTATATTGCTGTGCCTTCTCGCAACGCTTTTCCTTTACCTCCTGAGATATCCTTTGAAGAAGGAGCAATCCTTATGTGCTCCTCATCTACTTCCCTTCATGCTCTGCGCAAAGCAAAACTCAAACCAGGTGAAAATGTTGCCATTTTTGGTGCAGGGGGTCTTGGAATCTCGGCTATCCAGCTTGCAAAAGCTTTTGGTGCACTTGAAGTTTATGCAGTGGATGTTGATGAGGATAGACTTAAAATTGCCGAAAGATATGGAGCATTTCCCATTAATTCAAGAAAAGAGGATCCTGTGGATAAAATTTACAGAACAACAGATGGAGAAGGTGTAGATGTTGCCTTAGAACTTGTGGGTCTTCCCGAAACAATAAGACAAGCTGTAAAGTCTCTTGCGATATTTGGACGCGCGGTGCTTGTTGGCATTACTGATAGGTCTTTTGAAATTTACCCCTACAAAGAGATTATAAACAAAGAAGCGGAGATTATTGGATGTTCGGATCACCTTCTGCAGGAGATACCTTTGCTTATTGAGCTTGCCCGCAGAAAAAAAATTGACCTTTCACAGATAATAACAGAAAAAATTCCTCTTGAAGCTGAAGCAATAAATAAAGCAATGGACAGAATGGAAAAGTTTGGTAGCGGTATTCGCACGGTAATTCTCCCATAAATGTAAGGTGTCAGGAGATTGCTGCCACCCCTGACTGCCCAAAAAGTAGAGACATCATCTAAGATTATGGGAGAGAGTAAAGAAAAGCCTGTTGGTGTATATCATAGATATCTTTTACATCTACCTAAAGCAAGTTTAAAAGGTGCATCCTCATCAAAGGCCACCTTCTTTTAAGTCTTCTTGGATAGATCCTCAAGTCCTTTTTTGTATTTCCTAATTAAAATATCTCCATAGCAGGTTCCTCCTTCCTGGTCTCCTGGAAAAACTTTTCCAGGTTGGGGATACCGGCTATTTTAACAAATCTTTTTATTCCCTGTAAAAGGTCCCCTGGTAACAACCTCCTGGCCCATTTACTTTCTTAAATTGACAATTTTTAAGAATTGTCTAAATATTATCTTCAAAAAATTTTTGAGTAGAATATGAAGAAAGTTATTTTAACCACCTTGTTTTTTGTTGCAGTAATAACTGTTTTTTATTTTAGTCTTGGCTTTTTTCATTTAGAAAAAGAAATGTCAAAAAAATCCCATCTACAAAATACAAAGGAGATGGTTACTATAAAAGTTTATTTTAGCAACAGCAAAAAAGATCCTCAGACCCTTGAATGTGATAAGGTTTACCCAGTTGAAAGAAAAGTTCCAAAAACTCAAACATTGGCTCGAATGGCCTTAGAAGAACTTTTAAAAGGACCAACTCAAAGGGAAAAAGAAAGAGGATATTTTACCAACATTAATCCCGGAGTTAAAATTCAAAGCTTGATGATAAAAGATGGAGTGGTAAAAGTTGATTTTAATAAAAGATTAGAATACCAGGTTGGAGGCTCTTGTAGAGTTAGAGCTATTAGAGCCCAAATTATTGCAACTCTTAGACAATTTCCGACAGTAAAGAAGGTTATAATTTCAGTTAATGGTAAAACCGAGGGTATTCTTCAGCCGTAACCTGAGGTCCTGTTTTTGTTGAAAAATAAAAGAGAGAAAAATGGGAAGAGAAAAAGTTATTTTGTATACTGCTCCTTTTTCAATGTCTGTTGTACTTGGAATGATAACTCTTTCTGTTCCTCTTTTTGTAATTAAGTTAGGGGCAAGTGCTTTTACACTAGGGGGTTTGGGATTTACAGGTACTTTATTTTATGTGATCCTTACTCCACTTTTTGGAAAATTAGTGGACCGTATAGGATATAGGTATCTTCTTTGTTTAGGAGTTTCAGCTTATTTTTTATCCTCTCTTGCTTTATCTATGTCTACCAGGATATATCAGTTTTTCATATTTATGCCTTTTACGGGTGCTGCCGGGGCAATTTTCTGGCCTTCCTTTGAGGTGTGGATGACTGAGGCAGGGAAAAACGAACCTCTACTAAAGAGAATCAGTTTTTTTAATATATCTTGGTGTCTAGGGACAGGTACTGGTCCTTTAATAGCAGGAGTTTTATTTGAAGTACACCCCCGTTTTCCTTTTTACTTTGCTAGCTTTCTTTCTCTTGTTATAACTTTTGTTATTTTGAAAGAATTATTCCAGAATAAAGAGAAACATATTTTAAGTACAGGAAAAAATTTATTAGGAAAAAGCTCTCCTTCAAATTCAAAGGAAATTTTCTCTTATTACCTTTATATAGGTTGGATTGCAAACTTTGCAAACTATTTTTGTATAGGAATAATAAGATATCTTTTTCCAAAGCTTTCGGTACAGATTGGTATAGCTCCCTTCTTTATAGGAATTTTGCTTTTTACTATCTCCCTTTTTCAAACCTTTACTTTTTACATTCTGGGAAAAACTAGTACGTGGCATTATAAACTTATGCCTCTTGTTTTTTTGCAACTTCTTGGAATATGTGGACTTCTACTTGTTTTTTTCGGAAATTCTCCAATTTTCTTTCTTTTTGCATTTATGTTTATTGGAATAGGAGCGGGGATGGCTTATTTTTCCAGTATATTTTACAGCTTAAGTGACGTTAAAGGAAAGGGACAAAAAAGTGGAATTCATGAAGCAGTTTTAGGGAGCGGATCTTTATTTGGTCCCTTAATAGGAGGAGCTACTGCTGAGGTTTATACTTTACGATTTCCTTATCTTTTAGCAGCTTTTGTTATTGCTGCAGCTTTATTTATCGAAATTTTATTAATTGGGAGAAAGACAAGATAATTTAAAAACAAAGAACTACCCAGTTTCAGAGCCAAGTTGACAGAATATGATTTTCATTTACAATATAAGTAAATGCGAATATACTTATCTATTTTCTAGGAAAATTCATGTATAATGAGAGGAAGGAGACTATTATAAAATTCTGCAAAGCTTTATCTGATCCAAGTAGATTAAAAATATTTTTATTTCTTGCAGAAAAAAGTTTCTGTGTAAAAGCTATAGTAAAATTTTTAGATATATCACAGCCCGCAGTATCTCAGCATTTGAAGGTTTTAAAAGAAGCAGGTCTTGTGAAAGCAGATAAAAGAGGCTATTGGATACATTATTCAGCCGATCTAGAAAAATTAAAAGAGTTTGCCGAGATAATTTTAAAAATTGCAGAAAAAAAGAAAGTGCAGGGTGTTAATGGGGAAGTTACAAAATGAGTGAAAAATGCGCTATCCAGGTATCAAATCTTAAAAAGGTTTATGGAAAAATTGTGGCAATTAATAATGTGAGCTTTGAAGTTAGAAGAGGGGAGATTTTTGGATTTCTTGGACCTAATGGTGCAGGAAAAACAACTACGATTCGTATACTTACAGGAATTGTTCTGCCAGATGAAGGAAAAGCAGAGATTTTTGGGATAGATGTTACAAAAGAACCTGTTTTTGCAAAGAAAATTGTAGGAGTTGTGCCGGAAGTTTGTAACGTATATGTTGATCTTTCTTCCTGGGAGAATATGATGCTTACAGGAAAACTTTATGGTGTGAAAAAAAGAAAAAGGGAAGAAAAAACTGAAGAGCTTCTAAAGATATTTGGTCTGTGGGAGAGAAAAGATGAAAAAACAAGAAGATTTTCTAAAGGTATGAAGCAGAGACTTATTCTTTGTATGTCTTTAATCCATGATCCGGAGATTCTTTTCCTAGATGAACCAACCACAGGTCTTGATGTACAAAGTAGTAGAATGATAAGAGAAATAATAAGGGAACTTAGATTAAAAGGTAAGACCATCTTTTTGACAACCCATAATATTGGAGAGGCAAACCTTCTCTGTGACAGGATAGCTATTATAAACAAAGGGAAAATTGTTGCTATTGACTCCCCTGAAAAACTTAAAAGCGCCTTTAAAAGAACACAATCTGTGGAAGTTTCTTTTGACAGAACGCTAGGGGATATAAAATGGCTCCAGAATATCTCTTATGTTAACGAGTGTAAAAGGTTAGGAGATAAGTTTCGGCTTTATACAAAAGATCCTGATAAATTAATAAAGGAACTTGTAAGCTTTGCTGAAAAAAATAATCTTAGATTTATTTCTCTTAATATACTTGGGCCAAGTCTTGAGGATGTTTTTGTAGCACTTACTGAAAAAGCGGAGGCAAAATATCATGAGTAAATTACACACAAGAACGTTTCTTTACACCTTAAAAACTTCTCTTGTGATAACAGAAAAAAATGCTCGCATTTACTACCTGAAAGCTCCTGTCATCATATTTGGAATTTTATTCCCGGTGTTTTTCTTCCTGGCCTTTGCTCTGGGGAAAAAGACTACACCATTTATCCTTGCACCTGGCCTTATTGCTATGACTCTATTTTTTACTTCATCCTCAGTTGGTCCTCTAATTACTCCCTGGGAAAGGAATGCAAAAACATATGAAAAGCTTCTTGTATCTCCGGTTACTCTTTCTTCTATCCTCTTAGGCGATATGCTGGCAGGAGTCATCTTTGGTGTAATAATCTCTTTTGTTCCCCTTGCAATAGGAATTTTATTCTTCAATGCAAGGCTTTTTCATCCCTTTCTTCTTATAGTAGGTATTATTTTATCATCTTTTTGTTTTTCTTCACTAGGAATTCTTCTGGCATCTCCCGCTGCAGAGGCTCCTTCACAGATAATGATGCTCTCTGCTCTTGTGAGATTCCCTCTTATTTTTATAAGCGGGATATTTATCCCTCTTGATAGACTTCCCTTTTGGGGAAAGGTTATTGCCTTTATATCTCCTTTAACCTATACTGTTGACGCAATGAAATATAGCCTGTATGGTTTAAAATCCTACCCTGCTTTTATTAACATGTTGGCACTTCCTTTCTTCTCTTTTGTATTTTTCGGTATCGCCCTTAAACTGCACAGAAAAAATCTTATAAAGGCATTATAAAGCAAATATTATTTAATATAACCTCTTATTCGCTAAAGGATTTTCTGATAACAATCTCCTGGCCCATTTACTGTGGGCACTTGACTTAATTTTTCAAGAAAATATAATTTTTCACCTATGAACGGTGATGGAGTCCACCGTTAACTGCCCACCTGGCTGATGACTCCTACCATTTACCTTTAGAAGGCAGGACGGATTTATGTTCACAACTTTAGAAGATCCAACAGTTATATCTTCCAGATCAAAATACTTGATGCTACTACGGGAGGCGAAAAATGCATTTACAATTGTTTGCAGGAGTTGCTCCCTGGATAGGTGTAGCAGGCATGGTATTTGTCATGGGCACTTAAGCAGATGATTCTACCGGGGCTTATTGCTATGAGTGTATCTTTGGGAGTTGGATTTTTCCTGGGACCTGAGACTCTGGGAGGTTTCTTAGCTGGAGCAACTGCTATTTTCGCACCTCTCATTAGGTAGTTAGAATAATCTCAAAACCGTGAATTTTTTAATTTACTAAGGTAGGTTCTATGAGAAAAAAATCAAAAAAGAAAAATTTCTACGATAGTGTTTATTTTGATCTTCTGGACGCCATGAAGGAGGATGTATGTCCTATTTGCTTTTTGATTCAGAGATCCGAATTTCAATACATGGATAACCTCTTTTATGAGTTGGTTAGTGATCCCGAAGTTAGAGAGAAATTAAGAAGATCATATGGGTTCTGTGGGAGACATGCACAGCTTGCTAAGAGAATTGGAAAACCTTTGGGAATAGCTATAATCTATGAAGATATTTCTTTCACTTTGAAAGAAAAGATAGAAAGAGATAAAGAAATTCTTTTTCCAGGAGAGGGATGTATTGTATGTAAACTAGTGAATGAAGTAGAAGAGCGTTATATTCAGGGTTTTTTAAAAAATTTTAATAAAAGGGATTTTCAAGATTTTTACAAGAAAAGCTTCGGACTTTGTATATGCCATTTTCTTGTAGTTTACTCAAGATTATCTACGCAAAAGGAAAAAGAGATACTTAAGCAATACGAGTTGCAAAAATTGGAAAGGTATCTTTCTCAACTTCAGGAGTTTATCAGGAAACATGATTACCGTTACTCACATGAAGAATTTGGTAAGGAAGCTACCTGTTGGAAAAAGGTTATTGATAAGATAGTAGGTAGTTATTGACGAAAATCATATTTATCTATATTATTTATATTGGAAATAATCTATATAGAAAGTTTTGATAAGAGTTGAAAAAGATGGAGTTAGTAGATTCCTATGAGGAAAGATTAAATAATAAAGGCAACATGGAAATAATAGAAAATTTTGCCAAAATATTTGAAATACTGGGAAGCAAAACAAGGTTGAAAATACTTGGAATAATTAGTGATGAGGAAAAATGTGTAAATTTCTTAAGTAAAAAGTTAAAGTTGTCTCAGCCTACAGTGTCTTACCACCTAAAACTTCTCTCCAATATAGGTCTTGTCAAACAGCACAAAACAGCTCAATGGGTACG
>CAYRAK010000077.1:4660-7356 GCA_964422215.1 uncultured Clostridia bacterium | reverse complement strand
CATTTTTAAATCTCCTTAAATGAATTTTAAATTAAGATGTAAAAATATAAAGTATCACATTAATTTATTATATAAAATCCTTTTTTTGCAAGCATTTCAAAAATTTAAAATTTTTGTTTAAAATTTTCTTGGTTAACATAATATTTATTATCGGAAGTTAAAATTTAAAGCTGATATAAGAAAAGTTAAAATAAAGATTTAACTGAGGGAGGTTTTTTTATGTTAAATAATTATAAAAAGTATTAGCTTATCTTTATATTAAGATTTTTTCTCAAAAAGTTAAATGTTATCAGGTTTTATAAATTAATTTATTCCAAAAATTAACTTATAAGGCTTTAGGAAGTTAATTGGCACAAAAAAATAATACCTCTTTTAATTTTAAAAAGTAAAATCTTTTTGGTAAAATATTTATCTTGGCAGGATTGACATAAATACTTTTTTTTGTATCCTAATTCAGGAAATCTTTATTTTATTACCCACCCTTCTGGGAGGTGGGAAAAAATGGGCATACATGAAAATATTAAAAAGATTAAGGAAAAAATAGCTCAAGTAGTTTCTAAAGTAAACCGCTCTCCAGATGAGATTTGTATCGTTGCTGCTACTAAAGGTCGAGACATTAAGGAGATTAAAGAAGCCATAGACAGCGGAATAAGGATAATTGGAGAAAATAGATGGCAGGAAGCTCGAGAAAAAATATCTTCTTTAAAAGATGAGAATATTGAATGGCACTTTATAGGACATCTTCAGAAAAATAAGGTAAAATATGTTGTGGAAAACTTTGATATGATTCAGTCTGTAGATTCTCAAGAGTTAATAGAAGAGATAAGCAAAAGAGCAACTCGTGCCAATAAGCTTATAGATGTTCTTATAGAAGTTAATATATCGCGAGAACCCCAAAAATACGGTCTTCCTCCAGAAAAAACAGTAGAGTTTATAAGAAAAAATGCAAATCTCCCTGGAGTTAAAATTAGAGGAATAATGACGATAGCTCCGTGGTTCGGTGACGAGAGAGTAAGACCTTTCTTTATTGAAGCAAAAAAATTATTTGATGCTATAAAAGAGGAAAACATAGAAGGAGTAGAACTTACTTATCTTTCCATGGGAATGAGTGACGATTTCTGGATCGCTATTGAAGAAGGCTCTAACATGGTGAGATTAGGTAGAGCAATATTTGGAGAAAGGAGAGTCTAACAATGTACAAAGTAGGCTTTATCGGAATAGGAAAGATGGGTGGAGCATTGGTGAGAACAGTTTTAGAAAAAGACATACTTGCTCCAAGCAATATCTTCCTGTGTGACAAAATTGAAAAGAAACTTTATCCTTTTTTACAGAAAGGTGTAAGAGCATCATCCTTGGAGGAGATAAGTTATAAGGCAGATATTCTTATTATTGCGGTTGAACCTAAGGAAGTAAAATCTGTTCTACAATCGCTTAAAGAGAAATTGCGTCCTTCTCAACTCATTGTTTCTATTGCAGCTGGAGTAACTATCTCTTTCATTTCAAGAATTTTGGGAGGCTCTATTCCAGTAATTCGTATAATGCCCAATGCTGCCATCCAGGTAGGTGAAGGCATCTCTGCAATTTGTTATAGCTCAAAGATTGATGAGGAAAAATTAAATTTTGTCAAAAAAATGTTTGCTTCTATAGGTTATGTAGTTGAACTACCAGAAGATAAATTTGACGCTGTTACTGGACTAAGCGGAAGTGGTCCTGCTTATGTTTACACTACAATTCAAGGACTCATTAAAGGCGGTGAGATGGCAGGTCTTTCAAGGGAAATTTCTAAAGAGTTTGCAATCCAAACAGTTTTTGGAGCTGCAAAACTGGCGAAAGAAAGTAAAAAAAGTATAAAAGAACTTATATCCTCTATTGTTACTCCTAGAGGAACAACAGCCGAGGGAATAAAAGTCCTTGAAGAAAGTAATTTTATTGATATTCTTGCAAAAGCAATTTTAAAAGCAACTAAAAGAGCAAAGGATATAAGTATTGAGATAGAATCACAGCTATGAAGATAACTCCTTCTATTATTCGAGGTAAAAAGTTTTCTTCTTCTCTAAGAGGATACAATAAATCAGAAGTACAAAATTTTTTAAATCTTCTGGCTGATCTGTGCGAGAACCTGGTACAAAAAAACAAAAAATTATCTGAGGAAAATAAAAAACTTGAAAAAGAGCTGGAAAAATATCGTTCAAGAGAAAAAATACTCCGTAATGCTGACAACATCTTACAGGAAAGCAGAGAGAAAGCTAAACTCATTGTAAAAGAGGCAGAGATAAAAGCTGAGAAAATAATAGAGATGAGTAACAGAAAGCTTGCAGATCTTAAGCAAGAAATAAAGAGACTATCTGCACAAAAAAAACTTTTCCTTACCAAACTTAAGTCTTTACTTCGTTCTCATGAGGAACTTTTAAAATTTTATGAGGAGGGAGACCTTTCACCAGACAAATCCTCCCTACCCCCACCGTCTCCTCTCCTCTATAAAATTCCCTCTTCTAAAAAGAAAATTCTCTTTGAAGAGGATTAATAAAAGTTTATTTATTTGCTAGAGCTTTAAGCAAACGAGGAGCTATTCCGTAACTACCAGCCTCCTTTAATTTTTCCACAGCTCGTTTTGCTTGGGGAATAACCATATTTATATAGATATTTCTCCCACAGGCAGATTTAGATCCTGCTCGTATATCTTCCTTATTTTTCTC
>CAYRAK010000077.1:0-4650 GCA_964422215.1 uncultured Clostridia bacterium | reverse complement strand
CAGCAAAGTAGTTTGCTCCATCCACAAGATACTGTGTGTTAATGTTATTTTTTCCTACAAGACCTCTTATAACTTTAGCAGCTCCTGTGCCGCCATGTTGAGCAAAGGGAATATATTCTCCTAATTCCATAAAAAGACCTCTTTGTACAACTTCCAATCTTTCTACATCTGGTTCGTGTTTCTCGCCTTTTTTTGCTGCATGTTTCATTCCTATATCATAAGATATCCCCTCTGCTCCAATAAATTTAACAAATAACACTACCCGGTCTTTAAAATTCTCCAATTTTTCTCCGGTTAACTTTTCATATGCTTTTTTCTCACCACTTACTCCTGTAGCTGAAATTTCTGCCTCAATCATGGTATCATAATTATCAAGATCTTTACGTACCGCGGTAGCAAGATCTTTTGAAAGAGCAAAATTAAGTATTGGAGGAAGTTCTCCGGTATCAATCATGGACCAGGCAGGTTTTGCCAAGTTAACAGCTCCTAAAAAATCTCTTTTATACTCCCCTACTACATCGCTGCAAAGATAGTTCACATAGGCCTGGCGAAGATTTCTGTCTATATCTACTTCCTCTCCATAAAGAGGTTTCATCACTTCTATTGCCTCTTCAATTCTCGCACGAGCCACTGCAGGATCAAGTCCTCCACTTCCCTGAGAAGTAGAATATAGATCGGGATCAAAGGGAGGAGCGGTAAAATGATCTAAAGAAGCAAAAACAAGTTTTGCACCAAAATCTTCTACATACTCTTCAAGGATTCTTTTTGCCCGAGCTGCTCCCACAGCAATAGGACGAGAAGCATCAGTTCTTTTAACACCTTCTAAAAAAGCTGTTCTTTTTGGATGATGACCAGTAGTCATAGCACAATTTTGACTTATCTGCACAATATGAGGACTTCCTTCTCCAGCTACTGCTGCTTGAACAAAAGCAGTCATTTGAATCTCAATAGGAATATTAGCATTAGAAGCTAGCAGAGTTACTCTTTCCTCCTCAGATTTGAGTTTTCCATCAGGCTCAAAAGGGCATAACTCTTGAAAGACTTTTTTTAGCTCTCTACCAGTTCTAAGTGGCATATCTGTTTACCTCCTTTTAAAAAATATTTTCACCTCTATCCAGGGCTACAGAATAAGGTAGCAGTTCCATAGATAAAAACAGAGGGAAGAAAAAGTTTAAGTAAATTTTTCTTTAGTTTCTCAAGTCCCTCACCTGAGAATATAAGCTCAGTAGCTTTTACCAATATTCCAAATTCCTCAAGAGCCTCTTCCAATTCTACTTTGTACTCATTTCGCTTAAGATTGCAGGGGGAACTAATTTGGTTGCAAAGATATACATATATATCTCCTGCTGTAGCCTCAGGTAAATATTGGCGTAGATTCTCTTTTTCTATTCTTTCTACAATAGGATAATATATTGACTGAAACCAGTCTCTAGCTGCTTCTTTAAAAGAAACTTCGATTTTTTCTTTTTTTTCAAGATATTTTTTGTGTTCCTGAATTTGAGCTAATAATTTATCGTAGCTACTTCTCCGAGAAAGTTTAATATCATGTAATCCTGTTTTATACTCAAATTCAAGTCTTTTACGAGCAAGGAGACCATCTTTAGTATTCGCTGGAGGAAGATATTCAATAACATGGGCATCAATAAATCGTTGTCCCAACTCTTTTGCTCCAGCAATACGATGATGTCCATCTACTACATAATACTCATCATCCATTTTATAAAGTTCCACTACAGGAAGGGGTTTTTGTTTTTTTAATGCTTCTTTTATAGACTCAAGTCTTTCCATACTATGCTTGGACTTGAGTGAAAAGTTAGCATCAAAATCAAAACATCTGCCCACACTACCTACAATCTTATCTATTTTGACAGTTTGTACGCCTCGTTCAACTCTGGATTTAAAATTTTTAACTTGTCGTTTCCTTTCAAACTCTTCCAAAAATTTATTTGTTTTTCTTCTTAAACCTAAAATCATTTAGTTCCTCCATTTAAAAAAGCTTAGGTCTACATTATATTAAAATTAGAGCCACCGTCAATGCTTGAGGTAAAATTGACTTACCCTCCTCCACTTGTATAATTTGTTAAAAAGAGGTCATTAAAATGAATGTCATAGGGAAATTTCTTATATTAATGGGAATATTTCTTGTAGTGATTGGTTTTGCATTTTTATGGGGTCAGAAAATCCCCTTCTTAGGAAAGCTTCCTGGAGATATATATATCAGAAAAGGAAACTTTGCCTTTTACTTTCCCGTTGTCACATGCATTATAATAAGTCTTATCCTTACCTTGATTTTTAGTATAATATTTGGCAGAAAATAGTCCGGAATTTCAGATGTCTATTAGAAAAAAGTACATCTTGTTATTTTTTCTTATAATTTCACTGTCAATTTCTATTTTATGTGGAGTAGAAATTGGATATTTTATATCTAAACTCCCCCAGATAGAGCATCTCCAAAATTATAGACCAAATCAAATAACTACAGTTTATTCCAAAGACGGAGAGGTAATAGCAGAGTTTTTTGTGGAGAAAAGGGAAGTTGTACCCCTTTCTGAAATTCCCGATTTTTTAAAAAAAGCATTCATTGCGGTAGAAGACCACAGATTTTACAAACATCCAGGAATAGATGTAATTAGAATAGCAAAAGCACTTTGGATTGATTTTATAACTTGGAGTAAGGCTCAAGGAGCAAGTACCATTACTCAGCAACTTGCAAGAAATCTCTTTTTAACACAAAAACGTACTCTCTTACGAAAAATTAAAGAAGCCATCCTTGCACTACAAATTGAGAGAAGATATAGCAAGGACGAGATTCTTAAAATGTATCTTAATCAAATATATTTTGGTCACGGAATATACGGTGTTGCAGAAGCTGCTTCTTTTTATTTTGGTAAATCAGTTTCTGAGCTAAACCTCGCTGAATCGGCCTTACTTGCAGGAATACCTAATAATCCTAGAAACTACTCTCCTATTTATAACCCAGAAAATGCACTAAGACGAAGAAACTATGTGCTTAAACGGATGTATGAGTTAGGTTTTATTAGTAAAGAACAAAAAGAAAATGCAGAGAAATCTCCTCTTCAAATTATAAGTGATAAGAAAAGAAAAGAAGAAAAGCATCTTTATGTTGCCCCTTATTTTACAGAATGGGTGCGTCAAATTGTCTCCAAAAAATATGGTTATGACAGTGTCTGGAAAGGGGGGTTAAAAATATACACGACATTGGATCTTAAAATGCAAAAAGCAGCGGAGGAAGCACTTATACCTTACCTGAAAGAAAATGATTTTCAGGGAGCTCTTCTAGCTATGGACCCACATACAGGATTTGTAAAAGCTATGGTTGGGGGAAGAGATTTTAAAGAATCGCAATTTAATAGAGCAACACAGGCTTGTAGGCAAACTGGTTCTGCTTTTAAAATTTTCACTTATACTGCTGCTATTGACAGTGGCAAATTTAATCCTGTCTCTCCCTTTTATGATAGACCTCTTCTCTTCTCAAAAGGAAGAAAATTTAATAAAAGTGGACAGATAAAGGAGAAAAAAAGATACTGGTCACCAGAAAACTATGAGAAGCACTACTGGGGAAAGGTTTTTCTCTGGGAAATGCTTGCTCATTCTATAAATGCTGCTTCTGTACAACTACTTGAGAAGATAGGAATAGATACTGTAATAAGTTATGCAAGAAAGATGGGTATCACAAGTCCCTTGAATCACGATCTTACCTTAACTTTGGGAACTTCGGGTGTTTCTCTTCTTGAGATGGTAACAGCTTATGCTACTATAGCAAATTACGGGGTAAAGTGTACTCCTATTTTTATTCAAAAGATAGAAACTGCACAAGGTGAACTGCTGGAGGAAAATTTTCCTCGAGGGAAAAGTGTTCTTTCACCTCAAACTGCTTTTGTCATGATAGACCTTCTAAGAAAAGCTATCGATTTAGGAACGGGAAAAAGGGTAAGATGGCTAGGGTTTGAAAGACCTTGTGCGGGTAAAACAGGTACTGTAGGTTGGCCGGGTAAAGAAGAAACAGATAAGACAATGGATGCCTGGTTTATAGGTTTTACTCCTGATTTAGTAGCAGGTGTTTGGATTGGTAAGGACGATGCAAGTCCTCTTGGAGAAAAAATAACAGGAAGTGTGGCAGCAATACCTGTGTGGACTAAGTTTATGAAGAAAGCATTAGAGGGAAAACCGGTAAAAGATTTTTCTTCTCCGCAGGGAGTAGTTTTTAAAGAAATTGATCTGGATACAGGTCTTCTTGCAACGCCAGGTTGTAAAAATACTAAATGGTTTGCTTTTTTAAAAGAAAACGTTCCTAAAGAATATTCTCATCAAAAGGAAGAAAATTTAGTTAATGAATTAAATCTTTCAAGATTTTCCCTTTATGGGGAACATAAAATTTCAAATTTGATTGTAAAGCTTCCTCCAAAAGTCCTTACAAGAAAAAAAATCTAAAGATGAAAGCGAACATCATAACCTTAACAACTGATTTTGCTACTGATCTTTATGTTGGTCAAATAAAAGGGGTATTACTTTCTCTCAATCCGAAAACTCTATTAATAGATCTAACCCACAGAATAAAAAGTTTTAATATACTTGAGGGTGCTTTTTTCATTTCTCAGGTTTGTCCTCGTTTTCCTTGTGGTACTATTC
>CAYRAK010000076.1:0-7533 GCA_964422215.1 uncultured Clostridia bacterium | reverse complement strand
CACTGGTCCGTAGCGAGTTGTAACTGTAGTCCCCTCCACTATAGGAAGAAGGTCTCTTTGGACACCTTCTCTTGAAACATCAGCTCTTTCAGGGCCTCCTGTATTAACGATTTTGTCAATCTCGTCTATAAATATTATCCCGGAATTCTCCACTCTTTTTATAGCCTCCTCTATCACTTTATCTCTGTCAATCAACTTGCGTGATTCCTCTTCCAAAAGAATTTTTCTAGCTTCTTTAATAGATACCTTTTTTCTTTTAGATCTTTTAGGCAAAATATCTCCTAAAATATCTTGAAAACTCATCTCCATCTGTTCCATTCCCATCGGACTTAAGATCTCTACCATAGGTGTAAGTCTCTCCTCAGTTCTGATCTCAATAAGCCTATCCTCAAGTTCTCCTGCTCTAAGCTTTTCCCTAAGCATTTCTCTTGTACTTTGAACTCTCTTTATTCTTTCCTCATCCTGTCCTTCACCTGCTGGAACTTTTTGAGGAAGGGGAAGAAGAATATCTAAAATTTTCTCTTCAACTAATTTCTCTGCTTTTGCTTTAACTTTTTTCATCATCTCTGCCTCAACTGTACGCACAGCCACATTGGTTAAATCCCGCACCATTGACTCTACATCTCTTCCCACATATCCAACCTCTGTATATTTACTAGCTTCAACTTTTATGAAGGGAGCCTCAGCCAGCTGGGCTAGTCTCCGAGCAATCTCTGTTTTCCCCACCCCTGTTGGACCTATCATAATTATATTTTTGGGAATAATCTCATCTGCAAGCTCTTTAGGTAGCTTTTGTCTGCGCCATCTATTACGTAAGGCTATTGCCACTGCTTTTTTTGCTCTCTCCTGACCAATGATGTATCTACTTAACTCCTTCACAATAACAGGCGGAGTTAAATGATTTTCTCTCATAATTTAATTTCCTCCTCTATTTTTCTAAACCATCTCTCTTATTTCTTATAATTCCTCCACAATAATTTGGTTATTGGTATAAATACAAATAGATGCAGCAATATGCATAGAAATTTCAGCAATTTTTTTTGGATCATAGTTTGTATGCTCCCAAAGAGCCTGTGCAGCAGCTTGAGCGTAACCTGCACCGGATCCGATGGCAATCACATTCTCATCAGGCTCAATTACATCACCATTTCCTGAGATAACAAGAGTTTTCTCTCTATCCGCGACAATCATGAGTGCCTCAAGTCTTCTTAGAATTTTATCTTGCCGCCATTCTTTAGCAAGCTCTAAGGCTGCTCTTGTTATGTTCCCTTGGTATTGATCCAATTTTTTTTCGAATCTTTCAAATAAAGTAAGAGCATCAGCCACTCCACCAGCAAAACCAGCAAGTACTTGTCCCCTGTAAAGTTTTCTTACTTTGTTGGCTTTCTTTTTAATAACTATATTTTGGAAAGTTATTTGACCATCTCCAGCAAGAGCAACTTTATTATTTCTTCTAACCGCAAGAATTGTTGTGCCTTTTAGCAATTTCACCCCCCTCAAAACTAAAATTTAAGGTATGCCCGTGGATGAGATTTTTCATACACCTCTTTAAGACGTTTTGGAGTAACATGAGTGTAAACCTGTGTGGTTGCAAGTCTTTCGTGACCTAAAAGTTCCTGAACTGAACGAAGATCTGCTCCTCTATTAAGCAGATGTGTGGCAAAGGAATGCCGCAAAGTATGGGGTGTTATGTGCTTTGAAATTCCGACTTTTTCAAGATAAATCCTGAGTCTCTCCCTCATAGCCCTATCTGAGATCCTCTCTCCAAATCTATTTAAAAACAAAGCTTTGGTTTCTCTTTTACATACCTTCTCTCTTAAATTTAAATAATTCTTTAGGGCTTCTATAGCGTAACTTCCGATCGGAACTAATCTTTCCTTTCCTCTTTTTCCTTTAACTCTAATAATCTCTGCGTCAAAATCAACATCCTCTATGTTAAGTCCCACCATTTCTGCTATTCTAATCCCAGTAGCGTAAAGGAGTTCCAAAGCGGCCTTATCTCTTTGAAAAGAAAAACCTTCTCCTCTCATTCCCTCCAAAAGTTCTTCTATCTCTTTTTCATCTAAAATCTCTGGGATTTTCCTCCTTATTTTAGGGCCTTTTAAACCAGAAACAGGAAAGTTCTTCAGTATTTCTCTGCTACATAAAAATCGAAAAAAACAACGCAATGAGGAGATTTTTCGAGCAAGAGTTGAATGTTTTTTGTTTTTTTGAATAAGAGTTGCCAGATATTCTCTCACAATAGAATAATTAATCTCCTTAACTTCTTTACCTTTTTTCTCAAGATATTTTAAAAAATCCTTCGCATCAGAACTATACCCTTTTATCGTGTAAAAAGACAAACCTTTTTCTTGTTGAAGAAAATTTAAAAAATCAGAAAGAATCTTCATTGTTAAATTTTCTTAACTTAATAATCTTATGAGTAACCTTACCAAGCTTTACTTCTTTCACTATTTCGTTTTCTAATCTTTCGCCACATTTTGGGCATTTGAGTCTATTTTGTTCTTTTATCATGTAGCTGTTGCCACATTTTGGGCATTTTTCGTCAACAGGCTGTTCCCATACCAGAAACTTACAGGTGGGATATCTGCTACAAACGTAAAATGATTTTCCATTTTTTGTTATCTTCTCTACTACTTCTCCTATTTCATCTAAATTTTTTCTTTGTTGACAAAGAGGACATTTAACCCCTATTTTGTGATCAAGAGGTTGAGTATTTTTACACTCTGGATAGCCAGAGCAAGCGAGAAATTCTCCAAACTTTCCCACTTTAACCACCATATTTCTTCCACATTTATCGCAAACAATGGGGCTTACCATCATCCCTTTTTCTTTAATATTTCGCATCTCTTTTTCTGCCTGCTCAAGATCTTTTTGAAATTGCTCATAAAATTCCTTTACAATATGTGTCCAATGTTTTTTACCCTGCTCAATCTCATCAAGCCCTTCTTCCATATTAGCAGTAAATTTTTCGTCAATAACACTTGCAAAGCTGTTAACTAAAAGAGCATTAACCACTCTCGCAAGCGGTGTGGGAATAAGTTTTCCTTTAACCCACCTTGCATACCCTCTCTGTTGAATAGTGGAGATAATAGGAGCATAAGTACTCGGTCTCCCAATTCCCTTTTCTTCTAAAGTTTTCACTAAACTGGCCTCTGTATAGCGAGGTGGGGGTTGGGTAAACTTTTGCTGAGAAATAATTTTACTCAAAGTTAAACTTGTTCCCTCTTGAGGTATAAATAATGTTTTCTCTTTTTCTCTTTTTTCTTGATACATCTTTAAAAATCCTAGAAATTTAATCCATCTTCCCTCAGCCTTAAACCTGTAACTTCGTCCTTTGGGATAACCACCTCTTATATCAATCTCTACCTGATCAAAGATAGCTTTGCTCATCTGAGAAGCAAGAAATCTGCGCCATATTAAATCATAGAGCTTATAGTGATCCGGGGAAAGGTATTTTTTTAATTTATCTGGAGTCAAGTCCACCTTTGTAGGTCTTATTGCTTCATGAGCATCTTGGGAAAATTTTTTATTCTTATAATCGGGAATTTTGGGGGGCACAAACTCTTTACCTAAATTCTTTTTTATCCACTCTCGAGCTACAACTTGAGCTTCTTTTGCCACCCGTGTTGAATCAGTACGCATATAGGTTATAAGTCCTATTCTTTCTCTATCTCCAATATCTTGACCTTCGTAAAGATCCTGAGCAATTCTCATAGTTTTTGCTGGGGAAAATTTTAAATGATAGTTTGCTGCCTGCTGAAGAGTACTTGTTATAAAAGGAGGATAAGGAGACCTCTCAGTTTTTTGTCTTTTTATCTTATGTACCTTAAACTCGAGCCTCCTTATCTCTTCTACAATTTCTTTAACTTTTAATTCATTTTTAATTTTGGGTTTTTTGTCATTTATATGGTAAAGTTCAGCTTCAAGTTCATTTCCTTGTTTATCTTTGAAAATTGCATAAATTTTCCAGTATTCCTCGGGAGTAAATGATTCAATCTCCTCTTCCCTCTCACAAAGAAGTCTTACTGCTACAGATTGCACTCTTCCAGCAGATAAACCTCTTCTTACTTTCCTCCACAATAAAGGTGAAAGCTTATACCCCACAAGTCTATCCAGCACTCTTCTTCCCTGTTGAGCATTTACCTTATTCATATCTATATCTTTTGGATTTGCTATGGCTTCTTTTATAGCTTTTTCGGTTATTTGGTTAAATATAACTCTTAGCTTTTCTTTGCCTTTGAGTTCTTGAGAAAGATGCCAGGAAATTGCCTCTCCCTCTCTATCCATATCTGTGGCTAGAAAAACTTTATCAGCTGTAGCACTTAGTTTTTTGAGTCTTTCAATAATTTTCCTCTTTCCAGGAATTATCACATAGACAGGCTTGAAATTATCATTCACATTTACTCCTAGCTTACTTTTGGGTAAATCTTTTACATGTCCAAAACACGATTCTACCAGAAAATTTTTTCCTAAGAATTTATTTATAGTTTTTGCTTTCGCTGGAGATTCAACAATTACAAGGTTTTTTCTGAGCCTTGTATTATTTTTACCTTTTTTCACTTTAAACCTCTTTAACAAATAATTTACCAGGAAGCTCTCTTATCATTCCTTTCATCTGAAGTCTAATTAATATATCCGCAACCTTTGGTACAGAAAGTTGAGTTTTCTCTATCAGCTCATCTATATGAATGGGTTCGGAAGATAAAAGATTCAAGATAATTTTCTCTTCAAAGGAAATTTGAGGATCAATTGAGCTAATTTTCTCTTTTTTTATAGAATAAAACCCAAGTTCCTCTAAAATATCAGAGACATCCTCAACCATTTTTGCTCCTTCTTTAATTAGTTTATTACTCCCTCTACAATAAGGATTGGTTATGCTTCCAGGAACAGCAAATACTTCTCTTCCTTGCTCCAGTGCAAAGTCTGCAGTAGTTAAAGCTCCACTTTTAGAAGGAGCCTCCACTACTAAAACCCCCCTACTTAATCCACTTATAATTCTGTTACGACGAGGAAAATTTTGAGCAAGAGGTTTCTCACCTAATGGAAACTCCGAAATAACTGCTCCCTTTTCAATTATCTCTCTCATTAAAGAGTCATTCTCTGGAGGATAGACAACATCCACTCCACACCCTAAAACAGCAATAGTCCTACCTCCTTCCTCTAAGGCTCCTTCATGAGCAGCAGTATCTATCCCTCTTGCCATACCGCTAATCACAGTAATGCCTTCTCTTGCTAGTTCCCGAGCTAATTTTCTAGCAACTATCTTTCCATAATTCGTTGCTTTTCTCGTTCCCACTATTGCCACAGAATTCTCGTCGCTCCTTTCTAGCTCACCTCTCACATAAAGAAGAAAAGGAGGGTCAGGAATGTTTCTCAAGTTTGCAGGATAAAAGGAAGCAGAAAAGGGAATCAGTTTTATCTTTAACTTCCTTATAAGCTCATAATCTTGTCTTAAACTGATATAAGGAACCTCCTCCTTTATAAAACGAATAGTCTTCTCATCTATTTTAGGAATCTTAGTCAGTTCTTCAAGGGGAGCAGAAAAAATTTCCTTCGGAGAGCCAAATCGCTCAAGAAGTTTATGGCATCTTATGGGACCAAGGGAAGGGGTTTTACTCAGTAGAATCCAAAACTTAAGTTCTTCTTGACTAAGTTCCCTAAATTGCATCTTGAAGGTCTCGCATAACCAAACCAGAAAAAAGTTTAGGGTAAAAATAGGTTGATTTAGGAGGCATACACTTCCCAGAAAAAGCTATTTTTTTAATCTCATGAACAGTTGTTGGAGGTAAAAGAAAAGCAAGTTGAAATTCTCCTTTTTCTACCCTTTTTATTGCCTCTTGAGTACTAGGGATAAAATTTATATATTTTCCATCTTTTAAACTCCTCTGGTCAAAAATATACTTTAATATTTCATCCAAAATAGCTGACCTTACAGTTTCCTTAAAAGAATACTCACTTTTAGGTATCAAGATAAAGCATTTTCCCTTCTCGGTGTACATACAAAATGTAGGTTCCTTTTCTCCCCTCTCATAAAGTATTTTATCTACAACTTCCCACAGAGGAGCTGAATAATCTTTCAAAATTTTTTTTAAAAAAAGCTCATTTAACCTTGTTTCCAATTTAAGTAACTTATCAGGACTTAGCCCTTTTATAAGACGATGTACAGGAAGAATAGTCACAGAACCTGATTCTGTATTTAAAAAGTACATCATTGTATAATCAATCCCAGGTGGAGCAGAAGGATCCATTTTAAATTTTTCTCGAAATTTAAGGGCAGTAAGGTAACGATGATGACCATCAGCAATAAGAAGTTTTTTATCTCGCATTAAAGAGCAAATTAAGTTTATTGATTCTTTATCTCTTATTGCAAATAACTCATGCCTCACTCCTTCCAAATCTTCGAATTTAAAAAGTGGCTCCCCAATATCTAGCAATCTATCTATTTGACAATGAGGGTCGCTAAAGAGGGAGAAAATAGGGGAAAAGTTAGCCCTGCAGCTTTGCAACAGTTTTAAACGGTCTTCCTGAGGTTTACGAAATATTTTTTCGTGGGGAAATATAACTCCAGAGTCAAACTCCTCCAACTTCATCAAAGCAACAAATCCTTTCCTTCTAATCTTCCTTTTTTGAATGAGATACTCCTGAGAATAAACATAAATGGAAGAAGTATCCTCCCTTTTCAATATTCCTTGGGTAAGCCATTCTCGGAAATACCGTGCTGCTCTTGTGTATTTATTATTCTCGGCAGTATCTCCTGGAATATCTTTACCCAAAATTACTCTCACAATATTATAAGGATGAAGACTGTAATACAATTCTTTTTTTTCTGGAGATATGACATCATAAGGAGGAGCCACTACTTTACTTAACTCACCTACCTTATCCCTGTTGTACACTATCCCCTTAAAAGGGCGTATTACAAGCATTGTTTATCTTCTGCTATCTTATCCTGGTTCACTATCTAACCAGTCATTCTCATTATAAGAGAAAATCTCCTCGGGAGAAAAAAAACAACTTATCTCTCTTTCACTAGAAGAGGGAGAATCAGATCCATGCACAACATTGCGTCTTCCATCTGAGCCAAAATCGGCCCTTATACTTCCTGGAGAAGCTTGTTGAGGAACACGCTCTCCTATGATCTCTCTCACTCTTTTTATAACTCCCTCACCTTCTACTACAAAAGCTACAGAGGGAGCAGTTAACATAAATTTAACAAGCCCCGGGAAAAAGTTTTTCCCTTTATGAGGCTCATAAAACTTCTCAATTTTCTCTCTGTCAGGTTTTACCATCTTTAGCGCGACTATCTTAAATCCTTCTTTTTCCACCCTTTTTATAATCTCACCAATTAATTTTTTACAAACCCCATCTGGTTTTATCAAAACCAAAGTCCTCTCCGGTTGCTTCATTTTTTAACCTTTTAGCTCTCTGGGAATTGCAATTTTTCCTGTTCTTACAAGTTTTTTTATACCAAAAGGCCTCAAGAGAGTCAAAAAACCTTTTATTTTTTCCTCATCTCCTGTCACCTCTAAA
>CAYRAK010000075.1:0-7639 GCA_964422215.1 uncultured Clostridia bacterium | reverse complement strand
CAATATTTATTGCCGTAACACACCTTTGGACCATGATAGATAAGGGAATGGCAAAGGGATATATAAAATACAGAGAAAATTATAAATACTATCGTCAAAACCAGGAAAGGTTATTTGGAAAACTTGAATGGCCACCTCTTTACCCGATAGAGGAAAGGGAAAATACATAGAAGGGAAAGTAAAAAAAATGGATAAATTGATAAAGGAGATAACACTGGCCTTTAAAGGTGTTAAAGAAACCACTATTGAAGCCGACAAATTAATAATAAATGCCAAAAAAGACGATGTATTAGACATTTTAAATTTCTTCAAAGAAAGAGGATATGACCATTTATCGCTTATTTCCTGTGTTGACTGGATCGAAAGTGGACAATTTGAACTTATCTACATTCTTAGCTCTTATTCTGAGCAGAATGGAAAAAAACATATAATCTTAAAAACAAAAATTCCAAGGAAAAATCCAAAATTTAAGACAGTAATTCAAATTTTTGAAAATGCCGAGCCTTATGAAAGAGAAATTCATGAGCTTTTTGGGATAAATTTTGAAGGTCACCCCAGGCTAACTCATCTTTTTCTGGAAAGGAATTATAAGATACCCCCTTTCCGAAAGGACTTTAATACAAGAGAATACGTTAAGGAATTTTTTGAAAAAATTCCCTTTGTGGAAGACAAAAAATGAAGACAGAAAGAGAGCTTGAGTTATACTTTGGACCTCAGCACCTTGGAATGGTGGGAAACTTCAGCATAACCTTGCAGGTGGAAGGTGACAAAATTGTGAAGGCATTTGCCAATCCAGGATATCTTCACAGAGGTTTTGAAAAGTTAATGGAATACAGAACCTGGATCCAAAACTTCCCTATGGTTTGCAGGATAAATGTAATAGAACCTGATTCCATGGAGATGGTATATGCGATGGCTGTTGAAAAGCTTGCTGGAATTGAAGTTCCAGAAAGGGCAAATTACATAAGAACAATTGTTCTGGAGCTTTCCCGGCTGGCTTCCCATCTTTTTGGCTGCTGGGCTTACGCTAATATGCTTGGGTTTGATACTGTTGCTCAGTGGGCAATGTACCACAGGGACCTGCTTCTTGACCTTTTTGAAGAGCTTACAGGAGGAAGAGTGTATCATATATACATCTGGCCTGGTGGGGTAAGACGTGATATACCTAAAGGATTCAAGGATAAAGTTCTTAATACACTACATACTATAGGAAGCTGTATACCAGATTATGATGCTGCTTTTTTTAATAATCGTCTGTTTTACAAAAGAGCAAAAAATATAGGTAAAATAACCAAGGAACAGGCAAAAAGACTTGGTGCAACAGGTCCTATCTTAAGAGCAACAGGCCTAAAACACGATATAAGAAAAATTGATCCTTACGCTATGTATGACAAGATTGACTTTGAAGTTCCCACAAGAGAGGATGGTGATGCTTACTCAAGAATATGGGTGGTGAGAGACGAGATGATTCAAAGCGTGCATATTATAATGCAATGTTTTGAAAAAATGCCTGAGGGGGAAGTTTTTAACCGTATTCCCAATCCATTTAAGTGGAAAATTCCGAAAGGAGAAACTTATGTGAGAGTTGAATCATCCCGGGGTGAATTAGGCCTTTACCTTGTAAGCAACGGAGAGGACAAACCCTATAGAGTTCACTTCAGAACTCCATCTTATCCTCACGGTCTTATTATCCTGGAAAAACTTTTAGAAAAAGCCAGCATTGCTGATGTGGGCAATATTATGATAAGCTTATATGTAGTTGCTCCGGAGATAGACAGATGAAAGAAAAATCACAAGTTAAAAGGACAAGTTTTTTAACACCTTTTAAAGCAATCAAATACTTATTTGAAAAGCCCGTAACTTTAAGATACCCTTTTGAACAAAAGGAACCTTCATCAAGGTATAGAGGATTTCATCTTAATGACTGGGATAAATGCACAGGATGTGGAAACTGTGCTGATATCTGTCCTAATGAAGCAATAACTATGGTGGAAATTCCCGAAATTAAGCCAAAACCAGGAGAGAAAAATGAACGTCCCCAGATTGACTATGGAAGATGCTGTTTTTGTGGCCTTTGTGTAGATATCTGTCCTCCCGGTTCCCTGAGACTTTCCCGAGATTATTTTCACATACATTTTGATAAAAATACTTTCACCTTACTGGCAAAGGATGAAAAGAAAGATAAGGAACATTTTCTGCCTGAGGAAAAATACTCCATATTCCAAGCAAGTCTAACTCACAGAAAGAAAAATAACGAAGGATTTACATCAGATCTTAACTATTCATTATTTGAACCAGAACGTGTACCAATGCCCCAGGTTCCGCCTGAAAAAAGAAAGCTATCATTTATAGAGCAGGTTCTTGGCTACTCAGACGAGGAGGCAAAAAAGGAAGCTTTAAGATGCCTTGAGTGTAAATTGTGTGAAGATGCCTGCCCAGCCCATCTTAAGATATCTGACTATATTAAGGCAATTTATGAGGGTAGACCCGATGAGTCTTTGAGAAAAATATTTGAAGATAACCCTATCCCCGCGATATGCGGAAGAATCTGCATGGCGCATTGCGAAAAAGTTTGCTCCCTCGGTAAAAGAGGAGAGCCTGTTGCCATAAGGTGGCTTAAAAGGTACGCTTCGGATACAATTAAAGATTACGAAAAAACTCTTAAGCTTAAACCAGCCAAACTTACAGGCAAGAAGATCGCAGTTATTGGTGCAGGACCAAGTGGCCTGACAGTAGCTTATTTTTTAAGGTTGAAAGGCCACAAAGTCACAGTCTTTGACTCACTCCCTGGTGGTGGTGGTATGATGCGAATAGGACCACCACTTTACCGTTTACCAATTGAGAGTATCGATAAGGATGTAAATTACATTGCTTCCTTAGGGGTAGAGTTTAAATTTAATACTACAGTTGGTAAGGATATTTTATTTGAGGATATTTACAAAAAATACGATGCTATTTATCTGGGGATAGGTACAACTGTATCTCGCTCAACACGGGTGAAGAACTCTGATAAAGCTTATCCTGCACTTTTATTTCTTAGAGAAAATAAAATTGGTAAGAGAGTAAAAGTGGGCAGGGAAATTATCGTTATAGGTGGAGGCAATGTGGCGATGGATGTTGCCAGAGAAGCCTTAAGGTTACAACACATCCAGTATCCTGGAGAAAAGGTAATCACTAAAATAGTTTGCTTAGAGGATTGGGATATAATGCCAGCTACAAAGGAAGAAATTGAAGATGCAAAGGAAGAAGGAATTGAATTCACCCCTGGATGGGGACCTAAGGAAATTAAAGTTGAAGATGGAAAAGTAAAAGGTCTTTTATGCATTAAAGTAAAATCTGTTTTTGACGAGCAGGGAAGATTTAATCCAACCTTTTATGAAGATAAAAAGATGTTCCTAAAAGGGGATATGATCATTGAGGCTATTGGGCAGGCCCCGGATTTTTCATTTATTCCTAAAGAATTATTTGACAGATTAGAGTTCACCCCGCGAAGGAAGGTGAAGGTTGATGAAAATGGGAAAACTTCCCTGCCAAAAGTCTTTGCCGGTGGTGATATAGTTAACCTTAATTTGGATGCGGTAACTGCGATTGCGGACGGGAAAAGAGCTGCTGAAGGAATTGACCTCTATCTAAAAGAAGAATTAAAAAATGTTTCCCGAGAATAAGAAAACCTCGAGTTCCTTTTGAAAATGTTAAAATTTAAAATACCTGAAGTTACAATAGAGCGTTTCCCCATTTACCTGAGGAGTATGAACAATCTACCAGATAACTTTATCCTTTCATCAAATAAAATTGCAAAGGTAGCAGGAACTACCGCTAACCAAGTAAGAAAAGACCTTTCCTATCTTGGCCGGCTTGGTATTCGAGGTAAAGGATATAAAATAGGTAAGCTAAAAAAAGAAATTATCAGAATTCTAAATATTGACAGAAAATGGAAAATAGCTATTGTTGGTGTCGGAAAGTTAGGCTCTGCTCTTCTTGCCTATCCCGGGTTAAAAAAGGGAAAATTTCAAATTAAACTTGCTTTTGATAACGACCCTCTAAAAATAGGGAAAACTATAGAAAAGATTACAGTCCAAAATGCAGAAAAAATACCAGAACTTCTCCCTCTACACAATGTAAAAATAGGGATAATCACTACCCCTCCAGAAGTAGCTCAGGATGTGGCGGATAAACTCATAAAGGGGAAAGTAAGGGGAATTTTGAATTTTGCTCCTGTTCAACTAACTGCACCTAAAAGGATAAAAGTTAAAAATATCGACATGTCTATATTGCTCGAGACAATTTCCTATTTTATAACTCAAGAAGAATTTATTTTAACAGGTTATACTGCCTCAGTTCTTTCTTCTGGCGGAAAGTAACTTTTATACAAAAAAATTAAAATAAAGAATGTGAAGCATGGATGAGAAAAATAAACCCCTAAAAGTTTCCTTCCAACAAAAAGAACGTAAAAATGGCAAAAGTTTTTTATCTTTTAAAGGTTACACAGTTGTGTCCTGTGGAACATTAAGAAGAGAATTAAATTACTTAAGGGATACAGGCTTTTTAGATGCTGATAAGATTCTCTACACCACACCAGGGCTACACGAAAGACAAACTGAACTGGAAAGGCAACTTATAAGACAACTATTAAACGCTAAGAAGTACTCTAAGAAAATAATAGTAGTTTATGGAGAAAGATGTTACCTTGATCCTGTAAACCCCAGTAGGGATATAGACAGGGTAATCCAGGAGCAGGGAGAAGGAATATCAAGAATACAGGCCAGAAGCTGCATTGATATGTTAACAAGTGCCAATGAGAGGGAAAAAATAAGTCGAGGAGGAAAAATATATTGGCTCTCTCCCGGGTGGGTAGAAAACTGGAAACAAATCTTTAAAGAATGGGATGCAGCCAAAGCTAACGAAACTTTTCCTCAACACAACAAAGCAATTCTCCTTGATGGTGTGAACTTCTTTGATGAGTATTCTCAGAAGTTTCCTGAAAAAATCCTTGGATTCTCTGATTGGATGAAACTTGAGATAGAACCTTACAAAATATCCCTTGGTAGACTTAAGAGCCTCCTTTTAAAGTGCCTCAAGTAAGAATAAAAATGCCAACCGATATAGAAAATTGGCTTGAAAAGGAAGGGGAGAAATTTCTAAAGGAAATCGGTATTAAGGAGGGATACACAATTTTAGACTTTGGATGTGGTGAGGGAAATTATTCTCTACCTGCTGCAAAAGTAGTTGGAGAAAGAGGGAAAGTTTTTGCTCTTGATAAAAGCGAATTTAAGCTTACAGAACTTTTGAAAAAAGCCAGGTTAGCAGGATTAAAAAATATAAAAACAATAGAGACAAAAGGAGAGCTAAAAATACCTCTGAATGATGAAAGCGTTGATGTGGTTTTGTTTTACGATATTTTGCATTCCTATTATTTTTCTACAAACGAGAGAAAGAAACTGTTAAAAGAAGCTTACAGAGTATTAAAACCCGATGGTTTTCTTTCAATATACCCAGAACATATAGGATTAAAAGAAATTAAAGAGGAGGCAAAAAAAGCAAATTTTTACTTTGAGAAAAAGTATTTTAAAAAACTTATTCACGAGTATAGTTATACAAATGGTTATATCTTAAATTTTACAAAAATTTAAGGGTAAAGTATAAATTGCTAAAGGAGATTCTAACTCTTAATATAGATGAGGATATATTGTTAAAAATCTTATATATTGCCTCACAAAAAACCATAATTTCTTATGAAGAGATAGAAAAAATAATAGGGGAAGAGAAAATTGAAGATTTTCTTCTGGTAGCAGAGCAAAATAGATTACTTTTGCCTGTCACTTCCTCCAGAAGTGAAGCCTGGAAAGACAAACTACTCTTGATAAGAAGGGGAGAGAAATATAAAATGCCCAATATTATTAAAATATTAATTGAAAATCTTTATAAAAAAGGTGAATGGGACACCAATTATGCCATTGTTGCTTATTTTAAGCAAATTGGAGAACCTTATTGGGAGAGTATGCCTGATTTTTACAGAATGATAAAGCAGAAAGCTAAAAATAACAAGGTCAGTGCTAAAGATATAAAAGATGTGGCCAGAAGCTTCAATATAGAAGAGAGAACTGGAGCTTTAATTGCGGAATTAAAAGGTGCAGGGCTAATAAGCCCTTTTCTCAAATTAGCTCCAGGGAATAAATTACTGTATGAAATTAATCCTTCCGTAAAGGAATTTTCTTAACACGATTAAAGTCACTGAGTAATACCAAAACAAAAATTAACAAAAGGAATATAGGTATTTTAAATTTACATATAAATTGACAAAAATTATTTCACATATAATATTAAAAATAAAAATTAGCCAGCATTAACTTGCTTAAGTGCAACAAAATAACTTAGAATACTAAATGGAAACAGTGATACAGACTTCGATATATCTTTTAATTGGTCTTTTTGCCGGGTTTATGAGTGGCATGTTTGGGATAGGCGGGGGCTCTGTGAGAACACCGCTGCTTTATGCTGCCGGACTACCTCTGCTGAGCGCCTTTGGAATAAATCTGATAGTTATACCATTCTCCTCTCTTATAGGTGCTATAAGCCACAGAAAGAACATAGACTGGAAAATTGTTCCTCAAGTAATAACCGGTGGAATCTTAGGCACACTAACAGGTGCTTTTCTTACAGGAATAATATCAACCTTAGCCCTCGCAATTATTTTTGTTATTGTCTCTATCATAACAGTATTTGGTATTTATTTTGACAGGATTTTCCCGAGAATCGCTCGAAAAATTAATCCAAATGCAAAAATAATTATGGGTGGGGCATTTTTTCTTAATTTTCTAACGATTATGCGTGGAGGCAGCGGGGGTAGTTTATTCCCTCCCTTTTTAAGAATGATAGGGTGCGATGTTCGAAAAGCAATAGCAACATCCTTATTTGTAACCATTTTTACGGCAATTTCTGGGGCTGTTATATTTTGGTCTCGGGGCAATATAATATTTCTTCCCAGTTTAGCAGTAATTGCAGGATCAATAGTTGGAGCACGAATAGGCAGTTTGATATCCTTAAGGACAAAACCTATATGGTTAGAAATCGGTCTTTCGGTGTTTGTTGTAATTCTTGCACTAATTGTACTAATTAAAACAATATGGCAATGATTGAAGAAAATAAAAAAAACTGCGAAAGGAGAAAAGAGGTATGATTGGGCAAACACAAAAGCCACTTGAGGAGATTTTAGAATATCTTGAAGGGAAAAGAAAAATAGTCATAATAGGATGTGGTGGTTGTGCTACAGTTTTTCACACAGGAGGCGAACCAGAGGTAAAACAGATGGCAAACGCCTTAACAAAAAAGGGAAAGGAAGTATTGGCCGCTATTGCACCTCCATTTGGCGAGTTTACCTGTTACGCGCCCTGGAGTAAAAAGCGTCTAAATGGGTATAGAAGGCAAATTGAGGAATGCGACGCTATTTTAATGTTAACCTGCGGGGATGGACTTCAAACAGTACGAGAATTTATACTGGAAAAGGAATATAATCTCGTAAAACCAATTTATCCAGGAACCAATCCTATGGGACATATGGGAGGAGGTCCTACTTTATTTAAAGAGAAATGCCAGCAGTGTGGGGAATGTGAGCTGGGCAAAGTTGCTGGCATCTGTCCAT
>CAYRAK010000074.1:0-7818 GCA_964422215.1 uncultured Clostridia bacterium | reverse complement strand
AATCATGGTTGCCTGTGCTTCTATCTCTGCCCAAGAGGAAGCTATAAAAGTAGTTGCACATCGGGGTAGAGTAAATTTTTTTGGAGGTTTACCTCCGGGGGAAGATAGTATAAATATACCCAGCAATATTATCCACTATAGAGAGGCATTTATTTTAGGTTCTCACGGAAGTGTTCCTCGTCAGCACAAGATAGCTTTAAAACTATTGGATAAATATATAAATGCTAAGGATTTTATAACGCATAAATTTCCCTTGGAAGAAATAAACAAAGCTTTTCAAATTGTAGAAAATCGGGAAGGGATGAAGGTCTTGGTAAAATGTTAAAAAAATAAAAGTCTCAATATCAGATTCATCAAAGTTGACATAAAAACGCTAAAGATTATAGTTGGAAGAGATGAAACATGCAGGTTCTGTTAACATCCAAGAGATACTGCATAAAATTCTGAATATAATCTCTGCTGGAGTTGCTACAGGGGGAATTTTTATTTTAGTTTTAGAGTACGGTTTTAATATTTCTGAAAGAAATACAAATCTCTTTTATATTTTAAGTTACATATTTGCAATAACTTTGGTCTTTATTTTTTTTCTTAGACTTATCTTTTCCAGTGATAAAAAAAAATTCATAAAGAAAAATTGCAAAGATCTTATTTTAATTTTCTTTCTCGGAGTTTCGCTTTCTTTATTAAAAATTCAGTTTTTATTTCCAGAGCTTTCAAATTTTTTAAAAAACACAACTTACACTCTCCCCTCTCCTATAAGTGTAATTTTTTGTCAGATATTTATTGTAATATTTGTTATCTTAAGAGTCCCAAACCTTCATAAGTTAATCTTATCTTTCCGTCTTTCTCCTTCTTCAACAGTAATTGTTACCTTTTTAGTAATTGTAAGTATTGGTACTTTTTTACTACTTTTGCCAATATCAACAGCTCCTGGAAAAAGCACAAGTTTAATTGATGCTATATTTACTGCCACTTCAGCGACTTGCGTTACAGGACTTATTGTTGTAGATACAGGAGAACATTTTTCTCTCTTTGGACAACTCACTATACTTATTTTAATTCAAATTGGTGGACTTGGACTTATGACCTTTACTTCTTTTTTTGTTCTTCTATCCGGTGAATTTGGAGTAAGAGACAGGCTAGTCTTACGAGATATGGTAAAATATGATAATTTGAGTAAAATTGGTCATCTTATATTTTCCATTCTTATTCTTACCTTTTCTTTTGAAGCTGTTGGAGCTGTTCTTCTTTATTTCCAATTTCTTCCTACCATAAAAGATACCTTATTTACCGCCTACTCTGCAATTTTTCATTCTATCTCGGCTTTTTGTAACGCAGGATTTTCGATTTATTCGAATAGCTTCATAAATTATCAAAAAGATATAGGTGTTAACTTGGTAATGAGTTTTTTAATTATCTTTGGAGGATTAGGATTTGTTGTCATTGTTGAGCTTTCCCAGGTAATTACCTCCTATATTAAGAGAAAAAAAAGACATCTTTCTTTACACAGCAAATTAGTGCTTTTAACCACAGCGATACTTATTGTACTTGGAACCCTTCTTTTTTATCTAGGAGAAAAGGATGCCCTTTTGAAGAACTTACCTTTTGGACAAAAAATCATGATTGCTTACTTTCAATCAATTACTGCCAGAACAGCTGGATTTAATACTCTTCCAATAGATAAGATTACTACTTTTTCTGCTTTCCTGCTTATAATGCTAATGTTTATAGGTGCATCTCCAGGATCAACTGGTGGAGGAGTTAAGACAAGCACTTTTGCTACTTTAATTTTCACCGTTAAATCAATAGCAGAGGGGAAAACTCAGGTGGAAGCTTTTAGGAGAACTATACCTCAAACTTCGGTTTATCAGGCTCTTTGTGTAATTATTCTTGCTTTAGGATGGGTTGGATTTTCTACTCTTTTTTTATCTTTTACTGAAAAGTCTTCTTTTTTAAAAATTTTTTTTGAGGTCTTTTCAGCTTTTGGGACAGTTGGTCTCTCAAGAGGTCTTACACCTGAGCTTACCATCTGGGGAAAAATAATTATAATTATAACCATGTTTACCGGCAGAATTGGTCCTCTTACTTTGGCCCTTGCTATTACAGAAAAAAAAGCTATAAGACGTTATGAGTACCCGGAGGAGAGAGTAATTATAGGATAAAACGAGGTGATAAATGCGTAAATTTGCAGTAATCGGCTTAGGACGATTCGGAGCAACTGTAGCTAAAGCTTTAGCTCAAAGAGGAGCAGAAGTTATAGCAATTGATAAAGATCCCCAACTTGTTGAAAAATTTAAGGAAGTTGTTACTCTTGCTGTAACCTTGGATTCAACAGATGAGGAGGCTTTACGTTCTCAAGGGGTGGATAGAGTTGATGTTGCCATCGTCAGTATAGGGGAGTTTGAATCTTCTATTCTCACTACTGCCTTATTAAAAAAAATGGGGGTTCCCAAAGTAATTACAAGAGCCTCTCATACTGCTTCTGAAATTCAGGAAAAAATTCTTACTCTAGTGGGAGCAGATAGAGTAATTTTACCAGAAGAAGAAATAGGAAAAAAACTTGCTCAAAGTCTTATTGTTTCCAATATCTTGGACTACTTTCCTATAACTGAGAAATACTCTGCAGCACAGGTACGTGCTCCCAGCGAATTTTGGGGCAAGGAGATAGGACAGTTAAAAGTTAGGCAAAAATACCGAATAAATATTCTTGAAATACGTAAATTTTCAGCAAATGGAAAGAAAGTAGAGAAAATAAATTATCTCCCCCAGGCAACTGATGTTATAGAAGAGGGGGATGTACTTACGATAATTGGAGAAGAAGAAGACATAGAAAGATTTGCACAAGGAAAATAAATTGATTTTTGTTTAAAATTTAATATAATAATGCAAAAACTGGATTCTGCTTAGCTAAAAGCCGGGATGGCGGAATAGGCAGACGCGCATGGTTGAGGGCCATGTGGAGGTTACTCCGTGGGGGTTCGAATCCCCCTCCCGGCACCAAAATGTAATTTCTTTCCCCTGTCAATAAGAGGTTTTTAGCATTCGATTTCCTTTTAAAATTGAATATTTGACATTTTTTGAAAATTGTGATAGTAAAATAATAAGAAGTTTCTTTCCTAATAAGGTCCTTCCAGGATTCCAGAATACTGAGGTCTTAGCTAAATTTTCAGAGCAATTGACTACTTCTCCATTGAATTTGCTGCTCTAACATTTAGTTAATCTAAAGGACTGTAAGGGAGGTGATAGAAATGGTGTAATAAATTAATTACCCCTCGCGAGAGGAGCTTCTTTTTATTTTATATATAAGCCTCTGGTTAAAAATAATTTTAAATTTTAAGGAGAAAATTATGTTTTCTAAAGAAGCTAACGAAATGATATCTCTTTTAAAAAAGATAAAAGAAAAGAGAGCATCTGATTTACATTTAGTTGCAGGATCTACACCTAGATTTAGAATAGATGGAGAAATTGTCCCTGATGGTTATGCAAAGCTTTCAGGAGAAGATACAAAGAAACTAGCCTATAGCGTAATGAATCCCATCCAGATAAAAAAATTTGAAAAATACTTCTGCGTTGAATTCACCTATTCTGTTTGGGGAATGGGGCGTTTTCGATTTAATGTACATCTTCAAAGAGGGACTGTAGCAATAGCTATTAGGCTAATTCCTTCAGCAGTAGGAACTTTAGCGGATCTTAACCTCCCTTCCTGTCTCCATGAGATTGCTCTCCAAAGAAAGGGCTTGGTTCTAGTAACAGGTCCTGCTGGAAGTGGCAAATCAACAACTTTGGCAGCTATGGTAAGGATAATAAATGAGAACAGACAAGTGCATATTATTACCATAGAAGATCCTATAGAATATCTTCATGAACATAAAAAAGCTGTAATTGAACAAATAGAAGTAGGTGAGGATATACCCACCTTCTCTAGAGCTCTAAAATACGCTCTAAGACAGGATCCTGATGTTATTCTTGTAGGAGAGATGAGAGACTTAGAAACCATTTCCTTAGCTATAACTGCTGCAGAGACCGGACATCTTGTTTTTGGAACCTTACATACTCCTGATGCCCCACAAGCTATTAATAGAATAATTGACGTCTTTCCAACATCTCAGCAAAACCAAGTACGCTCACAGCTATCTTTATGTCTAAGAAATGTTATCTCTCAACAACTTTTACCCAAAAAAGGTGGGGGCAGAATTCCTGCATGTGAAATTTTGAATGTTACCTCAGCTGTCGCAAATTTGATAAGAAAAGAAAAAGTCGAGCAGATTTATACAATAATTGAAACAGGGTCGGCTCAAGGAATGAGATCCATGAGACAAGACCTTCAAAGATTAATGGAGAAAGGTTTGATATCCTGGAAAGATGCTATGACTTATGCAGGAAGATATACTGAAGAACTTCAAGAATGGCTAGAAAAAAGAGGCTATAAAATTACATAAATGATATTTTTAGGAAGAACCGTTATCTTCAACAGGAAGGAAAGCAGAAAAAGCTAAATTTTCCCAAAGCCTTCTCTCAGCTGTATAGGTCATTTCTATTTTCTTTTCTATTTTTTGAAAGACTGTTTCAAAACGAGATATATATTTTGTATATTCAGCCGGCTCTATCCATGCTGAATTCCAAGAGGCAAGTTCTTTTAATCGATTAAGAATATTTTTGGTGTCTCCATATTTTTCTTGCATAATACGTACATTACCAATTCCCCAATTATAGGCAAGAAAAGCTAATGTAGGATCTTTTAGTTTATTTAAAAGAAATTTATAGTAAACAGCACCAACAATTATATTTAACTCTGGATTATTTTTTACATCTTCCCAACTAAAATTACCATACTCCCTAAGTGCCTCATTGATCCATTTTTCCTGGTGTCTTAAACGCATAACATCCTGATAAGCCCAAATTGTAACACCCATAAGTCCATAGGCTCCTTTATCGCTTACTGCGTGGGGATCAAATTGAGATTCGCGTTTTATACAAGAAGCAAGAGAGGCAATAGGAATCCCTGTTTTTTGGGAAGCTTTTACAATCTCACTTATAAAAGGCCGCATTTGTAAAAAATAAATTTTTTCCTCACCTTTCAATCTTTCTATCAATAACTTATAAGAGAGAGTATCTTTTTCTAAATACTTGTAATAATTTATTAAGCTCTCGTTCTTATAAATAAAAGAATTCAAAAGAAGATCTTTATTTATTTGATTAAATTTAATATTTACCGGTTGAGAGAGCCAAAGGGAGATAAAAATTACCAAACTTACTATTCCATAGATTTTTATTATCTTTTCCATTTTTATAGTTCTGCCTTAATTTTAAAAAAAATTTAAATTATAGCAAGGAAGAACTAGTATTATTTAATCTAGACTTTCTTTCTATCCTTTGCTATATTTTAGATAACTTTGTAGATAGAATTTGTGTAAAGAAGAAAAGATAAACCAACTAGTGGGAGGTGAATTTTTATGATTTACGAAAAAAGAGTAGCAGGAACAACTGTATGGGGTACAATATTTGGATTTATATCTTGGGGCTTAATTGTAATTTTTGGTGCCATTCCTCCAACTGGTGCAGCAAGCATTATTATCTCTCGAGGCCTTATGGGCTTTGTTATTGGAATTAGTGCCTGGAAAATTAGCTGGTGGCTTCATGGATCTCTAATAGGACTATTTTTTGGTCTTACCTCAGGATTCGCTTCTGTATGGGCAGGATATGGATGGGGAGGAGGATTTACACTTTTACTACTTACAGGGATAATATTTGGATTTTTAACAGAGCTTTTAACCACAGTGGTATTTAAAGCAGAAATGAGGGAACCAGAATATAAGGAAGAGAAAAGAAAGGAAGAAAAAAAAGAAGAATGAAATGCTCATACCAGGCCCCCTTACTTATTAGTAGGGGGCTTTTTAATATATGGTTTAAATTTTAATTTTCTTCTCAAACTCCTCTATACTTGATTTTCCCTCAAGTACACCAACCTCCAGAGAAAATTCCCTTATCTCTCCTGGTTTAAGGGTAGAAAGGGTCCCCCTTTGTCTTTCTTTTGCTCTTCCTTCTACCTTACAATTTGCTGGCTCCATTCCTACAACGTAATCTCCCTCTCCCATCATCTTCCATTCAATAAAGTTAGGCAACTGGTCTTTTTTATAAATTACATAAACCCCAAGAGCCTCTCCTTCAAGATTATCATTTACTAAAGCACACTTTACAAATCCTTTTTCATCTGCTTTCATCTCGTGATAGTAGACTTTCTCTTTAAATTCAGGTATGGGTGCGGACATTTTCGCATATTCTTCTTTTCCTTTTTCAGCCTCTTCATCTCGAGGTTCTACTTTCATTGTAGGAGAGATTAAACGAGAACCTTCAGAGACTATGGGAAAACCTATGTTAAAATGATAAAGAATCATAAAAGGAGATTCTCTGTATCCTTGGTTTTCTACTTTATCTTCAATCCAAAATCGCTTCTCTCCCATTTTGGTCCATATCTTTCTTTTAAGAAGAATATTCTCTCCAAATACGGTACTTTCACGCATCTGACCCTCAATAAATAGAAGATATTCTCCATCCTTCCACTCTTCACCCACTTTCACCTTTTCCGCAGGAATATGAGATATTCTACCGTGCAGACCTAGTTTTTCTCCCTCATCTTCACATGGAGCTCCAAGATAAGTTAATCCACAAGTAGTAAGAAGACCACCAAAAAAACTTCGAAGCCACCCCATTTCCTCTGGTTCAAAAAAATGTGGATGAACATCTCCTGTAGCTGATCTCCAACACAAAGATTTACCATTATAAAAAGCTTGTGAGATATCCATTGCTCTCTCAAGTACCACTGTAAATTGAAATCCACTTCCGGTCCATAAATCAACACATCTCATTCCATTGCCTTTTCCCTCTAGTAATCTGTATAATTTTGTTCCTGCAATTTGAGAAAAATCTCCCACAAACTTTCCAAGCTCTCTTTTGGAATACTCCCTTCCAAAAAGTTTTGCCATAAAATCCTCCTTTTATAGTTTCTCCAACCCTCTTAAAAATTTAATGAAAGTGTAAAGATGTTAAAAAATTTTCATTGTTTATTCAATAATTTCCACTATCGCTCTTTTACCAAGTTTAGAAGCTACTGCTCCTACGATAGTTCTTAAAGCATTAGCCACTCTTCCTTCTCTTCCAATAACTTTACCCACATCTTCCTTAGCTACAGAAATCTCAACAATGGTTATCCTTCCACCTTCTATTTCCTGAACTTTAACCTCATTAGGATAATCCACGATTTGTTTTATAATACGTTCTACCAGATCACGCATTTCATCCTCCCTCCTTGAAGTTTTACTATAGTTATTCAGGCTCTGTAACTTTTATCTCGTTCATTTATTATTATACTACAACAATACCGCCAAACAGGCAACTCCGAGATCACTGGAATTAGAATACTTAAGAGGTAACCTATTTGTAAACAAGCGAAAAACCTAATTCAAAGCGGCAAGTTGGTTGACAGAGAACCCTTTTCTATTATAATTCTCAAAAAAGATTTTCTTATTATTTTATGTTTATTATGTTTATATAATTGAGGAAAAAAATGGAAAAACTAATTGCTGGCTTAGATGTAGGATCAGTATCTGTAAATTTTATTATAATGAATGGCAAGGCAAATATAGTATATGAGCATCCATACACACGCCATAACGGAAAGCCCTATGATAAGGCAAGGGAAATTATAAAAAGTGTCCAAAAAATTTATCACTTTGAGAAGCTGGCGGTAACAGGATCAAACGGTGAGCTTCTAAGCAAAATCTGGAATGTTCCATACTTTGAGGAAGTAATTTGTCAGGC
>CAYRAK010000073.1:0-7844 GCA_964422215.1 uncultured Clostridia bacterium | reverse complement strand
AAGATGTATTTGGGAAAGATAATAAAGAATTTTTTTCCATACTTTCCAAAGCATTTAAAAGAAGAGAATCAGTTGTTGGGGAACGAGCTTTTTTTTCTTCAGGTAAAAGTATCCTTCTGGAAGTAATTGTTAACCCAGTGATAAATCCAAAAGGAGAAAAAGACAAAATAGAAGGATTTGTTACAGTTTTTAGGGACATTTCTATGTTGAAACATCTCCAGGAGGAAGTTCGCCGGAGGGAAAAACTTGCCCTTGTAGGAGAGATGGCAGCAGGTATTGCTCATGAGATAAAGAATCCTGTCTCAGGAATTGAGGGATTTGCTCTTCTATTAAAAGAGAGTTTAGAGGAAAATGATGGAAGAAGGAAATGGGTTGATAACATTATAAAGGGGGCTCAATGTTTAAATAATCTTGTTACCAATCTTTTGAATTTCTCAAGACCCCTCAAGATGAATTTTCAGTTTGCCTCAATAAATGAACTTATAGAGTCCACAATTTCCTTTGTTGAACAAAAAATTCGAAGAGAAAAATTAAACATTCGTATTATAAAGGAACTTCCTTCACAATCTATTAGAATATTAGCTGATTCAAATCTTCTAAGACAGGTTTTCTTAAATTTGTCTATTAACGCAATTGAAGCTATGCCTGAAGGAGGAAGGCTTACTGTTTGCGTCAGAGAAAGAAGCTACCCCAAATCAGAAATACATCAGTTTATAAGAGAAATCGACGGGGATTACACATTAAACACTTCTTCAGGAGAGGTTATTGTAAAGTTTTCTGATACAGGATGTGGCATTTCTCCTGAACAAAAAGAAAAAATATTTCAGCCTTTTTACACTACTAAACCAAGAGGTTACGGATTAGGACTAGCGATGGTTCAACAGATAGTTCAAAGTCATAAAGGGAAAATAGAAATCGAAAGTGAGCCAGGTAGAGGAACTACATTTATTTTAAAATTTCCTTTAATAAACAACTTAAGAGAGTCAAAAAATGAGCGTAGAGAACATTCTTATAGTGGATGATGAGCCTCTTGTGAGAGACCTCTTAAAAGAAGTTTTAGAGAGGGAAGGTTATCAGGTTGACTTAGCTAAAGACGGTTTATCAGCATTAAAGTTTATTCAGGAAAACTTTTTTGATGTAGTTATTACCGATATGAAAATGCCAAAAATGGATGGACTATCTCTTTTGAAGGAAATAAAAAGGTTTTCTCCTTCCACCTTAGTAATAGTGATTACTGCTTATGGAAGTATAGAAAACGCAGTAGAAGCTATGAAACAGGGAGCTTGTGATTATCTTACCAAACCTATTCTTCCTGAACAAATAAAAGTTACCATTAAGAAAGTGTCAAAATATCATAACCTGCTCAGAGAAAATCGATATCTACGATCTGAGGTAGAACATCTCTACCGAGGAAGTCAGCTTATAGGGGAAAGTCCTCCCATGAAAAATGTTTACAAGATGATTGCCAAGGCAGCTCCAAGTGAGAGTACCGTTTTAATTTATGGAGAAACAGGCACAGGGAAAGAGCTTGCCTCAAGGGCGATTCACTTCATGAGTCCTCGTAGGAAAAAGCCTTTCATAAAGGTTAACTGTGCAGCATTACCCACTGAGCTTTTAGAAAGTGAACTTTTTGGTTATGAGAAAGGAGCTTTTACTGGAGCCTTAGAGAAAAAGGAGGGTCGATTTGAGCTTGCTCATACTGGAACTCTTCTTTTGGATGAGATTAGTGAAACTTCTCCAGAATTCCAAGCAAAACTTTTAAGGGTTCTTCAAGAAAAAGAATTTGAACGTGTGGGGGGAACCAAAACTATTAAAGTAGATGTAAGGATAATTGCTACTACTAATCAGGATCCCAAGGAGGCTGTTAAAAAAGGAAAAATAAGAGAAGATCTTTACTACAGACTAAATGTAATTCCCATTTACATGCCACCTTTAAGGGAGAGAAAAGAGGATATTCCTCTTCTTGTGGATTATTTTCTAAAAAAATATAGCCATCAAAACGGAAAAAGGATAAAAGGAGTAACAAAGGAATGTCTTGAGATGATGGAAAATTATCATTGGCCAGGAAACGTTAGGGAGCTGGAAAACGCCATACAAAGAGCAGTTGTCATAAGTGAAAGTGAATATCTTAAGCCTAAAGATTTATTTTTAAGGATTGAGGAAAATTTTGAGACACTTTTTTCTCTGGATAATCTTACTTTAGAAGAAATGGAAAAGAAGCTTATCAAGTATACTTTACAGAAAGTAAAGGGTAACAAGACAAAAGCAGCAGAACTTTTAGGGGTGAGTGTACGTACCATACATAATAAGATAAAAAAGTTCAATATTCTGTAGGAAATTTTTTCCGGGAGAAACCAGATTAAAATCATCAACTTGAAAAGTTTGTCTGTTGCCAGAAGGGAAGTTAGACCCCTTGCAGAACAGACAAAAATATATGGAAAAATTGTTGCATTTATTAGGAGAAAAAAGAAAAATGAACTGGATAGACAAAGATACAACCTACATTTTGCTTAAAAAGATGTGTAATATCTGTGTCCTTCGCCATAGGGTTATCGCAAATAATATTGCAAATGTAGATACTCCAGGTTTTCAAGCTCGTAGAGTGGTCTTTGAAGAGAAATTAAAAAATGCTTTAAGAGGAGCAAATACAAAAGAAAATTTGCAAAATATAACTCCAGAAATCCGTATAGATGATGTTACCAGAAGTTTGCGGGAAGACCTTAATAATGTGGATATAGAAAAAGAGATGGTTCGACTCTCTGTGAATAGTTTACGCTATAGCATATATATTCAACTTTTGGATAAAAAACTGGAGAAAATTAAACTGGCTATAAAAGGGAGATAAAATGTCTACCTTTTCTCTTTTCTCTGCTATGCAGATTAGTGCCTCGGGAATGAGCGCAGAGAGAATCCGTTTAAATGTTATTGCAAGCAATATCGCTAATGCTAAAGTCACAAGGACTTTGCAGGGTGGTCCCTACCGGAGGAAGGAGGTTGTTTTTGCCAGTATTTTGAATGAGAAAATTGGAGAAGGAGTGCAGGTTGTAGGAATTTTTCGTGACCCTTCTCCCTTTAAAATGATTTACAATCCTTCTCATCCAGATGCTAATGAGCAAGGTTATGTAGCAATGCCCAATGTAGATGTGACTTTGGAGATGATTGATATGATATCCTCTGCCCGAGCCTACGAGGCTAATCTTACTGCTTTTAAAATTGCTCAAAGTATGATTCGTAAAGCTTTAGAGATCGGGAGAAAATAACCATGGAAGCAGAAAGACCTGTACAGTCCTCTTTTCCTCTATTTAAAAGAGAGGCTTTATCTAAGTTAGAAAAAGTTGGAAATCTAAAGAAGGATAAAACTTCTTTTCAACAGATTCTCTCTGGACTGATTGATAAAGTGAATCAGCTTGAGAAAAATGCTGATGAATCTATAAAGGAACTTATTACTGGAGAGATACAAAATATCCATCAGGTAATGATAGCTATGGAGGAAGCTTCTCTTGCCTTTCAACTTATGATGGAAATCCGAAATAAACTGGTAGAAGCATATAAAGAGATTATGCGTATGCAGATATGATAAATACTGTTTTTAAGTGAGAAAGTTGAGTCTTTTATAAGTTGGGTGAGGTTTGAGGATGGATTTTTTCAGACAGATTCTCCAGCAGATAAGTTCTATCTGGAAAAGACTTAATCCAAGACAAAAGTTAACCTTAATTTTAAGTTTTGTGGCTTTTCTTGTGACATTAATCATTTTTTTAAACTGGGCAGCTCATCCTGAATATTCACTTCTTTATTCAAATCTTTCTCCTGAGGAGGCGGGAGAAGTGATAAAGAAGTTAAAAGAGATGAATGTTCCCTATAAATTGAAAAATGAGGGAAGTTCTATTTTTGTTCCTTCCTCACAGGTTTATGAGATTCGTTTAAATTTGGCTATGGAGGGAGTTCCCCAAGGAGGAGAGGTAGGTTTTGAAATTTTTGATAATACAAGTCTTATAGGAATGACCAATTTTATGGAGAGGATAAATTACCAAAGAGCTTTACAGGGAGAGCTGGCTCGGACTATTGAAAGTCTTCAAGAGGTAGTTCGGGCTAGAGTTCATCTGGTGCTTCCTGAAGAGTCTCCATTTGTGATAGGAGAAGAGGCTCATCCCAGAGCTTCAATAGTGTTGAAACTCCGCCCAGGTGTTACTCTTCGAAAGAATCAAATATTGGGGATTGCTATGCTAACTGCAGGTAGCGTTAAAAATTTGCAGGTTAATGATGTAACTATTGTAGACCAAACAGGAAATATACTCTTTGAAGGAAACGAACTTTACTCTTCTTTCCATCTTACCACCAGCCAGTTGGAGCTTAAAAGAAAAATAGAAGATTATCTTGCAGGTAAGATACAAACTCTCCTTTCCTCTGTTCTTGGACCAGGAAAAGCTGTAGTAAAAGTTGATGCCAGATTGAATTTCGACCAGATAACAAGAACAGCAGAATACTATGATCCTGAAAATAAGGTGGTAAAAAGCGAGATAAGAAGAGAGGGGAGTTCAGAAAAATCCGGAAGTATAGTAGGAGGAGTTCCTGGAGCAAAAACTAACTTAGGGTTAGAAAATTCAATTCAAATGGCAAATCCAGGTAAAGAGGTTACAGAAGAAAGCAGTATTCAATATGCTATAAGCAAAAGAATGGAACAAATAGTAGAAGGTGTAGGAAATGTAGAGAAAATTTCTGTGGCAGTTGCTGTTGATGGAGCTTATCAGATTGGTCCCAAAGGCGAAAAAAAGTATATTCCCAGAACCGAAGAGGAAATGAAAAAAATTACCTCCATGGTTAAACAGGCTGTAGGTTATGATGAATCTCGAGGAGACACGATTACTGTAACCAACATTCCCTTTGATATATCCTTTCAGGAAGAAGAGCGAGAGTTTTCTCCCTTAGAACTTATAAGGCATATGGGTCGATATCTTGTTGTAACAATTGTTATTTTAATTCTTTTCTTATCACTGCGAAAGATTATGAAACTTTTGGTTCTTGAAAGAGAGGAAAAAGCAGCTTCTGAGGCAAAAAAAGAAGTTATAGCTTTTGAAGATGAAAAATGGCTTAGAGAGCGTATTTTTCAACTTGCTGAACAAAATCCTGGGCAAGTTGCACGAATAATTAAAATATGGATTACCAACCATGGAAGAGTATAAAAAGTTAAGCGGCAAAGAAAAAGCGGCTATATTGCTTATAGTCTTAGATAGAGAGAGAGCGGCAAAAGTACTTCAGGAGATGGACAGAGAGGAGGTAAAATTGTTAACCGAAGAGATAGTTAAATGGAAAGATGTGCCTCCAGAACTTGCAAAAGAGACCTTGAAGGAATTTTACAGGTTAACACTAACCTCGCGCTATGTAAACCAGGGTGGAGAGGAATACGCTCGAGATATCCTCAGTCGAGCTCTTGGTAATCACAAAGCTTTTGATGTAATGGAAAAACTTGGAGAAAATTCAGAGGAAGAGAGAGATGGGTCATTTTTCGATTTTTTAGAAAGAGTAGATCTTCAGCAACTAATCAGCTTTATTAAATCTGAGCATCCTCAAACCATTGCTCTCATACTCTCCCATCTGAAACCAGAAAAAGCTTCTTTTATCCTCTCCTCCTTACCTCAAGACCTTCAAACAGAGGTAGCTTTAAGGATCATCAATATTAGAGACATATCTCCTGAGATTCTCAAAGAGATAGATAAAACTTTGCGAAAAGAATTTTCCTCTACATCTCCTCAGAGAAAACTTCAAACAGTAGGGGGAACAAGAGCTGTTGCTGAAATTTTAAATTTTATGGATAGAGAGACTCAGAAAAATATTTTGCAGGACATGGAAAAAAGGAATGTTGAACTTGCTCAAGAGGTAAAGAAAATGATGTTTGTATTTGAGGATATTTTATCTGTTGATGATCGTTCTATTCAAAGAGCCTTGAGAGAGATAGAAACAAAGGTCTTAACCTTAGCTTTAAAGGGAACAAGTAAGGAGCTAAGAGAAAAATTTTTTAAAAATATGTCTTCCCGGGCTGCAGATACTGTAAGAGAGGAAATGGAACTTATGGGTCCTGTAAGAATGAGAGAAGTGGAAGAAGCGCAGCAGAAAATTGCCAATATTTTTAGAGAACTAGGTGAAAGGGGAGAGATAATTATTGGAAGAGGAAAAGAGGAGGAGCTGATTGTTTAAACTTAGACTACCTTTACGTTTGAAAAATGTTTATGAATTAAAAGAGAATTTTTGTGGATTGAGGAGAAGGTTTCCTCAAAGGGACAGGTCTATGGGGCAGGAAAGGAATATTTCTGAGGATGAAATTGAAAAAGTTAAGAGGATTTTCTATCAGAAAGGATTTGAAAGAGGAAAAAAAGAAGGAGAAGCCACCATTTTCCCTTTAAAAAAAATGCTCTCTCAAGCAATTAATGAATTAAAAAGGGAAAAGAAAAACTTTCTTGAAAAAAGTGAAAAAGCTGTGGTTGAAATAGCACTTGCAATAGCCAAGAAGATTATAAAAAGAGAGGTAAGTTCCGATCCGGAAATTACAAAAAGGATAATAAAAGAGGCTCTCCGTAGAATAAAGGATCCCAGGTCAGGCAAGATTATTATAAAGGTTAATCCTAATGATTGGGAGATTTTAACGCACACAGATGAATTTTTTCCTTTAAATCTAGCTGAGGGTGAGGTAAAAATAGAAAAAGATGGAAGTATTCAATCAGGAGGATGTATAGTAGAAACAGAGGGAGAGATTATAAATGCAAGTATTGAAAATCAACTAGAAGAAATTAGCAGAGCCTTAAAGGAAGAGAAAGAATGAGTTCTATTTCCTCTTATCTTAAAATTATAGAAAAAGTTGATCCCATAAGCTCAGAAGGAAAAGTTGTTAAAGTGGTAGGCTCAGTTATCGAGTCTCAGGGTCCGCAGGCCTCCCTGGGGGAGCTCTGCTATGTTTTTCCCTCTCATAGGAGCTACAGATATAAACGATACATAAGGGCAGAGGTGGTTGGTTTTAAGGAAAAAAGACTTCTTTTAATGCCTATTGAGGAGATGGAGGGTGTAAGCCCTGGAGATGTAGTGCGAGCAACAGGTTATCCTTTGAGTATTAAAGTAGGCAAAGAGCTTCTTGGAAGAGTTATAAACGGTTTAGGAGAGCCTCTAGATGGTAAAGGAGACATCAAAGCCCGGGAAAGAGTGCCCATTTATCATCTTCCTCCTTCACCTCTGGAGAGAAAAGAAATTACAGAGCCTCTTGGAACAGGGATAAGAGCTATAGATGGAGTTCTTACCATAGGGAAAGGTCAAAGAATGGGAATATTTGCAGGAAGTGGAGTGGGAAAGAGTGTTCTTCTTGGTAGGATTGCCTGTTTTTCGCAGGCGGATGTAAATGTGATAGCCCTCATAGGAGAGAGAGGAAGGGAGGTTCAGGATTTTTTGAAAAAGATATTAGGAGAAAAAGGGCTAAGGAAATCTGTTGTAGTAGCTGTTACCTCGGATCAACCTGCTCTTTTAAGGGTAAAGGGAGCCTTTGTAGCAACCACTATAGCTGAGTATTTCCGGAACATGGGTCTACATGTTCTTTTGATGATGGATTCCGTAACTCGGTTTGCTATGGCACAGCGGGAGATAGGAATTGCCATAGGTGAGCCACCAGCAACCAAAGCTTACCCTCCTTCTGTGTACTCTCTTTTACCTAAGTTGTTAGAGAGAGCAGGTTCCTTTAACAAGGGAAGTATAACAGGTTTATACACAGTATTGGTAGAAGGTGATGATATGGATGAGCCTGTCGCAGATACTGTGCGATCAATACTGGATGGTCATATCGTCCTTTCAAGAAAACTAGCTTCTAA
>CAYRAK010000072.1:0-7892 GCA_964422215.1 uncultured Clostridia bacterium | reverse complement strand
TATAATAGGAGGAAAAGAGGCACCAACCTGGGTAGAAGGTAAAGGTTTTGCCCATCTTCAGGAAACACCGTGGATTAATATTCATCGTATAAAGAGAATAGGTGAGGATATCCTAGTAGAGGGTTATTTTAAAACTTAAATTTCCTCTAAAATTTTTCTTGCCACTTTTATAGGATCAGATGCCCGAAGAATGGGACGACCTACCACTAGATAGCTAGCACCTCGGTGAATAGCTTCTTTAGGCGTTAAAATCCTTTTTTGTTCATCAGCTTCCACTTTATCTATTCTAATTCCAGGAACAACCAGAAGAAAATTTTTCCCCAAATTTTCTCGCAAAATCTCAACCTCTTCTCCAGAACAAACTACTCCGTCTAATCCTGCATTTTGAGCCTTATGAGCAAGATGTAAAACCTGCTCTTTTACAGGCTTTTGTATCCCTAACTCATCTTTTAAAATCCTTTGATCAATTGAGGTAAGAAGTGTAACACCAAGCACCTTTGTTTCACGGTTTTCCTTTTTCACTGCCTCAGCAGCCCTTTGCATCATCTGAACACCACCAAGAGTATGAACAGTGAGCATACCAACACCCATCTTGCCAATTATTTTACAGGCAGCTTCCACTACAGAAGGTATATCATGAAGTTTCGCATCTAAAAAAACCTCTCCCCCCTTTTGCTTTACAAAACTTACAATTCTTGGACCATACCGAAAAAAAAGCCTCATCCCAATCTTAAAGTATCCCACAAATTCCTTTAAACCGATAACAAGTCTTTCGACTTCTTTAATATCATCAACATCTAAAGCAAGAATCAGTCTAGTTTGCATATATCACCAGGTGTATTTTTTACTCTCTTCCTCAGGACATATGGCTTGGTAAGGACAAAAACGACAAGCAATATAACTTGGCTTTGGATCAAAAATCCCTCTCCTTATTCCTCTAGATGCTTCTTTTATTTTTTGGATAGTTATCTCCAGGTCCTTTTTATTTAAACTTGCCTCTCCTATTACTCCTGTTTCTAAAAAGTGCAACCTTACACTATCTGGAATCTTTCCAAAGATTTTGTAATAAGCAAGAGCATATATGGCAAGCTGAAGGCTATTTTTTGCTCTTCTTCTTGCCTTCCTTTCATCCTCTATTCGTGATGATTTGTAATCTATTATGATAACTTTATCTCCAACAATATCAACCCTATCCCAACGACCTGTTATTTTATCTTTGTCTAATATAAAATTAAACTCCTTTTCTATATAGGTAGGTAAAATATTTTCTTTCTCTGCCCACTGATAGAATTTGGCAAGAGTTTTCCTTCCTTCTTCAAATCTTCTTTCCTCATGTTCTCTACTTAAAAAACCCTCATTTATCCAAGACTTCTCAAAAAAACCTATAAGCTCATCGAGAGAAACTTTTTCCCCCTGAAGTTTATATCGGTAGTAGTTTTGGACAGCATCATGAAGAGCTTTACCGTAAATTACCGCATGATGCTGAAGGATAGGCACTCGCAAAATATGGATATACTTGTATTTTAAAGGACAGGTAAGATAATCGTCTATCTGAAGATGAGATAAAGTTATGATTTCCTCTTCAGAGATTTTTCGATAAGATATCTTTCCCTCCTCTCTTTGAGGGGCATTTCGTTCAATGATCTCCAAAGCAGAAGATTTACGCGGGGAAGCATCTTGAGAGGATAAATTAAGAGCTTCAAGCACAAAAGGTGAGACCTTTCTAAGTTTTTTTCCTCCATAATCTTCTGCACTGGTGAAATAAAGTTCTTTTTGAGCACGGGTCATTCCCACATAAAACAGACGACGCTCTTCCTGTCTATGAAAATCTCCGCTTGGAAGGATATCTTTTATAAGCTCCTCTGGAAGAGGAATAGCTTCTTGACGAAAAATAGAAGGAAAACGTTGGTCAATAAGGCTTACCATAATTACAACCGGAAATTCTAACCCTTTTGCTTTATGGATTGTAAGAACATTTACAGCATCAGTTTCAAGATCTGCCTCGGCAACTGCAGGATTATCTCCAGCTTTAATTAAAAGGTCAAGATATGGAACAAATCGAATTACTTTATCATCCTCTAAAATTTGGCTTGCGTTTTGAACAATTTCAAAAAATCTTGCTATATTCCTGACCTTCCTTTCATTTTTAAGAGAAGGATTTTTGGTTAATCTACCAAGAAATCCTGTTCTGGTAACAAATTGATACAATATTTCTCCAGTTGAGAGCTTCACACTTTTTTTAAGATAATCATTAATTTCCTCAAGAAGCCTATCAACAGTTGCTTTACTTTCTATAGATAGCTCATCATTCAGTTCAGATAATTCATTAATATGAGAGAAAATGTAAAAAAGAGAACGATTTTTTTTTGAGGCATAACTCATACAAAGGGCAAGATCCTTTATAGGCATCCTATAAATATCCGATGCAGCAAGATAATAAAGACTAATACTATCCTCCGGATCAACTAGAACTTTTAAAAAACAGATAAGAAGCTTTATCTCTTCCTGGCTGTATAAACCCTCATTGCCAGAGAATCTCCAAGGAATCTCAGCCATATTTAAAGCCCGTAGAAAAGGATCTGCATCATCATTTGCTCTCACTAAGATAGCAAAATCACTCCATTTGTACTCCCCTTTTTGCACTTTTTCTTTGATAAGGTTTGCGACTCCTTCGGCTTCGCTTAATACACTATCGAAGCGAAGAAATCTCACTTTGGCTTTATCCTTTTTAACAGAGATAAGTCTTTTGTTAATCTTATTTTTAAACTCGAGTCGATCAGGATTGTTGTACTGAATTAATCTGTAGGCACAATCAAGAATCTGCTGAGGGGAACGATAATTTTTAGTAAGAACTATCTTACGGGCGTCAGGATACGTATCCAAAAACCCTAAAATGTTGCTTATTGCCGCACCTCGAAACTTATAGATAGATTGGTCATCATCGCCAACAACAGTGATGTTCCGATGTTCCCTTACAAGAAGCTTTACCAGTTGAAATTGGCTATAGTTTGTATCCTGAAACTCGTCAATTAAAATATACTTAAAACGACGTTGATACTTTTTTAAAATTGAAGGATGTTCACGGAAAAGCTTTAAAGTTAATGTTATTTGATCTCCAAAATCAATTTTTCCCTCTTTGGCTAAAAGTTCCTGATACTTCTTATAACAAAGAGCAATTTCTCTCTCTTTTAAAAAAGTCTCTTTAAGTGCCTCATCTTCTGGAATTTTTTTAACTTTTTCCTCTAACTTTCTAACATATTCGAGATAATCCTCAGGAGTAACATCCTCATCTTTTGCTCTACTTATGAGAGTAAGGATAGCCTGAATATGTCGGGTGGGATTCCCAAGAGGACGATAATAAGAAAGGGGAAATTCAAAAAGGTGTTCTCTGAAAAAGATTATCTGTTCAGGGACACTTAAAACCTGAAAATCAGGAGATAAACCTATCTCCAAAGCATGCTCTCTTAAGACCCTATTACCAAAGGCATGAAAAGTGCTGATCCAGAACTCAGTATATCCATAGGGAACAAGTACATCTACTCTTTCCTCCATCTCAAGGGCTGCTTTTTCAGTAAAGGTTAAAGCAAGAATTTCCTCAGGTTTTGCTCTTTTTGTAGCAATAAGATAAGCAATTCGGCGGGTTATTACCTGAGTTTTTCCTGTCCCTGCTCCAGCAATTATAAGAAGAGGACCTTCGCCATAGGTAACTGCTTCTCTTTGCTCTTTATTTAAATTTTCCAGTATTTTTTCTTCTGGAGATGACATGAGAAATTTTTGATATTACATTTGTTATTATAATACCATATTCTGCAGCTTAGTAAATAGGCTTGTACCCTGAACCTGAAAGAGTTTTTAGTTTATAATTTTTTAACCCTTACCTAAATTTTCCTATTCAAGATTGGCATGTCTGGAGTCTATCTCCTGAGGAGATTGGCCAGTTTTTGCCACAAGTTCACATACAATACCATAAAATACGGCAAAGACATTTGCTGCAAATAAAGCTCCGGACATATTTTTATGTTTCTCATCCCCAAGTAATGAGAATACCGGGAATTCAACCTTCTTCATTTTTCCCGGAATCTTTAAAACAATGTGAGCAAGCTGACCTAAAGTAGAGTCAGGATAGGAGGTGATTCCTATTATCCTGCCACCCAAATCTTTTGCCTTTTTCACTAAAGTTACTATACTGGAAGTTTCACCTGACTGAGATATAGCTACTAAAAGATCATCTTTCTCAAGAGGTGGTGCGGTAACATCGCCCACTACGTGAGAGATAAACCCCAGGTGAGCTAACTTCATAGCCAAGATTTTTCCCATTAGCCCAGATTGACCTTTTCCCAATACAAAGATTTTCTTCGAGGTTAAAATACTGTCAACTATCTTCTCTATCTGGACCTCATCAATTTCTCTAAGAGAATATATCATATTTTTTGTGATCTCCTCAAAGATAGCCTTTGCTCTTTGCATCTTTTATAACTTATATCCAATGTCTCTTAAAAACTTTTTTCGCTTCTTCACATCTTCTTCAGTTTCTACTCCCTTAGGTGAAAATCCATCAACAATTCCTATAACTCCTCTTCCTTGCTCTGTTTCAGCTACTATAACCTCAACTGGATTTGCTGTCGCGCAGAGTACCGAACAAACTTCTGGACAGGACTTTATTCCATTAAGAATATTTATGGGAAAAGCTTCCTTTAACAGAAGGACAAAGATATGTCCAGCAGCAATATTTTGAGCATTTTTAATGGCTGTAGCCTTTAGTTTTTCATCATTTCCCTCTGCCCGAATAAGGCAAGGTCCAGATGCTTCGCAGAAGGCGAGTCCAAATTTCGCTTTAGGAGAAAAGTTTACTACAACTTCATAAAGGTCCTCTGCTGTTTTTATAAAGTGTGTTCTGCCAATAATTATATTAGCACCCTCAGGTATCTCCATTTTCACTACCTTAAATTCCATCTCTTAGCCTCCTAGCAGCTATTACATTTAATTCAAGAAAACTATTAATAAATTGATCTTAACACCTCTCTTAATATACCTACCCCTCTATCAACATCCTCAGTGGTAATACAGAGAGGAGGAGAAAATAAAAGATTCGCTGTATCTCCTCTTGCATTAAGATGAAAAAGGAAACCTTTTTCCTTACATAAATTCGTTATCTTCTCAGCAGCTTCAAAATCAGGAATTTTACTTTTCTTATCTTTTACTATCTCAACACAAATTAAAAGCCCTTTACCCCTTACATCACCTACGACTTCAAAATCTTCTTTCAATCTTTCAAGCTGTCTTATAAAATATTCACCAACCTTAGCAGCATTTTCTACCAGATTTTCTTCAATAATGGTTTTTATATTAGCATAAGCTATAGCGTTTGCCAAAGGATAACCAGACATAGTGAATCCATGATAGTTGGGAGCAAAACCAAGCTTACCGAGCTCCTCTGTAACAACCATTCCAGAAATAGCGGCATAACCTGAGCTCATTCCCTTTCCTAAAGTCATAATATCAGGAACAACATCAAAGTGCTCATATGCAAACATTTTCCCCGTACGTCCAAAGCCTGTAACAACCTCATCAAAGATCAGGATAATCCCATATTTTGTGCATATATCTCTTACCATTTTTATATATTCTTTAGGAGGGACAACTACACCCTTGGCGCTTAAAATAGGCTCCATGATAACCCCAGCATATACCTCAGGTCCCTCCTGGATAATATATTGTTCAATGATTTTAGCGCATTCTATTTCACAACCAGGATATTTTTGCCCAAAAGAGCAACGATAACAGTAAGGCAGAGGAACATGAACGAATCCAGAAGGTAGTGGTTCAATCCAGGGTGGCTTAGACATGGTAAGACCTGTAGCTGCAGTAGCAGCGAAGGTTCCTCCATGGTAGGCTCCAAGACGAGAGATAAATTTGTACCCTCCAACTTTATGTCTTGCCCTTCTTGCAAGTTTCATAGCTGATTCATTTGCCTCTGAGCCTCCACTCACTGTGTAAAGCATCCTCAAAGGCTCTGCTGTTATATCATTGATAAGTTTGGCAAGTTTTGATTTTGGTTCATTTGCCGCAAGCATCGTACAAAAGGAAAGCTTTTCCATTTGCTCAATAGCTGCCTGTATAACTTTTCTGTGATGATGCCCCACAAAAACATTAAGAGTTTGACCCATAAAATCAAGATACTCTTTCCCATCAAAATCTCTTATTATAACTCCCTCACCTGACTCGAAGGCAATTCCAAGCTCAGGAAGTCCCACACCTAAAACATGTTTTTCATCCCACTCCCAGATCATTTTTTTTAGGGCATCTCTGTCCTTTAACGAATCCTCAATATTTCTTATAATCTCCTTATAGTTTTTCATCTCCTAACTCCTTTAACGTTTATTCAAATCAAGAGCAACAAAGTTAAGCCCCTGTAAAGTAAGATTAGGATTTATCTTTTTTATTTTTTTACACTCTGGAGCAACAATTTTTCCCCAGCCTCCGGTAGCAATAACGTTAACTTTTTTGCCAACTTCTCTTTCTATCATTTCCAGTATATATTCTGTTGCACCCAAAACACTATGGAATACCCCGGAGGTTAGGTTTTCGTATGTGTTTTTACCAATGACGTAAAGAGGTTTTCTAAACTCAACTGGAAAAAGTTTCTCTGCTCTTTGCCACAAACTATCACAAACAGCCTGAACCCCGGGAGCAATAACTCCCCCTACATACTCTCCTTTTTCAGATATTACATCAAATGTAGTAGCTGTTCCAAAATCCACAACTACAGCTGGCAGCTTATACATTCTGACAGCAGCAACAGCGTTTGCTATCCTGTCAGCTCCCAATTTCTCGGGATTTTCATAAAGAATAGGAATACCAGCTAATTTGGGAGTAAGCTGTTTTGGAGTAATTTGAAGATACTTGCAAATAGCTTCCTTTACAGGTAATAAAATACTTGGAACTACAGAAGCTATAATTACTTTGTCAACCTTAGGATGTTTAAAACAGGTCTTTAGCCAACTAATAAGCACTATTCCCCACTCATCAGTCTCTTTGCGAGGATATACGGAAAAAGTCCCTTGAGAAAGAAGATTTTCCCCTTCGAAAAGACCAATTTTTACGGAACTATTACCTATATCAATAACAAGATTCATCTCTCTCCTTTTACATTCGCAGAGAATCCTAAATTTATGTTAAAATATTCCTCTTCTAAAATATCCAAAACTAAATCTAGAAAAAAAGAAGGAGAAACTACCTGAGAAGTTTCCAAGAGAAGTGATGTTGCTATATCCTTAAGAGAGGAAGGAAAACGTTTTATATATAAATTTACACCAATTCCTAAGATAGCAAACTCTAGTTTTTCACCTCTCAGTTTTGTCTTACACATTACTCCTCCAATCTTTTTCCCTTTTACATAAACATCATTGGGTAAGGATATGTAAACTGGACAAGAAGAAGAGATCTCCTTTATCGCTTTTGTTACTGCCACAGCTCCCATTAAAGTATAGACAGAGGTAGACTCAGGCAAGCAAGGTGGACGCAAAATTAAAGAAAACCAAAGCCCTCCGATAGGAGAAAACCATTTTTTACCTCTGCATCCCTCTCCTCTAAGCTGTCTGTCAGCTAAAACTACAGTTCCTTCCTCCTCTCCTCTCTCAGCTAGAAAAAAGGCAACTTTGTTAGTAGAGTCAACTAAAGGAAAATGATAAATTTTTTTTCCCAAAATTTTTGGTTTTATTTTTTGATTCATCTAGCTCCTTAACCAATGTTGAATTAATCTGTCTCGATAAACGTCGCTTGAATGTTGCTTAAAATTTTCTCTGCTTTTTCTTTATCTTTCTCAAGTTGCTTTGAAAGATGTGACGGAGATGGAAATACTTTAATATCTCTAATTCTTTTAATCAAATTTA
>CAYRAK010000071.1:0-7901 GCA_964422215.1 uncultured Clostridia bacterium | reverse complement strand
CTCTTCTTGTGGGAGGAATTGGAATTATGAATATTATGCTTGTATCTGTAACTGAAAGGACAAGGGAGATTGGTATACGGATGGCAGTTGGTGCTAAAAGAATTGATATTCTCCTGCAATTTCTCTGGGAGTCGGTTCTTCTTTGCCTAATAGGAGGAGCAATTGGGGTTGCGGTGGGTGTTTTTGGGTCAAAACTTATAACCTCCGTTGGATTAAGGATAATACCTATGGGACCTGCTTCTACTTCACCAGAAATAGTCATATCACCACAAACTATTCTTCTTGCCTTTGGTTTTGCCACAGCAGTGGGTCTTTTCTTTGGAGTTTATCCTGCCAATAAAGCCTCCAAATTGGATCCGGTGCAGGCACTGATGTATGAATAATTCCATTTTGAAAAGAGGACTCTTGTTTTGAATTTTTAATGGCTCAATGTGGTAGTCTGGAGCTTTTTACATGCTAAATATCTAGGTATTTCTTTTCTATAAAAGCCCCAACGGTGTAGTTTGGATCTACCATATTACCAACTCGTATTCTTCCAACCTGAGTAAGTATAAGATATGCATCCCACTTATTAAAACCAAAGTCAGATACCATCCATTTAATCAAATCAGCATAGGCTATGCGAGCGGCATCATCCATTGGACGAGCACTTCCAATACTCATAATAAAATTATCACTTTCAAGGCGAGGCCACTCAAGCCTCCAACCTTTAACAACCTCTACTGTAATTGTTGTGTATGTTGGATGCTCTATGGCAACTCCACAGAGCTCTCCATCACCTTGGATAGCATGACAGTCTCCTACATAAAGAAGTGCTCCTTCCACCTGTACAGGGAGATAAAGAGTATTCCCCGGACAAACATCCGGTAGATCCATGTTGCCTCCGTGTTTTCCTGGAGTTAATGTATTTATCGAATCAATAAGGGGAGAAGTTCCAATTGTGCCAATAAAGGGAGAATAGGGTAAAGTAATATGTTCATTCCATTTTATCCCTTCAACTGTTATAAAAACTTTTTTTACGATTTCAGGAAGAGGTTCGTTAAGAGTTGGACTTTGCTCGGTACCTGTTAATCCCCCAAAATTTGAACGAAGACAGGTAGTTCCTCTAGGCTGCTTTCCTCTTGGAACGATTGACTCAATTTTAATCTTTAATGCATCTCCTCTTTTAGCATCTTTAATAAAAATAGGTCCATTTGAAGGATTAGCAAAATCTTTATCTAAAACTTCGCTTGGCTTTGTATTCTCATCTACAAGTTTTCCACCAAAGGCATCTTGAGTTTCAATAACGACTGTGTCTTCTGACTCTATCTCTAAAACAGGCTTAGCATATGGCCCAATTGTATACTGGTATTTTCCTTGTTTTTTCTCTGTCAGTTCATATCTCATTTTTAAAACCTCCTAAAATATGGTATATAAATAATGACCTGGTTTACTTTTAAGAAATCCGGATAAGGATTCAATAAACCCTGAGCTGCAACAAAAGTAGAACTCTCAGGGCCAGGATGCCAATTTATCAGTATTCTTGTTCCTGTCAAGCTTTTGCATTAAAACTTAATATCTCAAGATCTCATTATTGACTTATTAATGAAAAACTGCTAATAAAAAGAGGCAAAATTTAAAAACCAGAGAACCAAATGAAACCTAAAAAGTATTTATTATCAGATAGAGAGGAAAGAAAGATTGCTTTTAACCTTATTATCCTCTTGGGAATGGTAAGCCTATTTGGTGATATAACGCATGAAGGAGCAAGAAGCGTAACAGGACCTTTTCTTTTAACCCTTGGAGCAAAGAGGTTTTTCCTACGGGATGTTCAACACTTTATATGGAGTATCTTGGCTCCTGGGAGGAATAGTAAAGGGGGCTCTTTATGAATTTTCTTTAACTTTTTTGATTTTGTTTACCTTGATAATGCAAATAGCTTCCTTACCCGTTTTTTCATAATTAAAAAAAGATATCACTTTAAAGGGAATAAAATCCTGTAAATCAAAAGTTGGGATTATTCGTTTTTTATAGTAACAACTAGTTCTACCGATTTTTTTATCTAAGGGGTTATCAATTTTATTTAAAATTTTATAATTTACACAAAATAAAAAAGGATCGTAAAAAATGCTAAAAGATTTACTTAAACCCGAAATTAAAAATTTTATTCAAGAGAAAAAATGGGGTGCACTCAAAGAAGTTTTACCAAATTGGCCTCCGGCAGAAGTGGCTGATTTGATAAAAGTTTTAGACAGACCTGATAGAGTACTTCTTTTCCGCTCATTGCCTCGTCAGTTCGCCGCTAAGGTATTCGCTGAATTGGAGCCAATGGAACAGGATGTTCTTTTAAAGGATCTTACAGCACAGGAAACTGCAAGACTTTTAGCAGATTTAAGTCCTGATGATAGAACCGCTTTATTTGAAGAACTACCCAGCCAAGTAACACGCAGATTATTTGAACTGTTAACTCCTGAAGACCTTAAAGAAGTAAAACAACTTCTTGGCTATCCAGAGGAAAGTGTTGGAAGATTAATGACACCTGACTATGTAGCGGTTCGTCCAAACTGGACTGTAGGCAAAGCCCTTAAACATATCCGTAAAACAGGGAAAAACAGCGAAACGATAAATAGAATTTATGTAACAGATGAAGAGGGTAAGCTCTTGGATGATGTAAAACTGCAAGAGTTTATCTTAGCTGATCCTTCAACTCCTGTAGAGAGACTGATGAACTACTCATTTGTAAGTATATCGGCCTTTGAAGACCAGGAACAGGCTGTTAAGATGATAAAAAAATACAACCTTTCTGCTCTACCAGTCGTAGACTCCGAAGGTATTTTGTTAGGAATTGTAACTTTCGATGATTTGATGGACGTTGCGGATGAGGAAGTTACGGAAGATTTCCAAAAGATAGCAGCAATAAGTGGAGAAAAGGAACATGGAGATTTCTTCGGCAATATTCTTAAAGCACCCCTTAGTCTACTTTACCGTAAACGCGTGGGGTGGCTTGTATTTCTCGTATTTATGAATATATTCTCTGGAGGTGCTGCTGCTATTTTTGAAAAAACCATTGCCAGGTATATTGTTCTAATTTTTTTTCTACCACTGCTGATTGATAGTGGTGGTAATGCAGGTTCCCAGGCTGCTACACTTATGGTTAGAGCATTGGCATTGGGGGATGTTAAACTTAGCGATTGGGTTCGCCTTTTGGGTAAAGAATTTGCAGTAGCAGGATTACTTGGAGCTACTATGGGAGCTGCAGTATTAATACTTGGTATATTTAGGGGTGGACCTGAAATTGCCATAATTGTTGCATTATCTATGCTACTTATAGTCATTGTTGGTAGTATCATTGGTATGTCTTTACCTTTCATATTTACAAGACTTGGCCGAGATCCTGCTACTGCTAGTGGACCTCTTATAACCTCTATCTGTGATATTACGGGAATTTTAATTTATTTTTCCATAGCAACATGGCTTCTTAGTTCGTAATCACTTAAATTCTTTTCTTATCTTTAAGATTAAAACCAACCCTTCAATAAATCCCCAAATTTATATACTCCCATCACAATCATTATCACTTTTACTCCATTTCCTGCCAAAATAGGAAAAATTCCATACCGAATTTTTCCTATTTTGGCTGCTATAATTGCAGCTATACTCAAATAAGGCGCATAGGGAACCAAATTTAACAAAAATAAAGTTCCATAGGGATGCTTTTTTACCGTTTTAATAACTTTTTCCCCTACCCTTCTTTCAAATCTTCCTAGCCACTTAAGCAGTTTTTGTAACGATCTTCTTATTTTTTTATTCTTTTTTTGTGGTAAAATCTCTTTCATCATCTTAACTACCCTGTCAGAAGCTTTCTTTAGTACCCAAACCATTCCACTTAAAATTCCATAATTTATCAGTAAAACCATTGTTGAAGTTAAAAGTAAAAGACCCATGGTGTATTCTATTCTCACTCCTGTAAGATACAAACTGACCGCAGCTGCTTCAATAAAAACAAAAGCAGAATAGATATTCCATACCCACCATAAAATTTGTAAAAAAATCTCCATTTTATTTACTATCTATTTTTTACAAAACTTTATTCATTATAGTAAAAAGTTTATAAAAAGCACAATTTTGGAGGTTATAATGGAGGGACATTTATTAGATAATTAAATTTTTTATCAATTTCGAATTTTTAAGGTGTGTAAAAAATACTACTTACCCTCTTACTTCAGACTTCAAATATTTTCTATTTTTACCCTATTTTTACAGTGCTATTTTTTACTCTCTTTTTTCTTTCTAAAAACAGGAAAACTTAATCCTAACAAGGCAAGAACAGCTATAACCAGGGCAACAATACCAATTATAAGGGCAACAACCCCCATTTTTTTCACCTCCTTAATTTTCTTTATACTTTACTCGAAGAAATAGTAAAGGTAGGGTCAGGGTGGAGTGAAAGCCAAATATTTTCTACCTTAGTACTTTATTGTACAATCTTTACTGTGTGATTACCAAAGTATTTTAAATCACTGAAGGAAAGATACACTCCTAATGGAAAAATTTTTCTCATCCTGAGTGCCTTTTAAAAGAACAAAAAACTTATTTTGTTTACATTCTAATATACTGTTTTTGTATCGTCAAGTAGAGAACCCTGAGGTTGAGAAACTTCTTTTGATAGAAGAACTTCGCGTGTTATTACTTCTCCTTTCACAGCAGAGAGCTTTATCATATCCATAAGTTCTGCAAATCGCAAACCAATCTCAGGAGGGCAAGGATTTTCCATCTGACCAGATCTTATTTTGAGAAATTGTTCCCATACTCCCTTTGATTTAGGGTACTCAACAGGTGCAAAATCTTTTTCTCCTTCTCTCTTTATCTCCAGTTTCTCTCCCCAAGCACCTGTGCGAATTAACCCTTTTGTTCCAATAATAAATATCTCCGATTCACATCCAATCGAGTCCCCTGCCGCTGTTAAATTAACAAGAATCCCTTTCTCTGTCTTAAGAGTGATAGCAGAGCATATATCAACAAGGGTCTCTCTAGTATCCTGAATGGCAAATACTCTCTCAACATTGTCATTTAGGATATCAACTACTGTATTTATCAGATGGCTACCTGTATCAAAAAGAAAACCACCTCCTGAGATTTCTGGAATTTGTCGCCATCCTCCCAATATTCTCCAATGCTGGTGAACAACACCTGCAACTTGCAAAATTTCTCCAATAGCACCTTTAGCAATAAGCTCCTTTGCTTTATGCACTGCGGGAGAAAGACTTCCTGGAAATGCTACTACAAGAAGCCTTTCTGTTCTATTACGAATGTTAATTAAATTTTGTGCTTCCCTTGTATTCATAACCATTGGCTTCTCTAGAAGAACATCTAATCCGGCTTCCATACAAGCCTTTGCCTGGACAAAATGCACATTATGAGGAGTAACAATAAACGCCACTTCAACATCGACATCTGCTTGTAAAAGCTCATCTAAACTATTATATACAGGAGGTAAGGAAACTTCATGTTTTTCAAATATCTCTGAAACACACTTTTTCATTTTTTCCGATGGTTCAACAAGAGCCTCTATTTTTGTGGAATCTCTCATCGTGAGCATATTCTCAATATGATATTGACCCATCTTACCACATCCAATTACAGCTACTTTTGTTATACTCATACGCTAACCTCTCTTTTTATAATAACTTCTTTAAGGAATTAGAAGAATTTTTATTGAATTATCTCCCTTTAATGCAAGTTGTAAAGCTTTTTCAAATTCCTTTAATGGAAAGGTGTGAGTAACTATTTTGTCTACCTTAATAATACCTTTATACAGATAATCAATAGCAAGAGGATAACAGTAGGGACCAAGATGCGAACCTCTGATGTCAAGTTCTTTTTGGTCGCCAACAACACTCCAATCAAGACATGTCTCTTCAGCAAAAACACCAAATTCCACATATCTTCCAAGTTTTCTTATCATTTGTAAACCCTGCTTTACAGAGTTAGGGTGACCAGCAGCTTCTATGTACACGTCACAACCATAGCCTTCTGTTAAATCTAAAACAGCTTTTACAGCATCTTCACGGGTTACATTTATTGCAACATCTGCTCCTAAATCTTTTGCTATTTTTAATCTATCATCTTTTGTATCTAGAGCTATAATTTTTTGGGGAGATTTCAATTTGGCAACCTGAAGCATGCAAAGTCCGATAGAACCTGTTCCAGAAATGACCACTGTGTCTGAAAATTCTATATCTGCTCTCTCAACAGCATGAATGGCACAAGATAAGGGCTCAATCATAGCTCCCCATTTATCAGGAAGATCTTTTGGTACCTTGTGAATAATTGAACCGGGAGGAAATTTCATATACTCTGCCCATGCTCCATCATCAATTCCTCCATGGAAACCGAAAACATAATTTCTCTCACACATCCAGTACTTCCCACTCTTGCAGTATCTACACTCCCAACAAGGAAGAATCTGCTCAGCGATAGCTTTATCCCCAACCTTAATTCCCCATTTTTTTGCAGCAGAGGAACCTACTTCTACCACCTCCCCAATAAACTCATGTCCTGGAATAAAAGGAGCTTTAACATAGGGAGCAGGCGGTCCCTGCCAGTACCTTTTTGCACCATGATAGCACTTTATATCACTTGCACATATACCTGCTGCCTTTACCTTTAAAAGTACCTCTTCCTCTCCTACCTTTGGTAGAGCAACTTCTTCCAACTTATAATCTTCCGGTGCATAGGCTACAACTGCTAAATTCTTCTCTTTGGTCATCTTTCACCTCGACTTTTTGTATTATTTTAATTTAAATTAATCTTGGAGGGTAATCTATCATACTAGCTGGAAGGTGTCAAGATTATGGATTAAACAACCACCTTACTGATAGGCTCTTTTCCCTGTAGAACATAAACAACATTTTCAGCGGCCATCATATCCATCTTCTCTATTGCTTTCTGAGTGTAGGCACCTATATGGGGAGTAACAACAACATTATCTAAGAATAAAAAAGGGCTTTCAAAAGGAGGTTCTTTTCCAAACACATCAAGAGCAGCTCCCTTAATCTTTCCTTTCTGTAACATCTCAAATAAAGCTTCCTCGTCTATCAGCTCTCCCCGAGCAGTGTTAATAAGGTAGCAGTTAGGTGAAATTAACTTTAGATTTTCTCTATTTAAGATATGCCTTGTTTGGGAAGTTAAAGGCAAGTGAAGGGATATAATATTAGATTTTTGAAGAAGTTCTTCCAGGGGAACATATTTTATCTCAAATTTTCTGGCAAAATCTTCATCCTGGCACACATCATAGGCTAAAACTTTCATACCCAATCCTTTAGCTTTCTTAGCCACAGCTTTACCAATATTTCCCAGACCTATAATTCCTATAATACTACCATCAATCTCCTCACCTATAACTCTTTCCCACTTCCTTTCTCGAAGAGCTTTGTCTGCTCTCACAATTCCACGAATAAGAGAGAAAATAAGTCCAATGGTAAGTTCTGCTACAGCATTGACATTGGCAGAAGGGGTATTAGTTACAACTATTCCTTTATTTATCGCTTTTTTAATATCAATATTATCTACTCCCACCCCATGCTTTGATATAACCTTCAATCTATCAGCAGCTTCAATCACTCTTGCAGTTACTTTATCTATTCCTACAATTAAACCATCCACCCCTTTTAGTTCTTCAATAAGCTCTTTCTCTTTTAAAGGCTTGGCTTTGGAGGTTTCTATAAACTGGCAGTTGTTTTTTTCTAAAAAGCGAATTGCTCTATCAGAAACTTTCCCAAAAGATCTGGAAGTGTTTAAAACTTTATACTTCATAACAATTAAATAAAAATTGGTGGGCCCAGTAGGACTCGAACCTACGACCTACGGATTATGAGTCCGCTGCTCTACCGACTGAGCTATGGGCCCACACTCTTATTATT
>CAYRAK010000070.1:0-7926 GCA_964422215.1 uncultured Clostridia bacterium | reverse complement strand
CTCCTGTGGATCTGGTTGACAAAGAGGACAGGCTAGTTCTTCGTTGCGAGATGCCTGGAGTGAAAAAAGAAGATATCAAAATCTCGGTTACTGAGGACGAGATAAGTATATCTGGAAAGGTAGAAAAAGAAAGGGAAGAAAAAGAAGAAGACTACTATTATGCTGAAAGAGCATATAGTTCTTGGGAGAGAATTATCCCTCTTCCAGTAAAAATAAAATCTGATAAGGCAAAAGCTAAATACGAAAATGGTGTATTAGAAGTTACTTTACCAAAAGCTGAGGAAGCTAAAGCAAAGAAAAAAGAAATAAAAGTTGAATAATAATAAAAAGGAGGAGCTTTAAGCTCCTCCTTTTTATTTCTTTTCTCCCTGTACCATTTTCTTTATTCTTTCCTGCTGTTTGAGGAAATAAAAAAGTTTATCTTCCACCTTACGGTTTATTGTACCCTCTGGGAAATTGCCATCTGAACCTCTTTCTCCTGCAGGAAGACCTGTCAAAATTTCCATTCCCTCATCTACTGTTTTTATAGGATAAATATGAAATTTTCCCTCCTTTACTGCCTCAACAACCTCTTTTTTAAGCATAAGATTTTTTACGTTACTATAGGGGATAATTACACCTTGATCACCTGTTAACCCTTTTCTTTTGCAAGCTTCGAAGAAACCCTCTATTTTAGCATTAACTCCCCCTATAGGTTGAATCTCTCCTCTTTGATTCACCGAGCCAGTAACAGCAATTGATTGTTTTATAGGAACTTCGGCAAGGCTGGAGAGGATGGCAAAAAGTTCAGCTGCAGAAGCACTGTCTCCTTCTACATAGGAGTAGCTTTGTTCAAAAGTTAATGTTGCAGAAAGAGATAAAGGAGTTTTTCCTCCGTACTTTCCTCCAAGATAACCTGAGAGAATAAGAACACCTTTGTCATGAGTTTTTCCACTTAGCTTAGCTTCTCTTTCTATATTAATCACTCCCTTATCACCCATAAATGTTCGGGCAGTTATTCGGGAGGGCCTACCAAACATAAAATCTCCATAAAAATAAACAGAAAGAGCATTTACTTGTCCTACTTTTGCACCTTCCGTGTCGATATATAAAGTTCCCTCTTCAATCAACTCATCAATTTTGTTCTTGATAAGATCGCTTCTCCGTTCCATCTCTTCAAGTGCTTTTTCCACATCCTTACGCGTGATATATTTGTTGTTATGATTCTGTGCCCAGTAATTTGCTTCACGGGCTACATTGGCTATTCTTCCAAAAAGAAGAGAAAGTTTTCTCTGATCTTCAACTTCTCTGCTACTATACTCTAAAATAGAGGCAAGTCCTGTCTTATCAAAGTGTCTCAGATTCTCCTCTTTGCATAATTTTGATAGAAACTGAGCACAACGGTTTATTGTGTTTTCATCAGTTTTTATTTCCCAATCAAAGTCTGCTCTAACTTTGAATATTTTTTCAAAACTTTCATCGTAATAATGAAGTAGATTAAATAACTCATTTCTACCTATCATTATCACTTTTATATCAAGAGGGATAGGAGCAGGTTTTAAACCGGCGGTAGAGAAAAACCCATACTGCTCACCAATATCTTCTATTCTTATCTCTCCATCTCTTAATGTTCTTTTTAATGTATCCCACACAAAAGGATATATAAGAGTTCTTAATGCATCTATTACAAGATATCCTCCATTTGCCCTATGGATAGCTCCTGCTTTAATCTTAGTAAAGTCTGTTACAAATGCACCAAATTGAACTTTTCTTTCTATTCGTCCAAATAAATTTCCATAGGTGGGATTTGTTTCTATTACTACTGGTGCCCCTTTTGTTTGGGAATTGTCAACTATCAAGTTCACCTGATACTTGATAAAAGTATCCTGTTCGGTAGGAATAGGCAATTGAGGAGTAGATTTTTGCTCTTTTGGAAAAAAATCTTCAATATTCTCTATTATATCTTTAACTACTCTATCCAGATATTTAACAACAGCTGGGCTATTCGAGTAGGCTCTTTTTAAAGTTTCAATATATTGCTCAACCACAAACCGGGCCATTTCTTTGTTAAATTTCTCAAGAGCCTCCTTTGATTTTTTATCTAGCTCGCTTATTTTTTCAAAAGCTTGAGCTACCTCTTGTTGAGTTTTAGCCATCTCGTCTTGGATTCTTTTTTTCTCCTCTTCAGGGAGGGCTTCATATTCCTCTTCTTTTAAAGGTTCACCATTTTTCTTTAAAGGAATAGTGATAAATCCAAATGGAGTCCTATTAATCCTAAAACCTCTTTTTCTTGCTCTTTCTTCAACTTCAGATAAAATTGCTTTTTTCTCTCTTTCGGGTTTCTCAAGTAAAACTTTCCTTCTCTCTTTATAATCTTCACTTCGAAAAGCCTTAGGTATCTCTCTTTGAAGAGTGGTTACAAGATCTTCCATATCTTTCTTAAAAGCCTTACCTTTACCTGCAGGCAAAGATATAGCTATTGGTTGATCGGGGTTGTCAAAATTATGAACGTAACACCAGTCCGGAGGAGTATCTTTCTGAGAAGCTATTTTTTGAAGAATTTTTTTTACAGTGCTTGTACGCCCACTGTTGTTTTTTCCAGTAACATAAATATTGTATCCAGGGCTTTTTATATTTAAACCAAATTCAATAGCTCGAATAGCCCTCTCTTGTCCTATTATTTCTTCTGCCTCTGGTATCTGTTCAGTAGTTTCATATTGAAGGCAGGAAAGATCAAACTCTTTTCTTAATTGTGTATAAGAAAGTTCTCTATGACTAACTTCCATTATTTCCTCCCGCTTATCTAAGGAATGATCCTTTCATCAGTTTCTGGTGTTTAACTTCATTTTAACGTCCTTGCAAGATAAGTCAAGAAATGAGCCCAAATTCTGAAAATTAGTTCTTGTATGATCAGTAAAGTATGATAGAATAGGAAAAACTTTAAATTATGGGAGGTTAAAATGCAAATAATTATCCACAGATTAGACTGGTATACTAAAATAGTTCTAACTTTGATAGCTGTAGCTCTTTTGATTATGATATTCAAACCTATCATCACCTCAGAGAGAGCAACTGCCTCTAATGAGAGGAGGGTTATAGATGTGAATTTAAACATTGATAAAGTTGGAGGTGAGAAAATTTTAAGGTGGTGGGAAGGAGAGCGTACGGAAAAAGGAATCCCCCTCTACATTGATGGAAAAATTATTACTGAGGAAGTAACAAAGTAAAGTTAAATAAAAATGTCCTGTGTCAGGTTTGTTGTAATTGACAGAGAAGTTTTATTTGCTAAGTTAGCTTTTAGTTTATCAGTTAAAAAGGCATAACAGAGGTACTTTAATATGAAAGAAAAAAATATAAAAACTTATAAAGAAGCAGGAGTTGACACCGAAAAAGGAAAAGTTGCCTTGCAACGTCTTTTAAGATGGACAGTTAAAACTTTTAATTTTAGAGATAAGATAGGCTCTGTTAAGTTAAAAGAGGGATACTTTGCAAATGTAATTAAAATAGGAGAAAAAAAAGGCATTGCTATTTCTACTGATGGAGTAGGGACAAAAATTTTAATTGCTCAAATGATGGAAAAATATGACACTATAGGAATTGACTGTGTAGCTATGAATGTGAATGATATTCTGTGCGTTGGAGCAGAACCTGTATCAATGGTAGACTACATTGCTGTTACCGAACCTAATCCTGAGCTTTTGGATCAAATTGGTAAAGGACTGCATAAAGGAGCAAAACTTGCAAAAATTAACATCCCTGGAGGTGAAATTGCTCAAATAAAAGAGATAATAAAAGGAAAAAAAGAGGGCTATGAATTTGATCTTGTAGGTACAGCGATTGGAATAGTTGACCTAGAGCATATAATTATAGGTCAAGATATTAAAAAAGGAGATGTAGTTGTCGCACTTGCAAGTAGTGGGATACACAGTAATGGACTAACTTTGGCAAGGAAAGTTCTGATAGAAAGCGGAAAATTTAAAATTGATGATTATCTTCCAGAACTTGGAAAAACCTTAGGTGAAGAGCTTCTTGAACCTACTTTAATTTATGCACCTGCTGTGGTTTGTATGATGAGAAAGGGAATAAATATAAAAGGATTGGTTCACATAACAGGGGATGGCTTTTTAAACCTTCTCCGGGTAAGTTCACCTGTAAGCTTTTTACTTGACAATCTCCCTCCCACTCCTCCCATATTTTCTCTTATTCAGAAAATAGGAGGTATTTCAGATGAGGAAATGTTCACTGTATTTAATATGGGGATAGGTTTTTGTTTGATTGTTTCAGATAAGAATGCGGATGAGGTTCAAAAAATAGCAAAGGAGCATAATTTAGAATCTTGGTTTATAGGGAAGGTATGCGATGAAGGAAAAAAGGAGATAATTATTTCTGCAAAGAAAATTAAACTCTTGCCAAAATAGCAATAATAAAAAGAACCCATCCTAAAAGAAGTATCACTCCTATAATTTTTCTGGCAGACGCTACAAGCAAAAGAAGAAGATAAACAGCAGTTAGACTTGCAAGGAAGGTAGAAACTTCTCCATAGAAATTTGCCAGTTTAGGATTTCCCTGAAAGAGGGTCTTTTCAAGAAGATATACAATTGCCTTTCTTATCCAATCGTAAATGATGTAGATAAAATTTGCTGCTTTTTCAAGAAAATTTGGACCTGGGAGAAATTCTTCAGAGGGAACTTCCTTTTTAAAAGGCAAAGTTTTTTCAGCTTCAGGGGATACTTGAGAGAACACTACTCCTGAGTTGAATACCACAAATACTAGAAAAGAAACTAAAAACATTTTTGTAAAACGGTTTTGCACGCCTTCTCCTTTCTCTTTTTGTTTCAAGTGTAGCTTAAGGAATTATTTTGTCAATTTCATATTTCAACGTCAGAGAACCCATTGTTTGACAGGGGAGGTTTATTTTTTTACAATATCACTGGTATATACTTCTTCTCTATCTCTCAAAGGAGCAGAGTATAATGGTTGGGAATATACCCACCGGTTTTTTAGTAGGGCTTGTGACAGGAGGAATACTAGGTTTTACGCTCGGTTTTCTGTTAGCTAGTGCCTCCATTAAATCAGAAGAAAAAAAGGCAATAAAGAAGGAAAGTAAAGCAGAAAAGCTTTTTAATTTAGCAATGCAACAGGAAAGTAAGGAAAAAAAGCTTGATCTTTTAAGAAAAATTTTAACCAAATATCCACGGAGTGAATGGTCAGATAAAGCCTTGGAGGAGGTAACAAAAATAAGAAGGGAAAAAAGGTAAAATCTATATTTTAAAAAATTTTTAAAATTTGGAGAGAAAAAGGTGAGTTCAGTTCAACTGAAGGGTGTTGTAAAAAAGTTTTTTCCTCAGGCATCTCTTTTCAGGGGAAAGGGAGAGGAAATTGTTGCTCTGGACCATATTCACCTTAATGTAAAAGAGGGAGAGGTTTTTTGTATCATTGGACCCTCAGGTTGCGGTAAAACTACACTACTTAGAGTTATTGCAGGAGTGGAGCAAGTTGATGAGGGGGAAATCTACATAGACAACAAAAAAGTTAATAATGTTTCTCCAAAAGATCGACATGTAGGCATGGTTTTTCAAAATCTCGCTCTTTATCCCCATATGAGCGTAAGGAAGAACCTTTCCTTTTCTTTAAAAATGAGAAACTTTCCCAAAGAAATAATAAGACAAAGAATAGATATGGTCTGCCACATTCTGGGAGAAGAGTTCAGGTCTCTCCTTGACCGCAAGCCTCGAACTCTCTCAGAGGGACAGAAAAGAAGAGTTGCCCTTGGTAGATGTATAATTCAGGATGCGCGTATTTTTCTTATGGATGAGCCTTTAGCAAATCTCGATCCAAAATCCAGTCTCCAAATTAGACTAGAGATGGTTCAACTTCTTCACAGGCTTGGAAGGACCACACTTTATGTTACCCACGACCAGTACGAGGTTCCTTCTGTGGCAGAAAGAGTCGGAATTATGAAAGATGGGAAATTTGAACAGATAGGCACCTTTGAAGAAGTGTATAATCGTCCAGTTAATCGTTTTGTAGCAACCTTTCTAGGAGACCCTCCAATGAATTTACTCTGGTTCACTTTAAGAAAGGACAAAAGCGGGTTTTACCTATTTTCTCCACCTTTTCGCATTGACCTTCCAAGTGAAGTTTTTGGGATTTTAGAGGATAAGGGGTATTTATGGAAAGAACTGATATTAGGTATACGCCCAGAATATATAAAAGTTGGGAACGGAAGTAGGAACTCTCCTATGATATGTCAGTTTACAGGCAGAGTAAGAACCACAGGAGCAAGTCTCTCCAGACTTCTAATTTATCTTGGGGTTGGAAATCAAACTTTAGTCGTAGCCTGTGACCCAACTTTCAGACCAAATATAGGAGAGCTTATGCCTGTGCAATTTCCACTAGATAAGGTGGTGCTTTTTGACCCCGTGACTGAACGAGCAATATTTCCATAATAAGGTTAACTTTTAACTACACGGACAAAATGGGAAACACTTGCTAAAATAAATCCTCCCGCTACCCAGTAGTAGAGAAGTTTAGGATAGAGAAGAATAGCTATGCCTGCTATCAGGTAAACAAGGCCACTGAAAATTTGACTTACTTTCTCGGTGCGGCTCACTTTATTGCTCATTTTATCCACTACCTCCACTAAGGTTGGAATTCTTAATGCCTTAGATAATAAAAGATGTTCCTTACTATAAGAGACAATATTTTTACGAACTTCGTTCCAGAAATCCGAAAAATAAATTATATTTAAAAAGAGTAGTCCTGTAAGTAAAACAATAGCATATGTTAGGGATGACCAATACTCTCCCCAGGTAAGAAGAAATCCAATCTCATCAAGAAAAAATCCCAACCCAACACCATAGAAAAGAGCAGCTACTCTTTTTTTTTCTCTATCTTTATAGTTAAGCGCAAGCCAACCACCAATGCATAAAAGGATAAATCCATAAAGAAAATGGTGAATATGAATTCCCCGTATAACTATATTCTTTCCAAAATACGTGGTACCTTCCTGATATGCAATCTCTGCAGCTCCAGTAAGAATAACCCATAATCTGGCAAGAATAAAGGAGAAGAAAAAAGAAATAACAACTATAAAAGGAATGGACTTATCCTCTTTCTCGGCATCTTTTTCTTCATCTTTCATTTTTTTTCATCTTAAGCAAAGGTAAGTACTTGTAAGAGAACAAGTATTTTGGTGCATTATACTTAAATTAGCCTAATATGCAAACTCTGCAAACCTGAAGTTGAACGTTTTATGCTTCTTTTTATTTTTTCTGCAGGAGGTTCCTTTGGGAATAATCTCCTAGCTAATTTACTCACAGGGGTTGACAAGAGAAAAAAAAGGGGGTATAAATTAGGTGATTTAATTTAAAGCTAGGTGTAAAAATGGATATTATGCTCGTCACAAAAGAGTTTGAATTTGACGCTGCTCATAATCTTAAAGATTACAATGGAAGGTGCGAAAAGCTTCATGGGCATCGATGGAAAATACAGGTTACACTGCAGGCACCGGTAAATAAAAACGGAATTGCTTTTGATTTTGTTAAACTAAAAAAAATTGTAGAAGAAAAAATCATAACAAAACTGGATCATAGCTATTTAAATGATTTTTTCTCCCAACCTTCTACTGAAAATATAGCTTTATGGATATGGAAGGAGTTAAAAGAACTTCCTTTATATGAGGTAAAAGTGTGGGAATCTCCTACAAGCTTTGTAACCTACAGAGGAAAAAGCTAACTTTATCTACCACCATTTTTTCTTCTAAGTTCCTCTAAAATATATTCTATATCACTGGAGGCAGATCTTACTGCCATGGCAGCAACATAGATAAGCACCGAAAACTGCCAGACATCCTCAGGCCCAACAATTAAACCAGAACTTGTATCTTCCCTCCTGTCCAGCTGGTCTAAGTAATAAGCTATTGCTTTATCAAGACCTCCCTCAAAA
>CAYRAK010000069.1:0-7952 GCA_964422215.1 uncultured Clostridia bacterium | reverse complement strand
TTGCTCCTTTGTTAAAAACAGAGGTAGATAGATTAAGAGAATTTGGAGAGCTCTTCTCCTAAATGACTTGACACGTCTATCTGGATGTATAATAAAAATTGTGGTAAGAAAATGTTTGGTAAGAAGATGTATCCTGCTCCAGGAGGGAATTTGGCAGTCATGAATTTTCCAAAAGAATAAGTGAGAAAGTAACAGAGTTTACACTAAAATGATTTCCATACAAAAACAAACTATTTGGCCTAAGGTAAAAAGTTACATTTTCAATGGCACAACGAGTCCTGCATCGAATCTGATCCAATAGCTTGATATGTTATTAGAATTGGATGTACAAACCAATGTAACTATAAATTCCACTTGAGTCTATACCTTTTTCTACAGGACCATTTTTTTTCCATTGCCTTGGAAAATAATTGTATCCACCACCTAAATTAAGTATTCCCAACTTCAGTTGTAGCCCGGCTTTCAATGTATAACTGTTAAGAGTATACTTATCTCCCCCTAAATTCAACTCACCATTTGCAAGACCTACTCCAAGGAAAAACTCCAATTTTTTTAAAAGCAGTTCTTTTTTTAAAAGGACGCCATATGAAGTCATGTTTAGCTTACCGTCACCTATCTTATTCCTACCGGTATTGGCAAACAGAGCAAAACAATGAGCCAGATGGAGCTGTCCTTCGTAGAAAATCATTGGATCAAAAGAAGAATATCCCTTCTTTTTAACAAAATCGTTCATTTTTGACCAGAAATAATTAGCATGCAAACTAATGCTGTAGTTGAACTTCTCTTTAATTTCAGGTTTCTTTGCCATTCTTTCAAGCTTTTTTTCCAAAATCTTGGGTTTAGGCATGGCTGTCCCTACAATATGGGGCAGAACCACAACTATCAGATCCATTTTCTCTGTAACTTTCGTTTTGGCAGGAGGTATAGCACCCCGGATTGATCTTTTCACTTCTCTAGTAAGTCCTCCTATAACAAAGGCTGTGTTGTTGGAAACAACAGCTGTTCCCTGAGCAGAGCGTTCATAAACAACAGGGATTTGGGTGATCTTTGGCACCTCCTCGGCTATATCTCCAGCTTTTACTTCATAGGTGAAAATTATCTCATTATTGGAAGTCACCCGCTGTACACCAAGGGTAAGAGAAGTTTCAGCTCTTACCTTCTCAATTCGGTAGTACTCCTCTTCTTTCTCGATAACTATCCTCATCTCTTTTCCAAGACTAATAGTTGCCTTCTTTCCCTCAGGTACCGTAATATTAGTAGAAGCCCTCAGAGAAGCTTCCCCCTTTCTTTCAAGAGCTTTTAACTTCATCATGAACTTATAGGCATCGGTTATACTTAATCCTACCTTACCAGGCTCTAAAGAAAGACTCCACTCTTTTTCTCCATTTGTGCCATATTCTAAGGTATCTAGTCCCAGCTCAAACCTTGCCTCTTCAGTTAACTCAACAATAACTACCTTTCCTTGCACCTGTCTGGGCGGTTTATCCAACATTTTTACATCTTTCTCAATCTTGTTGGCCAAATTAGGCCAGGCTCGAATAATTATTGTCCTTCCCACGGCACTTATATAGGGGGTGTAATGTTTTAACAGTGTAACAATATCCTTAGAATCAGCATAATTAAGTTCTATCTTTTTGGTCAGAGCATGCTTTTGAAATGTGGGAGAATTTGGGTCCACAGAACCAATTATATAAAGGTCATCTTTTAGCTTTTTATAATCATACCCACCTTTCATGCATATTGTCTTTATAGCCTCATCAATAGTTACATTTTCCAGGGAAAGAGTGATCAGACCTTCTACATAATCATCAACTAATATTGTAATTCCACTCTGTGAGGCAAGATCTTGAAAGGCCGAGCAAAGGTCAGCTTCGAACCAAACATTACTGATCCTGGATTGTTCCTCCATGTTTGACGAGATAGCTTCCTCACCCAAAGCAAAATCAGCAAATAAAATAAAAACAATTAATACACTCATTCCTCCATTTATTAGAATTTTTCGAAGCATCATTTTTTCTCTACCACCTATTTCATTCTTACTAATCAGAATAAAGTGTAATCTTTTTCTCTCCTTCCTTGACGAAAACCCAAATGAGTAAAGTTTTATTAACTGTTTTTTCTCCATAATCCATCCAGACTGTGAGACCATATATTCCCTCCTCAACCCTGGATAAATCGAGAATTCCAGAAAAATCTCTAGTCTCAAGCGGCAACATAACTTCTCTTTCGCCAGTAAGTGTATTCTCCAACACAGAGGTACCATCAGCTCTGGTAACTGTGGCCTTGCATTTGGGACTAAAGTGAACATCTCCAATATTGCTGAACTTAACCTGGATTACATACCTTGAATTTTCCTCAGTGATAAGACCAACTTTTATTATTTGTGCGGCTGGCTTTGCTTTAATCTTTTTATTTTTAAGCCAAATAAGTGAGGTATTCTCACCTGCACTTTGCCCGTCGGCATAGGCAGCGTGAAAGTTGAGAGTAGCGTAATAATTAGCATACATCTTTTCCCTTTTCGGTAGTTTTGTAGTAATGAGTATATTCTGCTCTCTACCAGCTCTTAAAGTAAAATTATCTGGGGCTACTTCTGTCCATCCTGCACAACTTAGGTCTTCACCTTTTAACTGCCCCAATGCAACGTTTTGAAGAGGAAAAGGAACTGTAACATCAACCGAGACATTTACAGCTTCATCTGACAGATTCCGGACCTTTATTATACCTGCTCGTGTACCCCCCGGAACAGCTTTTATGGACACAATTGAAGGATCCAAAGCAAGGGGAACATCAGTTGCGACCTTGGTAATATTAGGATCACCGGCAAAATTTATTTCCTTAATCAGTGATTTGATCTGTCGACCATCCACATATAGTATCCCCCTTAGTTTGTACTTGCCAGATGGGAGCTGCCGTTTGATGCTATTTTTCAAATTCAGCCTGACTCCAGGAATAATACCTACCTCACTGAACTTGATCTGAGTTATCCGGTGCCAGGCTTCACCCACCTGATGCAAAATATCTACACGCCCCTTCAAACGAGAATAAGTTTCACCTTTGTTTATAATACTCATCGAAACCAAAGTAGTTGCAGGATTCCGTTTAGATTTCTCAAAAAAGCACATATTGAGGTTTTCAAGTCTAATTCGAAACACTGCCGGACGCCCTTGGATTTCTACCAATATCGGAACCAAAAAACGAATAGTTAGAGCTATCCTGACTTTTCCTTCTTTAGGCTTTGGTCGTTTTAACTCAGCAAGAAGTGCCGCTCCATAAAAGCCCCTGGTTCCTCTGGGTACCTGCAAGTTTATCTCTACTTCGGCTGTCTGCAAAGGTTCGATCTTAACTTTTTGGACGCTAAGTTTCGTCCATTTTAGACAAGAAGAAAGACCAGAAATATCAATATTAGAATCTGCTTCAATAGCCTGCCAAACTCCACTTTCATTTTGACTCAATTCTGCAAGCTTCAAGCCAATGGTCAAAGTTTGAGCTGTAGTATTATAAAGTTTGATGACTCGCCTGACAAATTCCCCTGGTTGAGTGCTGCACTCAATTCTTAGAGGTTTTATTAAAAAACCCTGAGCGTATGCGGGGGTGCAACAAACATTTATACCTGCAATAATACCAAAAAAGAAAAAAAAGATTATTACGACAATACTAGTCAGTTTCTTCATTATCGTCTTTTCTAAACAAGTTTATTCACGGCAAAGCCTTTTTTGCTTTTTGATAAAGACTGAAATGCTCCCTTCGGTTAATAATGTCTGGATGTAAAGTAACAAAAGAAACATAGCCTGAGCCTGAGAAATTCAGACTTAGGCTATGTTTTCATACTAACAATTCCAACTTCATTGATCTAGTTTTCCGAGAGATTAAGAACTACAGGTAAGCGTTAGTGTCATGCTACCCTCATAGATACCTGTATCTGCAATAGCTCCTGTCTCGGTGTTACGAATGTTAGTGGAATATCCTACTGCCCCGTTGTAAGTACCTCCTTCAGAATAACTAAATGAGATTTCGTGGTCTCCAGTGTCCCAAAACATAACCGTCCATATTTCACCGCCATGCTCGCCACCCCCGCCTTCGTCATAAGGAGCTTCGGAGTGTGTAAGACCCGCATCTGTGCCGTCCGCAAATGTCTTTACAGCTTTTATTTGTGGCCAGTAACCTATACTATCAGCAGGCGCTGAACCACCAGAAAGAGTTGCACAGGGATAGTTCTCCGTTTGACCTGCCTGTCCTTCATGGGAAAGCGTCCATATTGGATCATTGACTCTGAGGCTAACGTTAACCCCGGTGTTGCTTAACAGTGTAAAGTTAACCAGTGCAGCAGGAGAATTACCTGCATTTAACGTCAGATTCACATCTGTACTTTCCAGTTCTATCTCACAGTATGGCTCTACCGTGATGTTGACATTCAAAGTTACAGGCCCTGGGTGTCCGGGTGTATCTGCTAACGCTGGTGCAACCATAAGCCCTATCAACCCAATTATCCCCAGCACTATTATTAGCGATTTCATCATTTCTCACCTCCTTTAGCTTGGTTAAAGTTCTCTCTCGAAAAATCTTTAGCCCATCTCCGATTAACATTTTGTTAGTCAGGAATATTTGCTATTAGGTCATTTGACTTCAAGTGTCGATTAAAACAAAGTTAAAAAATAACCACTCCAAGAGGCCAAAATGGACACTTATGGGTTTAACCTCACCAAGATTTTGCCAAAGATCATTATGAGCAAATAGAAAGGCATTTTAAAGAACACTCATTGCTCCAGCTTCCCTCAGGTTAAATCTCTTATAAAACTATAGCAGAAGAAAAATTAGCAAAAATGTTATCTAAGTGTAAAAAAGCTATGTGAAACTTACTTCCTGGCTAGTGAGAACCCGAAAGCTTTAAGGAATAACAATCTCATTTAAGATTCTTGGCTACTGTTATTTATATACTTTAGTTTAATTGCACCATTTTCTGGCATTCCACTGAAAATCAAATTTATCTTTCCTTTATACTTTCCCGGGATGTACTCCCACCTTATCTTTGTTATCTTAACGGTCACCTCTATATGAATAATTCTTGCTTTTTTATTAAAAGATATTTTCTTACAACTATAGGTAGCTGGTATTTTTATTCTATCCTTTCCCTCTAACACTAAATAAAAATCCTCTTCTCCGATAGGAGCTATTCTAATTTTCTCCACATCCACTTCTTCAGAAAATTCGACTAACAGCCTCTTTTTATTTTCTATCTCATCTCCTGGTTTAGCAGACCCTAAATTAATCTGAGGAGGAACAACTGATACTGTAAAGGCTGAACATATCCAGTTTAATACAAAAATCAACACCATGATCAATCCTGCCAATAAGCTAAACTTAACAAGACGGATAAGTTTCAATTTATTTTTACCCCTTTAATTCTTTCTCTGTTTTTTGAATCTTCCGGTAATACTCCACTATTTGCTCCACATAGGTGCAACCTTCTGCACACTTTTTGTGCATCAATATATGTTATATATAAACCGTTCCTCAACCTTCTATTATAAATAAGTTTCAAGTCAGCCATGGTTATTTTTCGACCATTTTATGTGAAATAGGGCAATTTATATGCCAAAAAAGATATTTTGAATTAAATTTTCCTTTTTAAAATCTTATTGTGGTTACCGTCCCCAAGTTCTTTTGCTGAATAAGTTCCTGTTTTAAGAGTAATTCTCTTAAATCCAAGCTTGCGCAGACGTTCAACTTCCTTCAAGAATGTATCTCTTTCAACAAAACCTAAGCAGGAATGTCTTTCAAACTGTTTAAATTCACCCTCTTTAAATGCTTTTTGGACAGAGGGAAGTGCTGGATCAGGCAAAAACTATATTTGACAGGTTTCATTTTACCCTTAAAATAGAACAAATTCATTAAAAAATAAGGAGTATGTATGATTCTAGGGGAAAAAGTGGCACAGTTTAGAGAAGAGATGGAAAAGTATGTGAAAGAAAACGGTTCTTTCAATGGTCTTAATCTGAGAGATGCTCAAGAAGTGATAGAATTTGTGAAGGAAAAAAGGATAGATTCCATCCGTCTATGGTTTACAGACCTGCTGGGATTTTTGAAAAGTTTCAGTATTACTCCAGCGGAGCTTGCTGATGCTTTCTCCTACGGGATGGGGTTTGATGGTTCCTCAATTCTTGGGTATAAAAGAATTCAGGAAAGTGATATGGTGGCTTTCCCTTTACCAGAAACAGCACAACTTATCCCCTTTAAAATAGGTGGAAGTAAAGCCCTTAGAATGTTCGCTGCTATTTATACACCAGATGGAAAACCTTATCTTAGTGATTCAAGACACATATTAATTAGGAATTTGGAAAAACTAAAAAGATACGGTCTTACTCATATGAATATAGGACCTGAAGCAGAATATTTTTATTTTGCTAACGAAAAAAAGCCAGTAATTCTTGATGAAGCTGGCTATTTTGATCTAAATCCTGTAGACCAGGGAGACAGCCTAAGAGAAGTAACCGTCTTTGCCCTGCAAAGCATGAATATACCAGTAGAATATGCTCATCACGAAGTTGCACCCTCCCAACACGAAATTGACCTTAAATACAAAGATGCCTTAACCATGGCTGACAACCTACAAACATACAAATGGCTGGTTAAAGAAATAGCAAAAAGAAATGGAATCCATGCAACTTTCATGCCGAAACCTTTAAGAGGAGAAAATGGCTCAGGAATGCACACTCACATTTCTCTTTTTCAAGGGAACAAAAATGCTTTCTTTTCTCCTGATGATACTTACAATTTATCCTCTTTGGCAAAACATTTTTTAGCTGGTGTACTCAAACACAGCAAAGAGATATGTCTTATAACAAACCAATGGTATAATTCATACAAAAGACTTGTTCCTGGATTTGAAGCACCGGTTTACATAGCCTGGGCGGAAAGAAACAGATCAGTACTTGTAAGAGTACCGGTTTACAGAAAAGGAAAGGAGACTGCTACTAGAATAGAGGTAAGATTCCCTGATGCTGCCTGTAATCCCTATCTGTGTTTTACAGCTTTACTTACAGCAGGACTTAAAGGCATCGATAACAAATATCCCCTACCAGAACCTGTAAATGAAGATCTTTATACCATGTCTGATTTGGAAAGAGAAAAGCAAAAAATAGAATCTCTTCCTCATGATCTTTACTCAGCTATCAAAGAGGCGGAAAAAAGTATACTTTTAAAAGAGGCTCTGGGAGAGGAAGTTATGGAGAAATTAATAGAAACTAAATTAAAGGAATGGATAAATTATCGTCTTGATATAACCCCTAGAGAAATAGAAGAAAATCTTACCCTATAGGCAGGCAACTCTAAAAGATAATCTGACACTTTTACTTATTCTTGCATTTCTTAACAAAGTTTCTTATAATACACCTCAAAGGAGGTGAAAAACTATGACTCCAGAGAAGAATAAAACTCTTCTTCATCATTTCTGGGAGAAAGTTTTTAATGGGAGAAAGCTAGAGATAATAGATGAATTGTTCGCTTCTGATTGGATGTACCATGGAATTGGAGGTCAAGAGCTTAATGGCCCGGAAGAGTTAAAACAGTTCCTTACCATATACTTTAATGCCTTTCCTAATATTCATGCAACAATTGAAGATATAATTGCTGAAGGAGATAAAGTGGTAACTCGTGTAACAGTGCAGGGTACTCACAAAGCTGACTTAATGGGAATTGCTCCAACTGGCAAGAAAATTAAATGTAGCGTAATCTGTATCAGTCGTATTCAAAATGGAAAAATTGCGGAAGATTGGGAAATTATTGACTTTTTTGGTATGCTGCAACAACTTGGAGCCATTCAAATCTTCTAATTGAATAGATCAAAAATTTGTGATGAGTAATCAAAAGCCACACAATAACCCATCCTTCCACCAGTTACTTATCTAAATTCTTCAAACCTATCCTTTCCTACTCCACAAATAGGACAGACCCAG
>CAYRAK010000068.1:0-7984 GCA_964422215.1 uncultured Clostridia bacterium | reverse complement strand
TACCTAAAGCTGCTCAAGAGGAAAAGGAAAGTTTTCTCTCTGCAGCTTCATTTCAACGAACCAAACAAATTCTTGCTGATGCAGCAATAAAGGGTCAGGTAGATACCCTTAAAGGACTTAAAGCAAATGTAATTTTGGGTAAGCTGATTCCTGCTGGTACGGGTTTTCAAGCTCGAAAAAATGAATATAATAATGAACACAAAGTAAAGTAATAAAATATCAGAATAACCAATAAAAAACTGGAAAGAGAGAAAAGGGGAGTTTTTTATGCCTACTATAAATCAGCTTGTTAAAAAAGGTAGAGAAAAGCCAAAAAAGAAGGTAAAAAGTACAGCTTTGGATAAGTGCCCTCAAAAGAAGGGAGTATGTGTTGTAGTTAGGACCTTGACTCCTAAGAAACCTAACTCTGCATTGAGAAAAGTAGCTAGAGTAAGACTTTCCAATGGAAAGGTAGTTACTGCCTATATTCCAGGAGAAGGACACAATCTTCAGGAACACTCAATTGTTCTTGTAAGAGGAGGCAGAGTAAAGGATCTTCCAGGAGTAAAGTATCATATTATCCGTGGAGCACTAGATGCAGCAGGTGTAGAGAACAGGAAGAAGGCTCGTTCAAAATACGGTCGTAAGAAAGAGTAGAGGAGATAAAATGGCAAGAAGAAGAGTTGCAAAAAGAAGAGAGGTAGCGCCAGATCCGGTTTACAACAGCACACTTGTGGCCAGGCTTATAAATAAGGTGATGCGGGATGGAGAAAAAAGCAAGGCAGAGAAAATTTGTTATGGAGCGTTTGATATAATTCAGAAAAGAACAAAACAGAATCCTTTACAGGTATTCTTAACCGCCCTTGAGAATGTAAAACCTGCTCTTGAGGTTCGTCCGCGACGAGTTGGAGGAGCTACTTATCAGGTGCCTACAGAGGTAAGACCAGAGAGAGCAGAATCCCTTGCAATTCGCTGGATAGTTGAGTTTGCTCGAGAAAGAAAAGGAAAGCCAATGAAAGAAAAGTTAGCTGATGAGATTATCTTGGCCTCTCGTGGAGAGGGGGCTGCAGTGAAGAAAAAAGAAGATACTCATAGAATGGCAGAGGCCAACCGTGCCTTTGCCCATTACAGGTGGTAAAGATATGCCTTGTTATCCTGTAGAGAAGATAAGAAATATTGGTATCGTTGCTCATATCGATGCAGGTAAGACTACTGTAACAGAGCGGATTTTGTATTACACTGGAAAAACTCACAAGGTGGGTGAGGTGCACGAAGGAACAGCAGTGATGGATTGGATGCAACAGGAGAAAGAAAGAGGTATCACTATTACCTCTGCTGCTACTACCTGCATGTGGAAGGGATATCGTATTAATATTATTGATACCCCAGGACATGTAGATTTTACGGTAGAAGTAGAAAGGTGCCTTAGAGTTTTAGATGGGGCTGTGATTATTTTTTGCGGAGTGGAAGGGGTTGAGCCTCAATCAGAAACAGTGTGGCGTCAAGCTAATAGATACCGCGTGCCCCGAATTACATTTATTAATAAACTTGACCGTGTAGGCTCTGACTTTTTCAGAGTAGTGGAACAAATAAAAAGCAAATTTGAGCTTCCTCCAATCATTCTTCAGCTACCGGTGGGAGAGGAGGAGAATTTTCAGGGAGTGGTAGATCTTGTTGGTATGTATGCTCTTATTTGGGAAAGCGACAAATTGGATGCTAAAATTAGGAAAGAAAAAATTCCAGATTATTTACAGGAGAAGGCTGAATCATTACATCATGACCTAATGGAAAAAGCAGCTGAGGCAAGTGATGAACTTTTAGAGAAATTCATAGAAAAGGGTAAGCTCTCGGAGGAGGATATAAAACAGGGTATAAGAAAACTGACATTGGAGCTTAAAGGTGTTCCGGTATTCTGTGGTACTGCCTTAAGGAATAAGGGTATAAGGCCTTTACTTGACGGAATTGTAGATTATCTTCCCTCTCCAGTGGATGTACCTTCAATTGAAGGCATAAATCCTGTGACTGGTGAAAAGGAAAAAAGAATTTCCTCAGAAAAAGAACCTCTTGCTGCTCTTGCCTTTAAGGTAGCAACTGATCCTTATGTGGGAAGACTTACTTACTTTAGGGTTTACTCTGGTAAGTTAAGGAAAGGCAGATTTATATACAACTCTACCAAGCAGAAAAAAGAGCGTGTCGGTCGTATTTTGGAAATGCATGCTAATTATCGGACAGACAGGGAGGAGATGTGTGCCGGAGAGATTGGGGCTATGGTGGGGCCTAAAAAAGTTGATACGGGTGATACAATATGCGATGAGTATCATCCCATTCTTCTTGAGCCTATGAGATTTGCAGAACCAGTTATATCTGTTGCAATTGAACCAAAATCAAGGACTGAACAGGACAAATTAGCAATTGTATTATCTAAATTAGCTGAGGAGGACCCCACATTTAAGGTAAAGCAAGATGATGAGACAGGTCAAACGATTATTTCTGGAATGGGTGAGTTGCATCTTGAGGTTATAGTAGATAGGATAAAGCGTGAATTTGGGCTTCATGTGAATACCGGTAAGCCTCAGGTTGCTTATAAGGAGAGTATCAGGAAAAAAGCACAAGCTAGAGGGCAGTATATTCGCCAAACCGGAGGGAGAGGACAGTATGGAGATGTTGTGCTGGAGGTGGAGCCTAAAAGAGATAGTGAAGAGTTATTTGTAGATAAGACCAAAGGTGGGGTTATTCCTAAAGAATTTATTCCAGCTATTAAAGCAGGGATTGAGCAGGCACTTTACTCAGGAGTATTAGGAGGGTATCCTCTTGTAAATGTAAAGGTAAGTTTACTGGATGGTTCCTATCATCCAGTAGATTCATCAGAATATGCTTTTAAAACCGCTGCATTTATTGCTCTTCGTAAAGCCGCTCAACAGGCTGACCCTTATCTTCTAGAGCCTATAATGAAAGTGGAGGTAAGGACACCTGTGGAATTTTTAGGTGATATTATAGCTGATCTTTCCTTACGAAGAGGGCAAATTTTGTCTACAGAGACTGGTAGTAGCAATAATATAAAAATTATTACCGCTTATGTTCCATTATCTGAGCTTTTTGGATATGTTACAAGACTTCGTTCACTTTCTCAGGGAAAGGCTTTAGTTACTATTGAATTTTCTCACTACGAGGCAGTTCCTGAAGAAAAGGAAAAGGAAATTCTCGGTCGGTGATAAACCAAAGGGGGTAAAAGATTATGCCCAGACAAAGAATCAGAATTCGTTTAAAAGCTTACGACCACAAAATTTTAGATCAATCGGTAAGGCGTGTTGTAGAGACTATAGAGAATACAGGTGCCAGGGTTTGTGGGCCTATTCCTTTGCCCACAAAAACGACAAGATATACTGTGCTTCGCTCCCCTCACACTCATAAGGATTCTCGAGAACAGTTTGAGCTAAAGATTCACAAGCGAGTTATAGATATTATAGACTTTAATCCTAAAACTATTGATGCCCTTATGGGATTGAATCTGCCTACAGGTGTGCATGTGGAAGTTAAGTTGTAATTTTTTCTACTTTAAGCTCGGTTCAACATTTGAGGTTAGTTAAATAAAAGTCGGGAGGCTAAAGCCTCCCCTACTCATTAGTGTAGATATATGTTAATTATAAAAAGGGTGAAGATAAAATGAGAGCTATACTAGGAAAAAAACTTGGAATGACTCAAATCTTTGAAGGAGATGAGGTTGTTCCTGTGACAGTAATTAAGGCAGGACCTTGTGTAGTGGTTCAAAGAAAGGAAAAGAAAAAAGATGGATACGATGCGGTTCAGTTAGGATTTGAGAAAGTGAAGGAAAAAAGTCTGACCAAACCCGAACTCGGGCATTTAAAGAAGCACGGAGCAGATCCTGTGCGCTATTTAAAGGAGATCAGGTTAGATGGGGGGGATTTATCTATTTATAATAAAAAAGAAATAAAGGTAGGAATCTTTAAAAAAGGTGATAAGATAAGAGTTACCAGTATTTCTAAAGGAAAAGGATTTGCTGGTGTAATGAAACGTCATGGTTTTGGTGGAGGACCCGCATCCCATGGGGCAAGTCAGTGGCATCGTCGTCCTGGGTCTATAGGAGCGTCTTCTGATCCGTCCAGAGTTTTTAAAGGAAAAAAAATGCCAGGAAGAATGGGAAAAGATAAGGTGACTATAAGGAACCTAGAGGTTGCAGGAGTTGATGAGGAGGAAGATCTTCTCCTTGTAAAGGGAAGTGTTCCTGGAAAAAATGGAGCACTAGTAATAATAAAAGAGGAAAAAAGATAAAATGGAGTGGAAAGTTTATAATATGAAAGGAGAGGAGGTAGGTACCTGCGAGTTGGATGATAAGATTTTTCAAGGAGAGGTGAACCAACCTCTTTTACGGGAGGCTATTATTGCTTATCAGGCTAATCGTCGTCAGGGAACAGTTTCTACCAAAACAAGAGGTGAGGTTAGGGGAGGAGGTAGAAAGCCCTGGCCTCAGAAGGGGACAGGTAGAGCACGGGCAGGAAGCATAAGGTCTCCTCTGTGGATAGGAGGAGGAACAGTTTTTGGTCCCAAGCCACGTGATTATAGTCAAAATCTTCCTAAAAAGAAGAAAAAACTTGCTTTAATTTCTGCTTTAAGGTTAAAGTTAAAAGAAGGTAAGATGTTTGTGTTAGATAAATTAGAGGTTGAAAAAGGTAAAACCAAGGAGATGGTCTCTTTTTTGGAAAAATTTAAGATAAATACTCAAAATGGTGAAAAAACTCTTATAGTAGTTGATGAGAAGGAAAAAAATGAGAAGGTTTTAAGAGCGTCCTCCAATATAAAAAATTTAAGGATAACGTTTGCTTCCAAAGTTTGTGGGTATGATGTTTTTTACTACGAAAATCTTTTTTTAACTCAAGGCTCCATTTCAAAACTTACAGAGAGGTTAAAGTTAAAATGAGTAAGAATCCTTATGATGTGATATTAGGTCCAGTGGTTACAGAAAAAGCAACAGATCTGCAGAAAGAGCGCATGTATATATTTAAAGTGTCTCTTGATGCAACAAAGATTGATATAAAAAACGCTGTGGAGCAGCTTTTTAATGTTAAAGTGGAGAAAGTGAGAACTATGAGAGTGAATCCTCGCAACAGAAAATGGCGAGGGAGAGTAGTTGGAAGAACTTCCAGGTGGAAAAAGGCAGTTGTCAAACTAAGAGAAGGTTACAATATTGATGAGTTAGAGATAGGGGTTTAAAATAAATGAAGATGGAGTGCAACTATGGCAATCAAAGTTTATAAACCTACATCTCCGGGAAGAAGACATCAGACTGGTTCAACATTTTCTGAGATAACAAAAACCGAGCCAGAGAAGTCTTTAACCGTAGATTTAAAGAAAGCTCCAGGAAGAAATAATCAAGGCAGGATTACTTCCCGCCACAGAGGGGGTGGGGTTAAGAAAAAATATAGGATTATAGATTTTAAACGAGACAAGGATGGTATTCCTGCTAAAGTTGTAAGCATTGAATATGATCCTTATAGATCTGCACGGATTGCTCTTCTTCAGTATGTCGATGGAGAAAAAAGATACATAATTGCTCCTTGTGAGCTGAAAGTAGGAGATAAGGTTCTATCAGGCGAAGATGTGCCAATTAAGCCTGGTAATGCACTTCCACTGGCAAAGATACCAGAAGGTACTCCTATATACAATATTGAATTGAAAAAAGGTAAGGGAGGTCAATTGGTTCGGGCTGCCGGTACATCAGCTGAACTTTTATCTAAAGAGGGAGATTTTGCTCAGGTAAAACTTCCTTCTGGAGAGATACGTCTTATTCCTCTTGAATGTAAGGCAACTATAGGTCAGGTAAGTAATGTTGATCACGAGAATATTCAGATAGGTAAGGCAGGTAGAGCACGTCTTATGGGAAGGAGACCCCATGTACGCGGATCAGCTATGAATCCTATTGACCATCCTCATGGGGGAGGTGAGGGTCGAAGTGGTCCAGGAAGGCACCCTGTAACTCCTTGGGGACAACCTACTAAGGGTAAGAAGACGAGAAAGAAAAGAAAGCCCTCTAATAAATACATAATTCAGCGGAGAAAAAAATAAGGGGAGGTTAAGATGGGACGTTCAATTAAAAAAGGACCGTGGGTGGACCCTTCTTTGTTGAGAAAAGTAAAAAAGGTAAAAGAAAAAGGTGAGAATGGACCTATTAAGACATGGTCAAGAAGATCCATGATAATACCAGAATTTGTAGGTCTTACCTTTGCTGTCCATAACGGTAAGGAATTTCGCAATGTGTATATAACCGAAGATATGGTAGGGCATAAATTGGGAGAATTTGCTCCAACACGGAAATTTGACCACCACGGTGCTCATACTAAGAGAGTAATTGCACCTAAGTAATCTCGAGGTTAAAAATGGAAGTTAGAGCAGTAGGAAGATATATAAGAGTTTCCCCCTTTAAGGCTCAAAAAGTTGCTAGCTTAATAAAAGGGAAACCGGTAGATGAGGCTATAAAAATATTGAGATTGACCCCAAAAAAAAGCTCTGGTATCATAGAGAATATCCTTAAATCAGCTATAGCTAATGCTAAGGAGAATTTTGGTTTATCTGAAGAGAATTTATTTGTAAAACATGCACTGGTTGGAAAAGGGCCGACTTTAAAGAGAATAAAACCAAGAGCAAGAGGAAGGGCAGATTTAATACGTAAAAGAACTTCTCATATAACTATTGTCCTTGATACTCGTTAATTTTTTAATATAATTTAAAACTTTACTAAAGGAGGGAGTATAATTGGGTCAGAAGGTACATCCGGAAGGTTTAAGAATAGGAATAATTAAGAATTGGCAATCTCGTTGGTATGCAGATAAAAAGTCATATGCAAAATATTTGCACAGTGAGCTTAAGATTCGAGAGTATCTTATGAATAAATTTAAACAGGCAAATATATCCGATATTCTGATAGAAAGAGCAAGCAATAAGTTGCGAATAACCATATATGCTGCTCGCCCTGGTATAATTATCGGAAAAAGGGGTGAGGTTATAGAAAAGACAAAGGAAGAAATTGCCAAATTTGTTCCTGAGACCAAGATATTTTTGAATGTTCAGGAGATACCTCAGCCAGAGTTGGATGCTCAGCTTGTTGCTGATAGAATTGCCTTTCAACTAAGTAGAAGGTACAGTGTTAAAAGAGCTATGAGAGAAGCTATCTCCAGAATTATGGATTTAGGAGCAGAGGGAGTAAAGATTATGTGTAAGGGGCGAATTGATGGAGCCGAGATAGCAAGAAAGGAATGGATGCAGAAAGGTAAAGTTCCTCTTCATACCTTGAGAGCAGATATTGACTATGGAGTTTCCACAGCCCATACAACCTATGGATGTATAGGAGTGAAGGTTTGGATTTATAAGGGAGAGGTTTTACCTTCTCCCAGTGAACAAGAAAAGGAGTTAGAAGATGCCTTTGCAGCCGAAAAAAGTTAAATATAGAAAATCTCAGAGAGGAAAAGTAAAGGGTATTGCCACCACCGGAACAGAGCTGAGTTTCGGGGAGTATGGTTTAATTGCTCAAGAAGGTGGATGGATTACTGCCCGGCAAATTGAGGCAGCTCGTGTAACAATTGTTCGCAGTTTGAAGCATGAGGGGCGGTTGTGGATTAGAATTTTTCCGGATAAGCCAGTTACTAAAAAACCTCTTGAAACAAGGATGGGTAAAGGAAAAGGTGATTTGGCCTTTTGGGTAGCACCTGTTCGTCCAGGAAGGGTTCTTTTTGAGGTTGGGGGTGTTAAAGAAGATAAGGCAAAAGCTGCTCTTATTCTTGCTTCTCACAAGTTGCCCATAAAAACTAAATTTATTTCCGTCAGTGAGGTCCTCCTATGAAGATGAGTGAGTTAAGAGAGCTTGGAAATCATGATTTGATTGAGAGATTAAATAAATTAAGAAAAGAACTTTTGGACTTGCAAATACAAATAGCTCAAGGTCGTGCAGATACTCCCTCTAGAAAAAGACAGATTAAAAAAGATATAGCTAGAA
>CAYRAK010000067.1:0-7985 GCA_964422215.1 uncultured Clostridia bacterium | reverse complement strand
TTCTCCTCTTCGGACAACAGGCTCAAGGCTCATTATTTTGAATATTAATTCATCCTTTTCTGCTTTTATAATCTGCCAATCGCCTATTTTAAATTCATCAGTTAGGTCACTTTTTGCAAAAAATGCTGCAGTTGACAAATTGCCAACTTTAAACACTCTAGAAATATTAGAAGGGACAACAGCACAGAAAAAGAAAATAAAAGTTGTAATTATTCCTAACTGAATGTTTATTTTGGTCTTTGCCACATTATCACCTTTTTGATGATATAATTTAGCTTCACTTATACAGTTTTATCTATATGCCATTCTTTTTCTTTCCAGGTATCTACTTGAAAGCACAGAAAAAACAATAACTAATCCGAAAACTGTATAAGTCCAGTAATATGGAATTCTCAAGGTTACAAGTCCATTTTCTATTATAGATATAATAACTGCTCCCAGAAATATCCCTATCATGCTTCCTCTTCCTCCCATAAGGGCGGTTCCTCCAACTACTGAAGCAGCAATCGCTTTAAGCTCCCAACCTTGTCCAACTCGAGAAGAAAAAGAACTTACCCGGGTTAACTGGATCATAGAAACCAGAGCACATAGTATACCAACAACCATAAAACAAATTATTTTTACCTTATGCGTATTTATACCCATGGCTTTTGCTGCCAGTTCATTATCTCCTGTTGCATACACCCAGTTACCAAACCTGTGGTGATGAAGAAGAAGTCCCAAAACAATTCCTATTACTACAAACCAAATTGCCTGCACAGGGATAGTTCCAAAAATTTTCTCTGTTAAAATAGAAGAAAAAAACGGATTTTTTGGTGTAAATGGTCTTTGATATCCACGAGAGAGAAGCAAGGTTATACCTCTCCAAAACATCATGGTGCCTAAAGTTGTTATAAAGGAAGGAATACCCGCTTTTACTGTTATTATGCCATTAAGAAAACCAAGAATAGCTCCTACCCCTAAAACAATACAGCTTGCCAAAAGCAGGTTCATCCCCAGCCAAAACAGGAATGCAAGTATAAAACAACAGAATACAAGAATTGAACCAACAGAAAGGTCAAATTCTCCACAGATCATTAATAAACCAACCCCCAAAGCCACAATAGTAAACTCACACCCTTCAGCAAGAAGTATTTCAATGTTATCCACACGAATAAAACGATACTTAGAGAAAAAAGTAAACAATAGCACAAGGCCAACAAATACAAAAAAAACATTAGAGGAAGGAGAAAGTAGAAGCTGTCTTGCAAATCTTGTTTTCATTTACTACCCCTTATATTATCTGGAAACCTCACTTATTTGAGGGCTGTTTTATTATTAACTCTGAAAGTTCCTCTATGGAAGTCTCCTCTTTTCTTACATCACCCACTTTTTTCCCCTGGTTTAAGACCACAAATCTTTCTGCTACAGGGAACACATGGTATAAATTGTGAGTTATGAAAATCGCCGCAATTCCTTCTTTTTTCAGCTGTTTTATAAATTCCAACACTTGTTGGGCTTCCTTGATAGAAAGAGCAACCGTAGGCTCATCCAGTATTACAAGTTTAGCTTTAAAATGCACAGCTCTTGCTATGGCTACTCCCTGCCTTTCTCCTCCTGAGAGCATCCCTATAAGATCATCTGGTGATCTTAACTCTAATCCGATGCTTCTCAAAGCCTTCATGCTTTCCTTATTCATAATGTCCCTGTCAAGAAATCCCAAAGATCTAACAGGTTCTCTTCCCATAAAGATGTTTCTTGATATACTCATATGAGGTGCCAAAGCTTGTTCTTGGTAGACAGTTTCGATTCCTAATCTTCTTGCATCTCGAGGAGAATTAATCTTAACTTTCTTTCCTTCAAAATATATCTCTCCTTCATCTGGCTGATGAAATCCAGATAATACCTTTATGAGAGTTGATTTTCCGGCTCCATTGTCACCCACAAGCCCTACAATCTCAGCAGACTTCACTTCAAAATCTACCCCCCTCACAGCATGAACCTTTCCAAACCACTTATGAATATTTACCATTTTAACCAAACTTTCATTAGATTCCTCAACGGTATCCATCATACACCTCCTTTCATTTTTACTATCCTAATCTTCTTCTTTCTATATAAGTGTTTAAAATTACAAATAATATTATAGCCGAACCTATAAATGCTGAAATTCCAAAAACTGGAACTCTCATCAAAATAAGTCCATTTTCTAGAATATGAATGGTAAGTGCTCCTAAAAAAATTCCTGGCATACTTCCTATTCCACCACCGAGAAAGGTTCCTCCAACTACTGAAGCAGCAATCGCCCTAAGCTCAAAGCCCTCTCCTTGTGTACAGGCAAATGTTTCTAATCGGAGAAGTTGCATAACACCTACAAATGCACACAAAATACTTACAATCACAAAACAGGTAATTTTCACTCTGCCTGTTGGAATACCCATGGCTTTTGCTGCCAGTTCATTATCTCCTGTTGCATACACCCAATTGCCAAACCTGTTAAAATGAAGAATTAAACCAAGAATTATTCCCACCACTATAAACCATACTATTTGCATAGGGATAAGTCCTCCCAGTCTTCCAATAAAGGCATGTTCAAATAACGAACCTGCCGGTAGATAAGCTCTCAAACCTATGGGCATCATTTTAGAGGTTACGTACAATATACCCCTCCAAAACATCATGGTGCCTAAAGTTGTTATAAAAGAGGGGATACGTCCTTTAACTGTTATAATGCCATTTAAAAAACCAAAAAGAGCTCCTGATCCAAGAACTAGAAAAAATGCTAAAGCAGGATTCATCTTGACTTTGAGAAGCGAGATAAAGATAAATGCACACATAGGAAGAACAGAACTCACAGAAAGATCAAATTCACCACAGATCATAAGCATGCCCACACCCAAAGCGACAATACCAAGGTCAGGTATGGACCTTCCCAGCATTGTAAGATTTCTGGGATTGAGGAAAACATGACGTGTGGTAAAAAGGGAAAAAAATACTACTAAAGCAACAAAAACAATGAGTGTATTAATTGCCCTTTGATAAAAAAACTTATGTATTTTTTTCATCTTTATAACAATTTAGGGGGTAAGTTACACACTTACCCCCTATCTTAATAAAAAGAAGCACTTAATATTTACCTTATGTGCAACGGAGAAAGTTTCTCAATTACTCCGATAGTACCTTTGTCTACCAGGTATCCTCCAGTATCTATATTAGGAGCAAAACCATATCTTCTCATAAGATAAAGCACATACACAGCAAAATACCCTTGTAGGTACTGTTGTTGGTCAATGGTAGCTTCGATATATCCTTGCTTAATTCCTGTAAGGGTTCCTGGGGTTGTATCAAATCCACCGGCGATAATCTCTCCAGGGCTATATCCTGCCTCTTTTAAAGAAGCTGTAAGTCTATCGGTGCAGATACCACCAAGACCTATCGCAAATTTCGTCTCTGGATGGGCAAGAAGGTAAGAAACCTCTCTAGATTGAACTGTTGCTGATTCAAGACCACCTGCGTCTATTATCTCATAAGAGGTGATACCATATTTTTTCATTGCATCCATGATACCCTGCGACCTCACTACTCCATAGGTAGCTCCAGGAACTTCCACAAACATAGCAACGTGAGCCTTGGACAAATCCCAACCCTTTTCTTTTGCTGTTTCAAAAAGCCTCTCTGCTATAATTCTACCTGCACGTCTCTCATTTTGGCCAATATAGCAAAATCTTACATTACCTGCTGCTCCTTCAGGATCATCATTATTCATGCCAATTACATTAACTCCTTTTTTAATTGCCTCTTTAACAGGCTCGTCCCAGGCTGTAGCATCATTTATTACCAGTGCTATACCATCAACTCCCATGGCAACTGCCTCTCGAAATCTTTTTTGCTGGAGTGCAAGGTCTCCTCCACAAAGGTCAATGTCAGCCTTGCATCCAAGCTCTTTTACAGCATCAAGCATACCTTTTTGCACTACAGCCCAGAAGGGATCGTCTCCACCATGGGTAACAAGGCGGAAATACATCTTCTCAACCGGTTTTTGAGGATCCACATTTATGCTGTGGAGTCCTATCTTTTCCTGAGCAAAAACTTGCATAAATCCACCACTTAAGCCCACAAGAAAGACTGCTACTAGTACAAGTTGAAATAATTTCCTTGAAGTAAGCATCTTTTTTCACCTCCTTAAAGCTTTTTTTCAAACGTAATATTACCACAACAATAGATTATGTCAATCAACCGCCTTCTGAGGTTAGATATTTTTTATGTTTGTAATAAATAGCTTAACTACCCTTTTTGAGTTTTTTCATAATTTGCTTTTACGACGGTTCTAATTCCCCCCCGCATATTAAACTCTCCAACAACCGACATACGAATAGGATCACAGCATGTTACAAGGTCTTCTAAGATACGGTTAACTACATGTTCATGAACCATTCCAACTTGGCGGTATGAAAGAAGGTAATATTTAAGAGACTTTAACTCTATGCATTTCTTATTTGGAACATACTTAATTGTAAGTTTGGCAAAATCAGGAAGACCTGACCAGGGACAAACACAGGTAAACTCCTCTGTGGAGATATCAAGCTCTATCTCTCTACCTGGATATTCATAATCAAAGGTTTTAAGCACTTCGGGAGTGATTTTTTCCGGACCCTGAATCTCAGATACAATTTTTTTATCTAAATCTAAATTATCTAAGTTTCCCGTCTTTTCTAAATTTTTTTTCTCAAAACTCATCTACTACCTCCACTAATTTGCTTTTTTATTTATTATTTCTTTTTCACTATTTTAACTCCCATATAGCAAAAAGGAGTATCAAGTATAGCTATTATTAATTTTGCTACATACTGCCCAATTATAAGAGAGAATACAGGCATAACTCCATAAAAAGCAACAGTTATAAATATTACTGTATCTATTAATTGACTTACTGCTGTTGATGCATTGTTTCTCAACCAAAGATATTTTCCTTTTGTTTTCGTTTTCCAAAAATGAAATGCAAAAACATCATGAGTTTGAGAGATAAGATAGGCAACCATACTGGCAAGAACTATCCTTGGTGTAAGTCCTAAGATAGAGACTAAAGCCTCCTGTTTTTTCCAAAAAACTGCACCTGGCCACATAATTGTTAAGTAGACCCCTATCACTAAAAATATGTTAGCAATAAATCCACCAATTATAGCTCTTTGGGCCTCTTTTTTACCCCAAACCTCACATATCACATCAGTCATTAAAAAAGTTGCCGCATATATCAAAACTGCCGCCGGGACTATAAAAGGACCAAATATCACCGGCTTTATAGCTATTATGTTTGATATAACAACCATCCCGGCAAAAGTTCCCGTAGCAATACCCACTCCATATCTCTTTGCCAAAATTAAAGCAAAAGTAGAGATTCCAAGTGTTAAAAGTATCCAGCAGATTAAAAATATTACTTTCATACTTTCACTTTATCTTCTTTTTTGAAGTATTGGATTTAGTTTAATGAATTTCCCTATCCAGAATTATCCTATCAGTTGTCACCTCTACTATAGGATAACAATCCATTTTCTTTGCTTTTTTAACCTTTACCTTATAAGTGGGTTTAAATACAGTTGAATACTCTATAGCTTCTTTTTTATCTTTTGCTAGAATGTAATTTTTTCTGAAAAACCTTTTAACTCCTCTCCTAAACAGAGATATCTCGTAGAGAGACTTTTTTTGAGGATTATTTATTGAAAGAATTATATACTTTGAAGTTAACTTCTTCAGGTCAAATCCATGCATATTTTGAACTTTTTCTACACTAGCCTCCTGCTCCTGGGAAATATAAAAGATTGGTGGAAGATGAGAAGGGTGTCCTTTCCCCAAAGGACTAAAACTTCTCCTGAGTTTTCCAAGAGATGTTTCTGGAACAAATACAGGTTTTTGTGTGGAAACTATATAAAACTGGTAAAAACATCTTCCTTTTTCAATTTTTATTTTCCATAGTTTCTCCATTTTTGTATCTTCGTTTAGGCTTTTTGTAACCGGTTTTTATTCTATCAAACACGAAAATAAAATCAAATCAACCAAAAAATGCTCCAATCTTCACATCCTTCTTGCCTTCTTGACCAAATTATAAAATGCATATAAAGTATAGAAAATGCGTATAATTGAGAAAAATAGGGGAGGAAATGATGAGCCCGAGTATTGTATCTATTGGTGAGCTTCTGGTAGAGATTATGAGAGAAAAAGTAGGAGAGCCTTTTGATAGACCAGGAACTTTCGTAGGACCATTTCCAAGTGGTGCCCCTGCTATCTTTGCCGATGCTGCAGGAAGACTGGGAGAGAAAAGTGGAATGATTGGCACAGTGGGAGAAGATGATTTCGGAAAGCTAATTTTAGAAAGGTTAAAAAAAGATGGTGTAGATACTACCTATATTCAAACTTTGAAAGGTTTTACAACCGGTGTTGCCTTTGTTACATATTTTCCCGATGGTTCTCGCAAGTTTATATATCATCTTCCTCATGCTGCATCTGGCAAGATAAGTTCAGAACAGATTAATGAAAAGTATCTTTCTGAAGTAAAATATTTGCATATTATGGGCTCAAGTCTCTCTATAAATGAGGATTATCGGAATGCATGCTATAAAGCAGCACATATAGTAAAAAATTCGGGAGGAAAAGTAAGTCTTGATCCAAACCTTAGACCTGAGCTTTTAAGTATAGAGGAGATAAGAAAAATCTGTGAGCCTATACTCTCTATAAGTGATGTAATTATGCCAAGTGGAGAGGAAGCAACTATGCTAACTGGAGCAGAGGATGTTGAATCTGCCTGTATGAAACTTCTTGAGTATGGGCCAAAAATTGTTGCCCTTAAACAGGGGAAAGAAGGCTGTACAGTTTTTACCAAGAAGGAGAAAATAAAAGTTTCTTCCTTTAAAGTAAAAGAAGTTGATCCAACTGGTGCAGGAGATTGCTTTGATGCAGGATTTTTAGTGGGACTTCTTAAAAAAGGATGGGAGCTTCCAAAAGTGGCAAAATTTGCCAATGCAGTAGGTGCATTAAGTGTTACCAAGAAAGGGCCTATGGAAGGTGCACCTACTTATAAAGAGGTAAGTAATCTCCTGAAAGAAGCTTTTTAATTGTAGATTTGACATTATATGCAAAAGGACATACCAACAATGAGAGGCTGGCTAAAGCTGGGAATTTTTTTGCTTGTATTTTTTGTTTTCATAGATTATAGAATAAGTTTTGCCTCGGTGAATATCTTCACTTTTTCCTCCCCTTCCTCTGTAAGTATAACTATCTATAAAAGTAAAAATTTAAGTTTGGTACAAGAGAACTATTGGATAACTTTTAAAAAAGGGTCTAATGTCCTCCGATTTAGCTGGTCAAAGACAAAAATAGATCCTTCGTCAATCCGTCTTGATATACTAGGACATTCCGAAAAAATTAAAGTGGAGGAGATTGTATTTTCCCCAGCTTTAGAGAGTTTAACCTGGAAAGTTAAGGCTTTTGAACCCTCAAGGGAACTTGTTCGAGTTTCATATTTTACCAAGGATCTTTTTTGGGATATAAGTTACAATTTTTGTCTAGATCAGGAAAAAAACATAGTATCTGATTTTAATGCCTGGATAGGTATAGAGAATAGAAGTGGCAAAGATTACCCTCTGGCTAAAGTGGAAATTGTTACAGGAGAGCCTCATTTAATAGAAAAAAAATTAAAAAAACTTTATAAAACAGCCATAAGAGTAGAAAAACTAGAAGGGGAAATTGCTCCTGTGGAGATTCGCAAAGAAGCTATATCTGAGTATCATATTTATAAACTCGAGAAAAAAGTTAACCTCATGGACGGTGAAAAATCCCAATTTCTTCTTTTTTCCTCCCAAAATTTACCCTTGAAGCTTATTTATATTTTCAACTTTGCAAGATGGGGAAATTTTCCTATGGTCAGGTACAAATTTAAAAACATACAAAATTTTCCTCTTCCTTCAGGTCCTATTAGGGGATGGATCAAAGAAGATGGCATGAGAGTGGAATAT
>CAYRAK010000066.1:0-8132 GCA_964422215.1 uncultured Clostridia bacterium | reverse complement strand
CTCATCTTGGTGTTGCTACTCTTGCACCTTTTAGTTATGCTATTATCTATCCTAACTTTTAAGCTTTCTACACGTCAAGGAGGTGCTTAGGAATACCCGGAACCTGTATATATGTAAAATAAAAATGCCTCAGCCTCAGAAATGCCTCAATTACATTACAGTACACTAAAATTTGACAAATCAATGAAAGAGATTAGAATAAAGCAAATGTAGAGGTAAGGAGGGTGATCAAGTGAGAGTAGAGTGCAGTAGAGATGATTTTCTACAAGCTGTTCGAATAGCGCAAAATGCCATCGTCAGCACTACCCTTCCTATTCTTTCTCATATTTTTCTTTCTACAGATGAAGAGAAAATCCGGGTGATTGCTACTAACCTTGAGACCACCATATGCGCTCTCTTCAAAGCAAAAATAGAGGAGAAAGGTAGCATTTGTTTACCTGGGACAAAACTTTATTCCATTCTAAGAGAACTTCCTCCAGGAAAGGTTTATTTCGAAACCCAAGATTTAAAAAGTTCAATAAAGATGGATCAAATTTTTTTCTCCCTGTTAGGTTCACCTCCTGAGGAGTTTCCTGAAATTCCCTCTGCAGGAAAAATCACTTTTTCTCTTTCTCAAGCTACTTTACAACAGGCTTTTGAGAAAACCATGTTTTCTGCTGGACAGGACGAGGTAAGACAAAATCTAAACTGTGTCTTTTTAGAAGCTTCTCCCCTCAATGAAGAAAAAAAACCTATTTTAAGAGCTGTAGCCACAGATGGCCGTCGACTTTCTTTGTTGCTTATTCCAGAATCCTCTGTATCAGAGTCTTTTCAGGTGCTTGTTCCTCTAAAAGCTGTACGGCAACTTATGAAAATTCTGAAAAAAGAAGGAGAAGTTAAAATAGGTGTGGAAGAAAATAGAATATATTTTTGTACAGCTGATTTTTCCTTTTTTTCCCAACTAATTGATGCAAAATTTCCCAACTATCAAGGTGTTATACCTCAAGAATACAAAATAACTATTACAGTTTCTCGAGAAGACCTTATAGCTGCAATAAGACGCATTTCTCTTTTAGCTGAGGAACAGACTCGATTAGTAAAATTAAGTATTGAAGGAAATAACTTAACTGTAAGTGCAACCTCTGCTCAATTGGGTAGTGCATATGAAAGATTATCCGTTAAAAGAGAAGGTGAGGAGAGAATGGAAATCGGATTTAACGCTGTATATCTTTTAGAAGCTCTTCGGGCAATTAAAGAGGAGGAAGTACAAATTAATTTTGTGGATCGTGAATCTGCGGGTGTTTTTCATCCTAAATCCTCTAGAAATTACATTCACGTATTAATGCCTGTTAAGCTAAGAGGAGAATAAAAAATAAAGGTTTTTTATTGTGGTTAAAAAATCTCGAACTTCTAAACTTTAGGAACTTCTCCTCCGTTAAGTTAGAGTTCTCCCCTACTTTAAATATTTTTGAAGGGGGAAACAGTGAAGGCAAGACAAATCTCTTGGAAGCCATTTACTGTCTTGGTCGAGGAGAGTCCTTTCGAACCTTTAATGAAAAACACCTTATAAGATGGAACCAGAGTCATCTTTATGTTAGGGGAGAAGGAAATAGAAGGAACAATTTTTTTAAATATGAATTCCTTATAGGAGATAATCTTGCAAAAGTTAGAAAAGTGAACTCCCGCCCTGTTTCCCTCAAAAATACTGACTGGTGGCTTTGGACGGTGGTATTTTCTAGTCAAGATGTGAAAATAGTTCAAGGTAGCCCTATCTATCGGAGAAAATTTATCGACAGTATACTCTCTTTTCTTTATCCTGGTTTTTCCAATCTTCGTTCCTCTTTCAGAGAAGTACTCAGACAGAGAAACACTCTTCTTAGAATGATTGAAAAAAGAGAAGAAAATAAAATTAACAAAGAACTTGAGGTATGGAACTTTCAATTTTTAAAATTAGGCTCCAAAATAGTTTATCTTCGTCTTAAGGGGTTAAAAAAATTGTCCTCCCATTTTCAGAGAATTCTTTACAGGTTAACCGGTAAAAAGTGCCCCTCTTCTCTCCTTTACAGTTCTTCCTTTCTTGACCCCAAGGATACAGATTATTCTCTAGCAAAGATACAGGAGAAATTTTTCTTGAAATTAAAAAGGATAAAAAAAAGAGAGATTGAGCGTAAGATTAGCTTAATTGGCCCCCATCGAGACGACTTCCAAATAATTGTAGATGGCGTTAATCAAAGAATTTTTGGTTCTCAAGGTGAACAAAGAACAGTCGCTATAGCCCTAAAGCTAGCTGAGACAGCCTTGATTGAAGAGAGGGAGAAAGAGCCTCCCATAGTTTTGTTAGATGATATTACCTCTGACCTTGACCCCATACGGGAAAAATTTCTTTTGGATACGGTACAAAAGATTGGCCAAATTTTTGTTACTACACAGAATATATCAAAGTTCGATCAAGATTTTATAAAAAAAGGCTTAATTTTTCATATAAAAAGCGGCAAGGTGGTTTTAAAATGACAAGAGAAGGTTTTCCTTCTTCAGTAGGTGAAGTTTTAGAAAAAGTATTTGTTCGTCTTGGGATAGACAATAAAATGCGAGAGCTTAATGTGTTAAAATCCTGGGATGAAGTTGTGGGTGAACATTTAAGTAAACATTCTCAGCCCATCACTATTAGAAAAGGAAATCTTTTTGTGAAGGTGGACAGTTCCGCTTGGCTTGCCCAGCTTACCTATTTTAAAGAAAAAATAATCTCTGAATTCAACCGAAGGCAAGGAAAAGAAATTATTCAGGATATCCATTTGAGAGTGGGAAAAATTTCTCAGCCTCAAGTTAAAAAAAGAAAAACTAATAGCAGACTCGGAAAAGCAAGACTAAGTAAAAAAGACATTGAATGGATAGAAAATACTGTATCTAAAATAAAAGATAAAAATTTAAAAAAGGTTATAAGGAGAATCTTAATTAAAGACAAAAAGCTTAAAAAAATTAATAAAGAAAGCCTTTAAGAATATTAGCTTCTTTGCTTAAAAGTCTTTATAAAATGAGAGGACAAAAAGGGATGGAGTATAAGCTGGATTATAAAAGACTGCGGGAGGAAATGGTAAGAAAACAACTCATTCCCAGGGGGATTAAAGACGAAAAAGTGCTAAAGGCATTTCTTTCTGTGGAGAGGGAAAAATTTGTTCCTTCTTCTGTAAGAGAGGATGCTTATGGAGATTTTCCTCTTGCCATAGGTGAGGGCCAAACTATCTCTCAACCTTATATCGTTGCTGTAATGACCCAGTGTCTAAAATTGACAGGAAAAGAGAAAGTCTTAGAAATTGGTACAGGTTCTGGTTATCAAGCAGCAATTCTTTCTCTTCTGGCTAAGGAGGTTTACACTGTTGAAAGAATACCTTCTCTTGCTATCCAAGCAGAAGAACGGTTAAAAAGACTTGGTTACACAAATATAAAAGTTACTGTAAGTGATGGAACAGAAGGTTTAAAAGAGTATGCTCCCTATGATCGTATAATAGTTACAGCTGCGGCAAAAGAAATTCCTCCTCCCTTACTTGAACAGCTAAATGAGGAGGGAATAATGGTTATCCCTGTTGGAGACGCTTTCTCTCAAGAGTTGCAAGTGATAGAAAAGAAAAAAGGTAAAGTTTCCATTAGAAGTGTTGAAAGATGCGTATTTGTTCCCCTTATTGGAAAATACGGATGGGAGGAAAAAAGTGAGTGAGAGGATGTACTTTCACCTTATTCCTTTCATTATAAGTATGCTCCCTATATCTGAATTAAGAGGAGGAATTCCTCTAGCTTTATCTCAAGGGATGTCTCCTATTCAGGCATATCTTCTAAGTGTCTTGGGAAATACTATTCCTGTTTTTCCCCTACTTGTTGGATTTAAATCTTTGATTAAAATAGCTACAAGGTATAAATTTTTTAAAAAAATTCTGGGAATAATTCAAAAAAAGGTTCAGAAAAGACAAAAGATAGTTCAAAGATACGGAATTGGAGGACTTATTGTTCTTGTTGCGATACCACTTCCTATAACAGGAGCTTGGACAGGAAGTTTAGTAAGCACTATTTTATCCATACCAATAAAATACTCATTTCCTGCTATTTTTATTGGAGTTTGTATAGCTGGTTTTATCGTGCTCTTTGCCACAATCGGTGTATTTGAAATTGGCAAAATATTTATCGGGATGTAGCGCAGCCTGGTTAGCGCGCCTCGTTCGGGACGAGGAGGTCGAGGGTTCAAATCCCTCCATCCCGACCAGATAGGATTTCTAGAGGAAGGAATTTTGAAAATGTGGAATAAAAAATATAGAATTTTTTTGGTTTTTTTCCTCCTAATAGGAATTGGAGGAATTTCTTTCTCTCTTGAAGCTGCAACTCTTACCTATTATCGTTATCATATTGTTCAAAAGGGAGATACTCTCTCTGAGATTGGTAAAAAGTACAATGTGGATTTTAGAAAGATAAAAAAGAAAAATAATCTTCGAAGTGACATAATCTATCCTGGTCAAAAACTTATTATTCCTATTACAGTTAAAGGAATTTACCATGAAGTGAAAAGATATGAAACTTTATGGCGGATTTGTAAAACATATGGAGTAAAGATGGAAGAGGTTATAAGACTTAACCATTTATCTGACCCAGATAACATAAAAGTAGGACAACGATTATTTATCCCAGGTGCAACTAAAGTTAAAAATGTCGATATTCCCGAGGAAATTATTATAAAAAAAGAAAGAAAAAAAATTGACCAGGGAAGTTTCAAAAAACCTATTGAAAGCAAAAAGTTTCCATCTTGGCCGATTAAAGAAAAGATCACGGGCTATAAAAAAGTTGACTCTGGTATAGATATTTTTGCTCCAGTGGGGACAAACATTGTTGCTCCTGCAGAAGGAAAAGTTTACTTCAGTGGTTGGCTTAGAGGGTATGGTAAAACAATAATAATTGAACATAAAGAACTTGGACTTTTTACCTGTTATATGCACAACTCTGTTAACTTGGTAAAAAATGAAGACGTGGTGAGAACAGGTGATATCATTGCTAAAATAGGAAGTACCGGAATGGCTGAAAAAGTGAAGCTACATTTTGAAATTAGAAGAGCAAATGATGGGAAACCAGTTGATCCACTTAAATATCTTCCTGAAATAAAACTTGAGAAAGGAGTAAAGGTCGAATCATCTGAATAAAAAAGCACCAAGAGAGGTATAAGGTTATGTTAAGTGCAAAATGGCTAAGAGAAAATATAGAGACTATGAGAGAGAGTCTAAAAAATCGAAAAGTTGAGGTTGATCTTGATGCTTTTCTTTTGTGGGATGAGGAAAGACGAAAATGTGCTCAAAAAACTGATAAGTTAAAGCATATACAAAATAAAAAGTCCAAGCAGATAGGAAAACTCAGAAAAGAAGGGAAGGATGTAACAGAACTTATTAAAGAGACACAAAAGCTTGCTACACAGATAAAAGAATGGGAGAGAAAAAGAAAAGAATATGAGGAGAAAGTAACCAATTTTCTGCTTAATCTGCCCAACAAGTTAAACCCCAACGTTCCTTGGGGGAAGAATGAAGAGGTAAGAAGATGGGGAAAAATTCCTGAGTTTGATTTTCCAGTAAAGAATCACCAAGAACTTGGGGAAGAACTTGGAATCCTTGATTTTAAAGCAGGCGCAAAAATAACTGGAAGTGGTTTTGTGGTTTCTAAAGGACTTGGAGCTCGACTTGAACGGGCACTTATTAATTTTATGCTAGATTTACATATAAGTCAGGGATATCAGGAAGTTCTTCCTCCTTTTATGACCAATACCGCCTCAACTATTGGCACAGCCCAGTTGCCTAAATTCAGAGAAGAACTTTACAAATGTGAAAAGGATGACTATTATCTTGTCCCAACTGCTGAAGTGCCGGTTACTAACTTGCACAGAGAAGAGATCTTAGAAGAAGATATGCTCCCTATTTATTATACTGCCTACACACCCTGCTTTCGAAGAGAAGCTGGTGCTTATGGTAAAAAAATACAAGGAATGATACGGGTGCACCAATTTAATAAGGTTGAACTTGTAAAATTTACCACTCCTGAAACATCTTATGAGGAGCTTGAGAAAATGTTGCAGGATGCTGAGGAGGTTTTAAAAAGACTTCAACTTCCCTACAGAGTGGTTAAACTGTGTGGGGAGGAGTTAGGATTTGCTGCATCATTAGGCTATGATATTGAAGTGTGGCTTCCCAGTCAAGAAAGGTGGCTTGAAATTTCCACCTGTTCCAATTTTGAAGATTATCAGGCTCGAAGAGCTTCCATAAGATATAGAGAAAAAACAACAGGAAAAACAAGATATTTACATACTCTTAATGGCTCTGGAGTCGCTGTGGGACGTTGTGTAGTAGCAATTTTAGAGAACTTCCAGGATAAAATGGGGAAAGTTCACCTCCCAGAGGTTCTTTGGCCATACATGAACGGGGTACGGGTTATTGAAAAATCTGATACTTAAAATGCATTACCAAATAAGAATAATCTAACCAGAAAATAAACCTTAAGCTTTAAAGGAATGAATGATAGTAAAATATGATGGTAAATAAAAATTTTACAAACCTTGCAGGAGTAAATCCTCATTTAGCTCTTACACATATTAAAAAAAGAGCCGAGGAGAGGAAAAAAGGGGGAAATTCATCCGGCTTAAAAACTGCTCTGGTTCTGCAGGGAGGAGCTATGCGAGGTGTATTTGGGGCTGGTGTATGCTGTGCATTGGAAGAGCTTGGATATACTGAAGGATTTGACTTTGTGTTTGGAGTTTCTGCTGGAGCTTTAAATGGAGCCTATTTTTTATCTGGTCAAGCTGCTTATGGTACAACCATTTATTATCAAGATATTAATAATTTGAGTTTTATCAATTTTTTTCGATTAAAGAAAAAAATAGATATAGATTTTTTGATAAAGATCATGACCAAGGTGAAACCACTTAATGTAAAAAGGCTTAAAAACTCATCAACTACTCTTAATGTTGTACTAACTAACGTCTCAACCGGGGAGGCTGTGGTACTTGATACCAGAAGAGAAGATGCTGATATTATCAAAATTCTTAAAGCAACTGCATCAATACCGCTTGTTTACGACATTCCTGTTGTAATTGACGGTACATATTTCCTCGATGGAGGGGTATCCTGTCCAATTCCCGTAACAGAAGCTATTGATGCAGGATGCACAGACCTTCTTGTTGTTTTAACAAGACCCAAAAATTACAGACCTCTTTCTTGTAAAAGAGGAATCTTTTCCCGCATATTAATAGAACCAAAAATAAAAAGGTATGGTAAAAAATTCTATAACACCTACCTTAGAAGACACAAAATTTATGCTGAAAAATTAAACATCATTCTAGGCAAGAAAAGATACGGTAAAAGAAAAGTCAATATTCTTCCCCTATTTCCGAGCAGTTCCCTTAATCTTAAAAGGATAACAAAAAAAGAAAGTACCTTAAAAAAAGCAGCTATAGAAGGTGCCATCAAAACTTTTCAACTTTTTGGTGTAGACTACTATAGACCTGCAGAAGTCCTGAAGTTTCTGAATTACTAAAAAGGAGAGGAAAATGAGGGAAGTAAGTACAGACTTTACTCATTATTTAAAGGAAACATTTGAAGTTATGGTAGATATGGGCGCACTTCTTGTATCTGGAGATGAGGAAAAATCAAATGTAATGACTATAGGGTGGGGGACAGCTGGAATCATATGGGGAAAACCTATATTTGTGGTACTTGTAAGACCTTCTCGATACACCTATGGCCTAATAGAGAAGATAGGTGAATTTACAGTAAATGTTCCTACTGCTGGAATGGAGGATATTGTTAGCTTTTGTGGCACAGTATCTGGGAGAAACTATAACAAATTCAAAGAGAAAAACCTAACTCCCCTTCCCAGTAAAAAGGTTAAACCCCCTGTAATAAAGGAATGCTCAATAAGCTTTGAATGTCGAGTAGTCCACAAAAACGATGTTATTCCCAAAGAACTTTTTCCTGATATCTCTCCCGAGTTTTACCCTCAGGGAGACTATCACAGAGTATACTTTGGTGAGATTTTAGAAGTGTATAAGAGAACATCTTAACAGATGCAAACTTATTCTCTATTTGCATCGAAACATTTATTTTCAGCAATTTCTCCATTTTAATCCTTCATCTAGC
>CAYRAK010000065.1:0-8160 GCA_964422215.1 uncultured Clostridia bacterium | reverse complement strand
CATCGTATATAATATCGTGATTTCCTCGCACATAGTAGCAACGTTTGTTGAGCATTGTGACAAGAAATGATAAAAATTTTGGCCTGAGGTCTCCAGCTGAGAGGATTAAATCTATATTAGAGAATCTTTCCTTGTCGAAGTAATCATACAGTATAGGATGTACCTTATCAGCAACAACTAAAATTTTAATTTTTAAACCTCCTTAATTAACCTTTTAGACAGCAAGAACTTCTTTTATCTCCGGAATCTTTTCTTTTATCAGTTTTTCTATACCCATTTTTAAGGTCATCTGTCCCATGGGACATCCACTGCAAGCTCCTTTTAATCTCACCTTTACAACTCCTTCCGGGGTAACATCCACAAGTTCCACATCTCCGCCATCTGCTTGAAGCGATGGTTTAATCTCATTTAAAACAGACTCTACTTTTTCTCTTATCATTTTTAGACTCTCCTCAATCTTTATTGTCCTATTTTTATAGTACATCACAAATTTAAATTACTATCCCTAAATTATAGGAAATTTTCCCTCATGTCAACAGAGAGTTTTCTAAAATTGGGATACCCAAAACCCTAAGAAAAGAATATTGTCCTTTGGGAAACAAAAATTGACAAGAAAGAGCTAAAAGTTATAGTGGAGTAAAATATATATTTAACTTAAGGAGGTATATCATGTCACAGACATTAACTTTCCCAGAGAGTTTTATTTGGGGAGCAGCTACTGCTTCTTATCAAATTGAGGGGGCATACAAGGAAGATGGAAAAGGGGAGTCTATATGGGACTATTTTTCTCATATTCCTGGGAAAATATATGGAGAAGACACAGGAGATATAGCCTGTGATCATTATCACAGATATAAGGAAGATGTGAAAAATATGAAAAAAATTGGACTAAAGGCTTATCGTTTTTCCATTTCCTGGTCAAGGGTCATCCCTGAAGGAAAAGGAAAAATCAACCAAGCTGGTCTTGATTTTTATAGCCGTTTAGTAGATGAACTTCTTAAAGCAGAAATAGAACCTTTTATCACTTTATATCACTGGGATCTACCTCAGGCTCTTCAAGAAAAAAGAGGATGGGCAAATCGAGATACCGTAGGATATTTTAAAGATTATGTGAGCCTGATAGCTCATAAATTGGGAGATCGTGTCCATTATTGGATCACTCATAATGAACCCTGGGTAGTAACATTTTTAGGACACGCCTTTGGAGTTCATGCTCCTGGAATAATGAATATAACTATTGCTCTACAAGTTTCTCATAATCTCCTTTTATCTCACGGTGAGGCAGTTGAGATACTGAAAAATCTGGGAGATGAAAAAACAAAAGTCGGAATTACCCTCAACCTTTCTCCGATCCATCCTGCCTCAGAGAAAGAAGAAGATATTAAAGCAGCAAAAATATACGATGGCAACCTTAACCGCTGGTTCCTTGATCCAGTTTTTAAAGGCGCATACCCTTCTGATATGCTAGATTATTACGAAAAAAATGTTCCTCAGATTTTACCTGGAGATATGGGAATTATCTCAAGAAAAATAGATTTTCTTGGAGTAAACTACTACACCCGTCATATAGTAAAGTATGATCCAGAGAAAAAGTTTTTTAATTTCTCATTTGTAACTCCTAAGGAAGCCGAATTTACCGATATGGGGTGGGAAATTTATCCCCGGGGTATCTACGAAATTTTAAAAAGAGTTCAAGATGAATATTCTCCTCAAGCTATATATGTAACTGAAAACGGCGCAGCATTCCAGGATAAAGTAGACGAAAAAGAAAGAATAGAAGATGATAAAAGGATAAGTTATCTAAAAGAACATTTTTCTTTTGCTCACAAAGCGATAAAGGAGGGAGTAAACCTAAAAGGATACTTTGTTTGGTCGCTCATGGACAACTTTGAATGGGCTTACGGATATTCAAAACGTTTTGGACTCATCTATATTGATTATCCTACCCAGAAGAGAATTTTCAAAAAAAGTGCCTTCTGGTACAAAAAAGTAATTGAAAATAACGGAATAATAAGTTAATCGATAAAATTTAAGGTTGACAGGGGGAAATAATTTAAAATAATTTAAGAAAAATTAAAGACAATGGGTAAAAAAATAGCTAAAGCGCTTATAATTTTTTATCAAACTTTCATTTCTCCTTGGCTTCCTTCAACCTGTAGGTTTTACCCTACCTGTTCTCAGTATACACTTGAAGCTATTAACAAGTATGGATTATGGCAAGGTATTCTTCTGGGAATGAGGAGGGTGCTAAAGTGCCATCCTTTTCATCCTGGAGGTTATGATCCTCCGTAATAAATATATTAAAAAGTGAGGGTTAAAATATGGAAAAAAACCTTATCCTGGCTGTTGTATTGGCAGCAGTTGTACTTGTTGTTTACAATATCTTTTTTATGCCCAAATTTATACCAGAGATACCTGAGAAGGAATCTGAGAAAATTATTAAATTAACAGAAAAAAAGGAGGCTCTAGGGGAAAAAGGCGAAAGGATAATAATGGAGAATTTGAATTTAAAAGTTACAGTAAATACTGAGGGAGGAAGGATAGTATCCTGGTACCTAAAAAATAAGAAAAAAGAACTATTTGAGAAAGAGGATGTTCTTAGTTTTTACCTTCAGTTACCCCAAGGAGAAAATATTAATCTAGAAAAGGAGATATTTAAAATTGAAGAAAGAGAGCAAAGGAAAATAGTGCTTTCATGGAAGGATGAAAATAGGAAAGTTAAAATAATAGAAACTTTAAAGCTACCTGAACAAGGTTATCATTTATTTTACGACCTTTTGATAGATTCTCCCTCTGAAATAAAATATTTTATCCAACTTCCAACTAAGATAGGAGAAAAATCTGGAGATGAAGAAAGACTTGCTTTTTGGAACTTTAAGCTTTCTCGAGAAAAAGAAGAGGGTGTTAGATCCGAATATAACAGTAAAGTGAAATGGCTTGGAATTCGTCAAAAAAATGATTTCATAACTATAATGGTTCCTTTAAACCAAGTTGAGCAAGGAATTTTTAAAATTGACAACTGGGGATTTACAGGAGCAAAAAAAGAAACAAGTTGGGTTATTTACGCTGGTCCTCAAAGCTACACTTATATAAGACTTGTGAATAATTTTATAAAAGAGAAAATAGGAGAGAACTATCACCTTACCGATGCACTGAATATAGGGTTTTGGGGATATCTTCCTGTCGGACTTAGTAAAATTCTTATCTTCTTTTATAATTTCACTCACAACTATGGAGTAGCTATTATCTTACTCACTCTTCTTATATATGGAGGTCTTTCTCCTCTTACTTTTAAACAGTTTGAGTCCATGCAAAAAATGCAAGCAATACAACCAGAACTTAAAGAGGTACAAAAGAAATTTAAAAATGATCCAAAGAGACTTCAAGCTGAAATGATGAGAATTTACGCTAAACATAAGATAAATCCTCTATCTGGATGTCTTCCTATGATTATTCAGCTTCCAATAATCTTTATTCTTTACAGAGCTTTACTGGATTTTCCATTTATTGAAAATCCCTCCTTTCTCTGGATCAAGAATTTAGGTAAGCCTGATATTCCTCTTCTTCTAGCGTTAGGAGCAGTTATGTTCCTTCAACAGAGAGTATCTCAGACGATAACAAAGGGAGGAAAGGAACAGGAGGGAATTGCAAAAGTTATGCAATTTTTCCCCCTCTTTCTCATTCTTATTCTCTGGTCCCTTCCCTCAGGAGTTATGCTCTACTGGTTCATATCTACACTAATCTCTATAGCTCAACAGTTTTTTATAGCTATAAAAACTGGTAGGATAACAACATGAGATTAGAGGACACTATAGCTGCTATTTGCACTCCCATAGGACAATCAGGAATAGGAATTGTGAGAATGAGCGGAGATAAAGCTTTTAAAATTGCTAAGAAAATATTTGTCCCTTCCCGTCGTAAAAAAATATCCTGGACCTCCTCTTTTAAAATGTACTATGGCTGGATAGTTGACCCTGAGACAGGAAAACGAATTGATGAAGTTCTCTTAAGCCTTATGCGGGCACCCCGAACCTATACTCGGGAGAACATAGTGGAAATAAACTGTCATGGTGGACCTGTAGTTCTAAGAAAGACGCTTGAGATATGCCTGAAGCAAGGGGCACGTCTTGCAGAGCCTGGTGAATTCACAAAAAGAGCCTTTATAAACGGAAGAATTGATTTATCTCAGGCAGAGAGCGTACTTGATATTGTTCAAGCAAAAACAGAAAAAAGCCTTCAGCTTGCAGTAAAAGGGCTAGAGGGGGGAATATCACGGTGCATCTCGTCCTTAAGAGAGGAACTAATCAATGTTCTTGTTCCACTTGAAGCAGAGATAGATTTTTGCGAGGAAGACATAGAGATAACCTCAAAAGAGAAAAAGGAAAAATCTTTAAATGAACTTTTACAAAGGATAGACAGACTTCTTGATAGAGCAAAAAGTTTTCAATTTTACCGGGAGGGAGTAAAGACTGTAATTGTTGGAAAAACTAATGTTGGAAAATCAAGCCTTTTAAATGCACTACTTGAAAGAGAAAGGGCTATTGTAAGCCATATTCCTGGAACAACAAGAGACACAATTGAAGAAACTATCAACATCAAGGGGGTTCCGGTTCGTATAGTGGATACAGCTGGTTTAAAGAAAGTAAAAGATACCCTGGAAGAGGAAGGGGTTAAAAGAACTCACTTTTCCATAAGAGAAGCTGACCTTCTTCTTGTTATGGTTGATGGCTCATCATCCTTAAATGAAGAGGATGAGAAGGTTTTTGAAACAGTTAAAAAACTGAAAAAGAAATTTCTTTTAATAATAAATAAAATAGACCTGCCCCAAAAAATTGATCAGGAAAAATTAAAAAAATCATTTCCTAATGTTTTTCCTATAAAAATTTCGGCTACCAAGCCTCTTAACCTGGACAAACTAAAAACAGAGATAGCAAATATTATCTTAAATGAGGTAAGTTTAGAAGATTCTGAAGATTTTATAATGAATCTTAGACAAAAAAACTGTTTAGAGAAAGCAAAGGAATGTATAATAAGAGCTAAAGAAGGATTGAAAAAAGGTCTCTCTGAGGAATTTTTAGCCTTAGAATTAAGAGAGGCAATAGGTTATTTGGATGAGATAACAGGCAAACGATTGACAGAAGAGGTACTTGACCGTATCTTTTCCAATTTTTGTATTGGAAAATAACATGCCACAGCTTATTCTTATTACCGGAGGAGCAAGAAGTGGAAAGAGCAGGTTTGCTACAGAGCTTGCTTCTCGGATGTCATTTACGGTAACATTTATAGCTACAGCCTCTTTTTCTGAAGATTCAGAGATGAAAGAAAGAATAAGATCACATCAAAAATCTCGGCCTTCTCATTGGGATACAATTGAGGAGCCAAGAAATATAGCCTCCCTAATTTCTAAAATTCACTCTCCGGAGAGAGTAGTTTTAATTGACTGCCTCACCTTATTTATTTCTAATCTTCTTCTTGATGATAAAGATGAAAATGAGATCCTAGATCAAGTTCAAGCTATAGCAAATCTTAGTAAAAAATTTAACAAAGCAACTATTGTGGTGACAAATGAAGTGGGATGGGGAGTTGTCCCTACTACACCTTTGGGAAGAAAATTTAGAGATATTGCAGGCAAAGCAAATCAGATTTTAGCCAAAGAGGCTGATCTTGTGTGGTTGCTTGTTTGTGGAATTCCTTTAAAGGTAAAATGAATGAAACAACCTATAAGATATCTCTTAATTGCACTGGGACTCCTTACCCAAATTCCTGTAAATTTTAAAAAGAAGCTTACCTTTGAAGACAGGGATGTTGCAAAAGCTACTTTATTTTTCCCACTTATAGGTTTTATTATTGGTGGATTTCTTTTTTTTATTTACCTTATCTTCAGCAACATCCTCCCCTCTAAGATTGTTTCCCTTTCTATCTTAGGAGGATGGATATATCTTACAGGGGCTTTGCATATTGATGGATTGATAGATACTGTTGATGGTCTCTGTGGAGGGAAAAATAAAAAAGAGATCCTGCGCATAATGAAAGACAGCTCTGTGGGAGCAAAGGGTGCTGTAGCGGTAGTTTTTTTAATACTGATTAAATTTTTCCTGATCGAACATGTTATCTTATCAGCGAAACTACAAAATCTTGTTTATGCTCCAGTTTTAAGTAGGTGGGGAATTGTGCTAAGTTGTTACTTTCTCCCCTATGCAAAAAAAGATGGTATGGGAAGTTTTGCTTCATTTTTAGATTTTTCTCAAATTGCCGGTGCAACCTTAATAACAGTTATTCTGGGAGTTTTTCTATTGGGTGGATTTTTTCTAATTCCATTGGCAGTTATAGCAGTTTTCTCACTTGGATGGTCCTTTTACTTGAAAAGAAAAATAGGAGGATTTACAGGGGATACCTTGGGAGCACTTAATGAGATGGGAGAAGTTCTTGTCCTTTTGACTGGAATATAGTGAGGTTGGGATAGTCTTGAAGATGGAAAAACTTCCTCAACCTCATGAAAAACAGGATTTGACTAATACCTGGAGACTCGGTATAATAGAAGCAGTTCTTTCTACTTCAAAGTCTAAAAAATAAGCTAATCTTGATAGACTAGAGGCTAGATAGGAAAGAACAAGGAAAAATAAAAAGGAGGAAAAAGTGAACAAAATAGTGCTAACAGTAATTATAGGGGCAATGTTAATTACTGGGTTGGGAACTTTATCCATAGCACAGGTGAAAAATCCTGACACCCTTATCATAGCAGATATTGGAACTGTTGATTCTTTGGATCCTGCCTGGGCATATGATACAGCAAGTGGAGCTCGCATCTTTAATATCTATGAAACCCTTATTACCTTCAAGAATGGAAAAACTGACGAGTTTGTTCCACTACTTGCCACCAAGGTTCCCAGCGTGGAAAACGGCCTTATCTCACCTGATGGCCTGACCTATAGATTTCCTATCAGGAAAGGGGTAAAATTTCATAACGGTGAGCCTCTCACTCCCGAGGATGTGGAATATTCCTTTGAACGAGCAATGGTTCAAGATAGAGATGGAGGACCTGTATGGATGTTATACGAGCCGCTCCTGGGTATACATGGTTCAAGAGATAAGGACGGAAATATAATCATTGATTTTGAGGATATAGATAAAGCAGTAGAAGTTGAGGGAGATAGTGTAGTTTTTCATCTAAAAAAGCCCTATCCACCTTTTCTTGTAATTCTGGCAAATAGCTGGGGTTCAATTGTAAATAAAAAGTTCTGTGTGGAGCACGGTGATTGGCCTGGAACAGCTGACACCTGGAAAAAATACAACAACCCTGAGCCAGGAAAAGAACCTTTACATGGAATAGCTTGCGGAACAGGACCTTTTAAACTGGAGTGGTGGGAGCCAGGAGTTGAAACTGTACTTTCTAGATTTGATGATTATTGGAGAGAACCCGCAAAACTTAAAAGGGTGATATGGAAAGTTGTTGATGAGTGGACCACAGGAAAACTTATGTTTCTTGCAGGAGATGCTGATATCGTATATGTACCCCATGCTTATATAAAAGAGCTTGAGGGAGTTGAAGGAATAAGAGTTACAAAAAATCTACCCACCTTGTCTCTTTCTGCAGCCTTTTTTAATTTTGATATAAATCCTGAAGGAAATACTGATATAGGAAGTGGAAAACTGGATGGTCAGGGAATACCTCCAGACTTTTTTGCTGATAAAGATGTAAGATTAGGCTTTGCTTACTCTTTTGATTGGAAAACATATCTAAAGGATGTATTCCATGGTGAAGCTTTGAAGCCCGTTGGACCTATACCAGAAGGAATTGCCTTTAGAAATCCAGAGCAAGAAACTTACTATTTTGACCCTGAAAAAGCAAAAGAACACTTTAAGAAAGCATGGGGTGGAAAGGTTTGGGAGAAAGGATTCAAGTTCACCATTCTCTACAACAGTGGTAACACCCAAAGAGAAATTGCAGCTAGAATATTTGAGGAAAATGTAGAAGCTTTAAATCCCAAATTTCAGATAGAGGTAAGGCCAGTTGAATGGGCTACATATCTTAAAGAACTGGTAAACCGCAGATTAACTCTTTTTATCATTGGATGGCTTGCAGATTATGCTGACCCTCACAACTTTGTCTATCCTTTTATGCACTCTCAGGGTGATTTCAGCGGATTCCAGAGTTACTCC
>CAYRAK010000064.1:0-8170 GCA_964422215.1 uncultured Clostridia bacterium | reverse complement strand
AAAAACGAGTAATTTATGCAAAAAACTAAAGTAATAATAGACACTGATCCTGGAATAGGTACCAAGGAAGCTGATTTCGATGATGGTGTTGCCCTTCTTCTTGCTTTAAATAGCTCCCAGATTGAGGTTGTAGGAGTAACCACTGTTCATGGTAATGTTCCTGTATCTGTAGGAACAAAAAATGCTTTGCGACTTATTTATTTAATGAAAAAACAAATAAAAGTGGCTCAAGGGGCCTCTTGTCCCATAATTTTAGACAAACCGGAGAAAATGAAACGCCCCTTTGTAGAGATAGAGGATATTCCCAAATTTACACCTTCTATGGAAGATAATCTTGTATCAGAATTTGCCCCTCAATTTATAGTTGATACTGTCAGTAAAAGCAAAGAAAAAATCACCCTCATATGCATTGGTCCTCTTACCAACATTGCTCTTGCTTTAATCATGGACCCTCAATTAAAAGACAAAATAGATCAAATTGTTATTATGGGTGGTGCTGCCTTTTATCAAGGAAACGTCACTCCCGTAGCTGAATTCAATGTTTGGATGGACCCAGAAGCTGCAAAAATAGTCTTTACTTCCAAGATACCAAAAGTTATGGTAGGCTTAAATGTCACTCAAAAAGTTGGATTTACAAAGAAGGATTTTCTTCATTTAAAAGACAACGCCGACCCATTAAGTAAACTCTTTTATTCTTCTGCTACAACCTGGCTTGATTATTTAAAAAAATATAATCTGCAAGAATGCTACATGCACGATGCTATGGCTGTAGCTTACCTACTTAATAAAGATCTTTTAACTGCTCAAAAAGCCTGCGTTGACGTAGAAACACAAGGGATCTTAACCCGAGGTCAAACTATAATAGACATCCAGGGCAAATTAGGTAAACCTTCTAATACATGGGTATGCAAAGATATAGACAGGGAAAAATTTCATAAGATGATAATAGATTGTTTAAGATTTTAACTTTCTTTTTATTTTTTTCTTTGGAAACTTTCCGCAAAAGAATGGATCGTATCAATTGAAAAAGGAGGAAAGAAAACATGGATATAATAAGTTTTAATCCTAAAATTCTTTTTTTGTTAGTCTTGGCTATAAGTCTTGCTATGGTAACAACAGGATCTACCAAAACAAAGATAATCCTTGATACTGACACGGGAACTGGCACAATAGGTGAGGAAGTTGATGACGGATTAGCGATTTTGCTGGCAATTCAATCACCTGAACTTGAACTTTTAGGTGTGACCGAAGTTCATGGTAATGTGAATGTAGATCAGGGTGTGGCCAATGCTTTACGTATTTTAGAACTTGCCGGGAGAGGAGATATTCCGGTATACAAAGGAGCTGAAAAACCTCTCGTTCATGATTGGGTTCGACCAGGCAAGGTAAAGGAACCTTACGGTGGATTTTCCAAACTTAAAGCTTCTTCTAGGGGAGCAGTTGATTTTATAATCGAGAAAATCATGCAAAATCCAGGTGAAATAACACTTATCTGCGTTGGACCACTTACCAATCTTGCAACTGCTTTGCAGAAAGAGCCTAAAATAGCACACAATATAAAGGAGCTAATCATTATGGGAGGAGCAATTGATCATCCTGGTAATATTACCCCTTATGCAGAGTTTAACTTCTGGGTTGACCCTGAGGCAGCTAAAATTGTGCTTCGCTCAGATATAAAAAATATTACTCTTGTCCCCTTAGATGTAACTACAAAAACATTACTTACCAAACAGCATCTAGACAACCTGAAATCAAATCCTGTGACAGAATGGCTCAAAGTTGTCATACCACCATGGATTGATAGACTGGGAACAAAGGGCTGCCACTTGCATGATCCTCTGGCAGTAGCTTTCGCAATAGAAAGGGATCTGGTAAAGACTGAGAAAATATGGGTAGATGTTATTGACGACCCCTCAAAACGAGCTTATGGTCAATCAGTAGGTTACAGAAGACCTCCTTTGGATAGAAAAATAAAGAAAATAAATGTGGCGTTAAAGGTTGATGCGAAACGTTTTATGAGTATGTTTCTATCATCACTGGAAAGATATACAAAAAACCAATAGTAGCTCTCACACTTAAACAAAGTGTATATTTTGGCGACCTTTAATTAAATTTTTTATTAAAATAGTAAACCTCTCCATTTTACTTATCTTTGGTTTCTATTTAACTTCTTTTTAAAAATATTACTAAAATATTACTAACTCCCAACCTGATTTATTTTTTGTATCCGTAAATGCTATATATACAATGCTGACTTTTCCCTTGTTTTTATTAAACTTTTCCTCTCCGGTGTAAAGGAAACATTTCACAACCACTCCCTCTATCTAAAAATCCGATAAAGCCTCCTTTTTGTATCTTTTGAGCTTAGCTTATCGCTTATGTCCATCTTTTAACATGTGTTAACTTTTTAACCTCGTTTATAAGCTGCTCAGCTTCTTCTCTTGATCCACATACTGTCTCTATAAGAATTCCTTTGGGACCAAGTTCCTTTAAGATTACTTTAACCTCTTCTTTCTTGCAAATTATATGTTGCAGTTTGCCCGCTTTTTGGATTTTCTTAAGTAAAGGTATCCATTTTGACATCGAAGGACTGCCTGCACCAGGAATCCACTGAATACCGGTTAGTTTTGGTAAAGAAAGTAGTGAATCTAAATGTCGAATTGCATCAGGACCATCTAAGTGATATATGGTGCGAGGTATCCATTCAGTCTGCTGCTCAATAGAAGGTAAGATTAGCTCATTGAAATCTTCTGGAGAAATAAGACAAGAAAAATCACTCTGCAGATCAGTAAAAGGCGCATCTGACCATATACTCATCCAGTTAATGTATCCTCCTATATACTGATGAATTATTCCATGAGAAGCCTCCCAGTATCGAAGCCAGACACAGGTTATATCATCTATAGCTTTTTTAACTTTATCACGATTTTCAATAACATCTAAACAAAGATTACCAGGTTCTCTAAGACGACTTAAAATTTCACTTGGTCCATTTAAATCAGGAATACCTACAAAGTAGCGCCCAGGAGCTCGAGAAGAGGCATCCTGAAGAAGAACTTTAGTTTTTCTCCACCATTTATTTTCAGGATTAAAGGAAAATTCCCAATTTTTATCCCAGTTATCAATAATCGGGGCACTCCAGGTTGTATATGTATTCAAAAATTTAAGAGGGGAACCTAAATAATTTGCCAGGATTGCAACCATACCAACTGATACCGGAAACATCACAGGAAAAGCTTCTCCACCCCAGTAAGTAGCTTCAATAGCCTTCTCTAGTCGAGGTATCACTTGCTTTGGATCAGTGAAATAATCTTCTAAATTATCTGGAGTTACCTCTGGAACTGAAATTTTTGGCAAAGAGTTATCAGGAGAACCCATTGGAAAAGCACATGCCATAGCCCAAGTCTTTTCTTGACCCTTCTTAGGAGCAGTAACTTTGATAGGCACCCGATCTATAATTTCTCCTTTCCACCAAGCTTCCATCCTCCTGCGAGCCTCATCCCAATCCTCCTTATAAATAACTTTCATAAATGAACCTCCAACACTTTTTATTTTACAAATCTCTAAAGTTACCTACCTTTCTACAATTCACTTTTTTCGAGTTACTCCAATAACTTCCCTCCTGGTAACCTCATCTATTTCTCTCGCATTCATATCCATTTTCTCCTTCTCCCTGGTTAATTATTATCTAACCAGAGATTAGTTTAAGCTTATTTTGGTTACTTTTCATATGACAGAACCAGTTACCCTTTGGTTACATTGGCTTAATGCGGAAGTTGACAAACTTAAAACAGCTTGATATATTTAATAACCAAAATGTACAGCAGGACAAGAAGAAAGAAGTACGTTATATAAGTTTAGTAAAAATTTTTCAAGGAGGGAAGTTAAATGATAAGTAAAACTAAATGGATGTGTACTGTAGGAATAGTTATTAGTATTTGTCTTATCATTTCTGGTATAGGGTTAAGCCAGGAAAGTTACAGCGAAGAGATAGTAAAAAAATGGATCAATGAAAACCCTACTTGGCCGTCTGATGTTGGTCCAAAAAAAGATTTTCCAAATCTTCGAGGAAAAACGATAAAAATTAAGGCATGGTCAGGTGTAAAAGATTGGTTATCGATACTTAAAATGATGAGTATAGAGTTTAACAAGCTTTATCCAGAGATTAATTTCGAGCTTGAGCCAACGTGGTTTGGGGATAAAATTGTTTTAGAGAATAAAGTACTTGCTGCTCTAGTTGCAGGAAAAGGGGCTCCAGATATTATTGATTGTATGATACAACGCACTGGCCAATATTGGAAAGGTGCCTATCATATGCTTTTCCCTTTTCCTCTTAAAGAGGAAGGTCTTTATGACAATTATGTTGAGGCGCGACTTAAATCATACACTGGTCCAGACGGTAAAATTTATTTTTTACCTGGTCAAAACCCTGTTTGTGTACTTTATTATCGAAAAGATATGTTTGATGAGGCAGGGATTGCAACACCGATAGCAACTTGGGATGAGTTTTTACAACAGGCAAAAAAATTAACAAAGGATGTTGATGGAGATGGTAAAATAGATCAATGGGCATTAGGAGTTGCAAAGGATCATCCTGGTTGGTTCCAGCAGCTACTTTTACAGAGAGGTGGAGGTTTCTTTAATAAGAATGGTGATGTAATAATAGATAATGAAATAGGTGTAAGTGTTTTGAAATTCTATGTTGATCTTATTCATAAATACAAAGTTGCTCTTCCTATTGCTGATGCTTTTATGGCTCCGGGGATGTCTTATTATAAGGAAGGTAAAGTCGCATCGACATTTTCTGCTTCTTGGTGGGGACACTACTTTCTTCAAACCTTCTGCCCCGAACAAAAAGGAAAATGGCGAATACAGGCTTTGCCTAAGTGGAAGGAAGGAGGATATAGAACAGCTACATGGGGTGGTACTGCATTTGGTGTTACCATGCAATCAAAATATCCAGAATTTGTATGGCAATTTTTGAAATATGCATGGGTTTCCAAACAATCTCAGGTAAGAAAGTTCCAAATTACTAGAGATACAACACCAGTCATAGGAGCGTTAAAGGATCCTATATTAATGGAAGTCTCGGATCCTTATTATGGTGGACAAAATGTGGGTAAACTCTGGTGTGAGCTTGGTTTAGAAGTTCCACCTCTTTATGTGTCTCCAATGTATACAGAGCTTGATACCCTGCTTACTGATAATTTTGTAGATGTTGTTGAGCAAAAAGTAGCACCAAGAGAATTTTTACACTCTATTGCTGAGGATATTCGGGCAAAGATAAGATAATGTTTATCATCCGGGACGGATTTTGTGGTCATTCCGTCCCGGATGATTTGCTATCAGGTTCCTGGTATTTATAGACAGAGAAACCTTCAGATACTCCATCATGAGAGATAAAAATAAATTAAAGAACAAGATATGGAATTTATGGAATATTCAGGCAAAATGGGCCCCTTACATATTTGTTTTACCTTTTTTTCTTTGTTTTGGATTATTCATGATATATCCTATAGGTTACGCATTATTTTTAAGCTTTCATACATGGAGTGGATTTGGCCCTCTACAATTTAGTGGACTAAAAAACTACCTCTCCTTGATTCATGATAAGTTATTTATTAAAGCGACTTGGAATACATTCTACTACACTGTGGGAACATTAGCTACGGTTCTTCCTTTAGCTTTGATTTTAGCGGTTATACTTAACAGCCCAAGGGTAAAACTCAAGAATTTCTTTAAAGCAACATATTTTGTTCCCAGTGTCACGCCTGTAGTTGTAATTGCTATTACATTCCTCCTTATTTATAACAAAGATTTTGGGCTCTTAAATTTTATCCTAGAGAAATGCGGATTAGGCGGAGGATATGGATGGCTAGAGTCCAGACATTTGGTCAAGGTAGCTATATTAGGTCTTATGCTTTGGCGCTGGACTGGGTTTAATATCATTTATTTTTTAACAGGACTCCAAAGTATTCCAGAAAACCTGTATGAAGCGGCAAAGGTAGATGGTGCCAATTCATTTCAAACTTTTATTCATATTACTATTCCATTGTTAAAACCGATAATTGTTTTTGTTGTGACCGTAGCAACGATATCACTGCTACAAATATTTACAGAACCATATATACTTACAGGAGGAGGACCTGCATATAGCAGTTTATCTATTCTTCAGTTGATTTATAGGGAGGGTATGGAATTTTTTCATCTAGGAAGAGCTTCTGCTCTAAGTTTCATTTTATTTGGAATAATTTTCTGCATCTCCTTTTTTCAGACAAAAAAACTTGGTCTCTGGGAGGAGTAAGGAGTGAATAGAACAAAACAGTTTATTATTTATTTTATCTTAATTGTCGGATTTGTGGTTACCATAATACCTTTTTTATGGATGATTTCTTCTTCTTTCAAAGATGTGGGGGAAATATTTGATTATCCTCCCTCATTTATTCCTTCTACTCCTAAACCAAGTAATTATATTGATTTATTTGTAGAGTGGGGATTTCTCAGGCCGGTACTGAACAGCTCTTTTGTCGCCTCAATAGTCACATTTTCTGCTGTATTCTTAAGTGCCTTGGGAGGATTTGGATTTGCAAAATATGAATTTAAACTTAAAAAGCCTCTCTTTTACATACTTATTGGATCAATAATGATTCCTTTCCAGGTGCTCATTATTCCGCTTTTTATTTTAATGAGGGTCTTTGGATGGCTTGATACCTATTATGCTCTAACCGTACCCTTCTTGGTGAATGGATTTGGAGTTTTTCTTATGCGCCAATACATCGTAACTATACCTACACCTATAATAGAAGCAGCGCGGCTTGATGGATGTTCGGAGTTTCGAATTTTCTCTCAAATAATTTTACCTTTGGCACGACCAGCTCTGGGAGCGTTAACTATTATTACCTTTATGAGTATGTGGAATAGTTTTGTATGGCCTTTGATTGCACTCCAAAGTTCAAGTAAATTTACAATTCCAATATTTCTCTCTAACATGGTTAGTGGATATCGTGGAAATCAATACTATGGTGTAATATTAGCAGGATCAGTCCTGGCTGTGTTACCGGTTGTTTCTTTGTTTCTAGCTATGCAAAAACAATATTTATCCGGGTTGACTTTAGGTGCGACAAAGATGTAATCTAAAGAACTTGAACGAGGCCAAGAAATTTAAGATGTTTCAGGAGGAGAAAAGTGGACAGTATTGAGCTGGTAAAAAAAGCGATAGAGTTTGATGGACCTGAGAGGATACCTTTGGATTTTCTGCCACCACGCTATACTGATTTCTGTACCGTCATGAATGCCTCTGTTACTCAGACCAAGCCTAAAGGAAAAACAGGCATTTATACCGATATATGGGGATGTACTTGGAAAACAGTGGATAAAAGTATGGGAAGACCCTTTGAATCTCCTATGAAAAAATGGGAAGATTTGAAAAATTTTAAGTTTCCAGATTTGCTTAAAGAAGAAGATTATGAGGTTGCCAGAGAAATTATTGCTGAGAATTCCCATCGGTACATTATTGGTGGAGATCCGCTTATAGGACTCTGGGAGCGTGCAAAAGCATTAGTAGGCACGAGTAATTTCTTAACAGGTTTGCATCTATTTCCACAATATGTCTGCGAACTTCTTGATAAATTATTGGATTTACAGTTACAAGTTATTGAAAAATGGAGTAAGCTTGGTGTACATGGGTTTATGACCTGGGATGACTGGGGTACAGAAAATGCTCTCTGGATAAGTCCACATTTTTGGCGTAAAGTATTCAAGCCAAGATATAAAAAGGTAGCAGATACTATTCACTCATATAATATGCATTATTTTTTTCATAGCTGTGGATTTATACTTGATATTATTCCCGATTTGATCGAAATTGGTGTAGATGTATTGCAGATTGACCAACCTGAACTCATGGGAATCGAGAAATTAGGAAATGAGTTTGGTGGAAAGGTTTGTTTTTTCTGTCCGGTAGACATTCAAAGAACAATGCAGATCGGAAGTTTAAGAGAAATAGAAGAGTCAGCTAAAAAGATGATAAAGTATCTTGGAGATTATAATGGAGGTTTCATGGCTCGAGAATATCCCCAACCAGAGGCCATTAATATTACTCAAGAAAAAATCGAGGTAATGTACCAATCTTTCTGGAAATATGGAAAATATCCGCTTTCCTTTTAATTTC